>JAFXYP010000076.1 GCA_017541665.1 Lentisphaeria bacterium | reverse complement strand
GCGCCGATGAGCATGCCTTCGAGGACCTGGTACGGGACGCTTTCCATCATGGAGCGGTCCATGAACGCGCCCGGGTCGCCTTCGTCGGCGTTGCAGATCTGGACTTTGTCCGGGACCTTCTTGGCAGCGAGGAAGCTCCACTTCATGCCGGTGGGGAATCCGGCGCCGCCGCGTCCGCGGAGGCCGGACGCCTTGACCGCGTCGACGACCTGTTCCGGGGTCATGGTCAGGACTTTTTCGAGGGCGGAGAACCCGCCGTTGGCCTTGTATTCATCCAGGGAAACGGGGTCGATGCGCCCGGCGAGCTTGGTCACAAGGAGGCGTTCGAGCTTGGAGCGTTTCTCCGGGAAGACGAACCGGCCTTCTTCGCTCTGTGCGAGGATGGCGGCCGCGGCCTCGTCGGTGCCTTTCACCCGGCCGTAGAAAATGCTGGATCCGTCGGTGAGTTCGAGCTCCACGATCGGTTCGGCGTAGCAGTGGCCCATGCAGCCGGCTTCGCTGACGGGGATGCTGCCGGCCTGCTTGCGGAGGGCTTCCAGGACTGCGCCCGCTCCGGCGGCCAGACCGCAGGATGCGGTCCCGACTTTAATGCGTTTGATGTCTGCCATGGCGGATCAGCCTTTCGCTTTGTACTCGTTGAGGATTTTGGTCAGGCTTTTGCGATCGAGCTTGCCGTAGACGCGTCCGTTGATGGAGAGGACGGGGGCGAGGGAGCAGCAGCCGAGGCATGCCACGGTCTCAATGGAGAAAAGCCCGTCTTCGGTGGTCTCGCCGTCGCCGATGCCGAGTTCGGCGGAGACCCAGGCGCGGATCTGCGTGGACCCCTTGATATGGCAGGCGGTGCCGTCGCAGACGCTGAGTTTGTACTTGCCGGGTTTGGTGCGTTTGAACTGGGCGTAGAACGTCAGGACGCCTTCGACTTCCGCGGCCGGAATGCCGAAATGTTCCGCCGCAGCCAGGATGCCGTCGTTCGAGACGTATCCCTCGCGGGTCTGGATGAGCTGGAGCCCCTTGATCAGGTTGCCCTTGTCGGGCTCCACTTCTCCGAGGTAGGAAAAAGCACTGTTCATGATTTCCCCTGTGGGTGTGTTGAGGGTGGGTTGTTTGCAGGTTTTTTAAATGCGCAAACAATAATATAGCACGCTTTTCCGAATAAACAAGCCGGAAAACGCCCTTCCGCGTGCGGATATGCCGAAAGATGCGGTTTTTCCTCCGCAGAGAATGGTATTCCCGTGGGAATGGTCAGTTCCCCGGTCCGGGCGAGATCTTCGGGGCGATATCCGCGGGGACGGGGCCGGGCGAGATCAGGATTGGAACGTCCTCGACATGGATCTTCTCCGGTTCCGGATTGTCTTCCGGCGGCGCCTGGTCCGGTGCCTTCCGGAACGGATCGTAGATGGCATCGTCGGGGGCCAGGTAGCCGACGCGGTTTTCCCAGCCGGACGAGTCCGGGGGACGCGGCGTGAAGTCCGTCCAGGCGGAGACATGGCCGTCCACGAAGGAGACCGCGCATTTGCCGGAATGCCGGAAATCGGAATAGCCGCCCTTGCCGGAGGACGGATTGTACAGATACGCGGTCGGCGAGGGGCGGCCGTCGCTCCCGGCGAGGAAACATGCGGTATCGGAAAGGAGGACCAGCCGCGACGGCATTTTCACGTTCTGGATGCGGCAGATGCGGTAGTTCGGCGGCTGAGCGGAAGGCTCGCTGAAGGAAAGCAGATAGTTCATGCCGTATCCGGCGTAACGGGCGGTCCAGGCGAGGTTGGTGTAGAGGGCGGATTTCGCCACAGGACACTCGAAGACGCGTCCGCTGGCGGCGCTGGAATCCGGTACGACGCGGGAGAGGATGCCCGGCCCGCGGTGGTTGCTCGAGGACTCCCAGCTGGAGAAGTTCGTGTCCCAGGCGGGACAGAAGACCCCGTTGCTCGCGTCGGCGTAGAAAAGATGCATCAGCGTGACTTCCCGGATGTTGCCGAGGCAGAGGGCCAGGCGGGCGCTGTCCCGCGACGACGACAGCGCAGGCAGAAGCACCCCGGCCAGGATCACGATGATCGCGATCACGACCAGAAGTTCAACCAGGGTGAACCGGTGACGCATGGCGGCGCCGGAGAATAGACGGACTTGCTGTTTCATTTTTTTCGCGTAATATTACGTTAAAAAACATACATTCTGAATGTGAAAAACACGCAGATTGTTTTTTCGGTAGTGTTATATTGTTTGGGGGGGGTACTAATACCTCCGGTCTAAGATTTTATTGATTAAATCGTCCGGCGACAGCCATATGCCTTGATCAGGGGAATATGTGCAATACCATGGTTTGGCGAATACATTATCGGAAAATGAATTTGGACGACAGTCGAAGCAACAATATCTGAACTCACACCGCATGCATTCTTCCACTTTGTCTTTATTAAGCGTAAATATATCCTGTTTCAAAACCTCTCTCAATGGTTTATTCTTCAAAGAACCATGGCACAACCGCCTTTCCATCACACAGGGGTAAACATTTAAATTTGCATCAACATAAAGATGTGTGCTGAAGCATTGATGAAAGGAAAACGACTGGCGAACCAAATTGGGTTTAAGCGGAGCTTCAAATGTCCTCAAATCAATAAGCTTCTTTCGGATCAGCTTCTCATTCAGCAGTCCAATATTCCCTCGTCCGGACATTCGGATGACATCCTTATTGGGACTCAATCGAAATAAATCCGTATTCTTTTTGCCGAGTTCCACTCCGTTCATAAGCACGTTGGCAACGCGGTACTTGACATTATGGTCTTTCAGTCTCTGAATTCCACTGGTTGTTTTCAAGAATGAACCTTGTTTTCTTGTTACAGCATCATGCATTTCCGGGATATAAGAATAAACGGACAATGCGACATGAATATTATTTGCCGCAAAGTATCGGGCCCACTCATCTGAAATCAATGTTCCATTGGTGAAGACCTCTATTTTCGAGAACTTGTTCAATGTGTAATCAATCATTTCCTTGAGTATGCTTTTCAGGCAAAGAGGCTCGCCCCCTATAAACTGGATATAAGGAATACGCTCTTTTTCCAATTCATCAATACAGTGATGAAAATCCTCCATTGTCATTCTCTCATGACGAACTGGAGCAGAATCCTCATAACAGTGGCAACAGAATAAATTACAGGTTTGTGTAACCTCAATCCATGCCTGTTTTATGGCGGGAGCTGATGCGGATCTGATATCACCGGAATTCAACTCGGAAGCATCATGGACAAGATGCAGAACCTGAAGTTGATGGAATGCCTCTTTCTCATCAGATGACAAAACCAGTTCATTTTCACACTTTCCGATAATCCTGTCAAGGAAAGCAATCTCTGTGGGGGAGATATGATACAGTTTCTTGAAATTCAAGTCATAAAGACAAGCATTAACCCTCCCCTTGACATAATACACATTATCACAGAAACAAAGCATGTTCTTTGTAAAAACAGCAAAAACGAATCTGTTATTTGCCAAAAAAAGACAATCTGCTATTATGCTCTACTAATGAATGGAAACTTCAGACTATAAAATCAGGGAGCGCACTCGTCCCCAAGCTCGGGGCGACACCAGCTGTCATCTCCGGGGTGACAATCGCAATCTGCCGGATAGCATTCATCGTATGGTCTGCATTCATCATTCGGACAGCATCCCTTGTCAGCAACGAGGATTTCATTCTTTGTTAAGCATTTGAAAATCATTGTTACCTCTTTTCTGTTTTGTTTGACGGAGTTCAAAGCTCAATAACCACTGAGCTTAATGAGAATAACCGCTCGCTATAATGCAGTCCCTACTATACTACGGAAAAGAAGAAAAATCAAGTTGTGACACAGAAAAAACAAAAAAAACACTGCCAGACTGTTTCCCGGCATAGTGATTCCTGCGTTAACTGTTCCATCCTGTTCCAATCTCTCTCTTTTTGCCACAACCGGCATTTTGAATTCTAAAGTGCCGGTTGCGGCTGTTTGCATTTGCAGGAGGCAACCGCTTTTTCAAGCCTAAAGCAGATGGTTAGTGCCGATCTTCAGCAGCAGGCCGATCTGGTAGACGATGAGCGTGGTCACGTAAGCCAGGGCAAAGAGCCCGGCCGCTTCCAGGAACATCCATTTCCACGAGTTCAGCTCCTTGCGGATGATCGCCAGTGTGGCGAGGCACGGGATGGAGAGCAGGCAGAAGAGCATCATGCAGAACCCCTGCAGCGGGGTGTAGGCGCGGCGGAGCTGCTGACGGAGCGGTTCCTGCTGGTCCTCGTTTTCGTCGTCCCCGGCGCCTTCTCCTTCGGCGTACAGGATGCCGAGCTGGGAGACGAAGACTTCCTTGGCGGCCAGTGCGCCGATCGCGGCGGTCGTGACGCGCCAGTCGAAGCCGATTGGCCGGAACGCGGGTTCCAGGAACTTGCCGACGCGGCCGGAAATGGTGTATTCGGCGGCCTCGGCGCGGCGCATGTTTTCGATGTGCCTGACGGCGGCGGCCTGCTCGGCTGCGGTCAGCGAGGTGTCGGCGGCGACGGCCAGCATCTGCGTGCCGTAATCGGCGTCGAACGTCTTCTTCTCCGGGAAATTGTTTGCGATGAAGAGCAGCACGGAGACGCCGAGGATGATCGTGCCGGCCTTTTTCAGGTACATCACCCCGCGGTCCCACATGTGCAGGAGGATGCTTTTCGCCGTCGGGACGCGGTAGGGCGGGAGCTCCATCAGGTAGACCTCGCCGTCGCCTTTGAACAGCGTCGATTTGAGGATGCGTGCGGCCACCATCGCGAACGCGACGCCGATGGCATAGATCAGGAACATGATGAACGCCTGGTATTTGACCGCGAAGAACGCCGGGACCAGCAGCACGTAGATCGGCAGGCGCGCGCCGCAGCTCATCAGCGGCAGCACCAGGATCGTCGTCCGGCGGTCGCGTTCGGACTCGATGCTGCGCGTCGCCATGATCGCGGGAACATTGCACCCGAACCCGAGCACCAGCGGCACGAAGCTCTTCCCCTGCAAATCGAATTTGCGCATGATGCCGTCCATCACGAACGCCGCGCGCGCCATGTAGCCGGTGTCCTCCAGGAACGCGATCGCGAGGAAGAGGAACAGGATGTTCGGCAGGAAGACCACCACGCCGCCCACGCCGTGGATCACGCCGTCGATGAGGAGGCTGCGGAGGACGGGCTGGGCGTCCGGCGACCAGAAGCGTTCGATCAGCCCCTGGATCCAGGCGAACATCCATTCGATTCCGGCCGTCATCGGTGCGGCGCAGGTGAACGTGAACCAGAACATCAGGTACATGATGACGAAGAAGAGCGGCAGGCCGACCCACTGGTTCGTGACCACGGCGTCGATCTTGTCGGAGATTTCGCGGCGGCGTTCCTGCGTAAACGAGATGGCGTCGCGGCATGCGCCGGAGATCATGGCGTACCGGCAGTCGGCCATGAACGTCTCCGCGGTGATGGCGTGCCGGGCGTACAGGTGCGTGATCTGGGCGTCGATGATGGCGTCGAGGTTCTGGAACTCGGGAAGCCGCATCACGCAGGTGTCCTTTTCCAGCAGCTTGATGGCGAAGAAACGCGCGGGAATGTGGTGGACGCGGTCGGTCATGGCGGGCTCGATCCACTGCACGAGCTCATGAATGGCGTCGTCGACATCCGCGCCGTAAGTGAGTTTCGGGACGTCGTGGTCTTCAAGGTGGAGAAGGCTTTCCGCGAGGGCGGTTTTGAGTTTGTCGATGCCGTCCCCGCGCGATCCGACCGTCTGCACGATGCTGCATCCGAAGTAGGACTGGAGTTTCGGAATGTTGAACTTGAGGCCTTTCCGCTTTGCCTCGTCGCTCATATTGAAGACGATCAGCATCGGGATGTGAAGCTCCGCCAGTTGCGTGGAGAGATACAGGCTGCGCTGCGGGATCGACGAGTCGATCACGTTCATGATGAGGTCGATCCCCGGCTTGGTGAGTTCCTCGAATGCGACGCCCTCTTCGGGCGAACTGGAGGAAAGGCTGTAGACGCCGGGAATGTCGATGAGTTCGATCTCGTCTTCCCCGAGCATGAATTCGCCGGTCTTGCTCTCGACCGTCACGCCGGGATAATTGCCGACGTGCTGGCGTGCGCCGGTAAGGCAGTTGAATATCGTTGTTTTGCCGCAGTTCGGATTCCCGGCCAGGACGATCCGGTATTTTCGGCTCATGAGGGATCCTGCCTGCGGATGATGATGTTTGCTGCATCGTCGCGGTGGATGGACAGGCTGCTCTCCATGACCTTGATGCGGAGAAGCCCCCCGAACGGCGCGTGCGCCTCCATCTCAAGCCGGGTGCCGGGCACGATCCCGACGTCCGCAAATTTCTTTCTCCCGCGCAGGGACGGCTTCATGCTGATTACGATGCCCGTCTCGCCGACAGGGAGTTCCGCCAGGGTGCATTCCCCCGGGTTCATGACGTTGCAGGCAGACTCCCCGGCCTTCCCGGCCGGAGCTTTATCATCATTCATGATGAAAAATAATCCTTTTTCTGCCGGATCCGCGCAGGGATGCGGATCTCGGCTGTGCAGTGTGTTTTGTATTAGCATATAATATATCACGCGGACGCCGTATTTTCAAGAAAAAAGACCGGAAAGGGCGAAAAGGGGACGAAAAGAATGGGAAACGGTTTTGTATTTCACGGGAACGGTGTTATATTTATTGCTTCATTTTCAGGAAAAAATCAGCCATGAATCGGAAACCGGTCTTGAAACAGGCCTTTGTCAGCTCGCTGCCAGTCCTGATGGGATATACCACCATGGGATTTGCGGCGGGCGTTCTGCTGGCCACGAATAGCGGGGTCGAACACCCTGCGCTCTGGGCGTTCCTGACCAGCGCCACCAGCATTTCCGGCGCGCTTCAGTTCATGCTTGTGGACTGGATTCAGAAAGCGCAGCCGATGCTCGAAGTGGCGCTCCTGACCGTCTGCCTGAACATCCGATATTCCATGTACGGCCTTTCCCTCGTCGAACGTTTCCGCGGGCTCCCCATCGCGAAGAAACTCTATCTGATCTGGAGCCTCACCGACGAGACCTATGCGCTCGAGGTCGAGAACAAGGTCCCGCCCGGAGGGGATTCCATCCTGTACTGCCTCACGCTTGCCGCGCTGAACCATTGCTACTGGATCATCGGCGTCGTTTCCGGCGCGCTTGCCGGGACGGCCCTGCCGTTTCCGAACAAGGGCATCGACTTCGCCATGACCGCGCTTTTCCTGGTGATCCTGACCGACCAGTGCAGGGAATGCAGAAACCGGGTGTATGCGGCGGTCGGCCTGCTGGCGTCCGTCGTCTGTGCGCTGGTCTTCGGCGCCGGGAGAATGCTGATCCCGTCCATAATCCTCATGCTTTCCGCCCTGATCGTGTTCCGGAAGCCGCTTGAGAAACTGGAGTCGTGGAGACCCGGAGGGAGATCATGAGCGGGACATCGACCGAGTATCTCCTGCTGCTGACCGCCGTGACCGCCGTCGTTACGTTCCTGCTCCGCGCGCTGCCGTTCCTGTTCTTCGGCACGGGGAGACGTCCGCCCGCGCTGGTCCTGAGCATCGGGAAAGTCCTCTCTCCGGCGGCGATCGCCATGCTTGTGGTGTACTGTTTCGCATGCTATGTCCGGGACCGGGCGCCCGCCGATCACCTGTTCGGGCTGGCGGAGATCGCCGCGGCGGTCGTGGTCGTGGCGCTTCAGTTGTGGAAACGAAATCCGCTGCTGTCCATTCTTGCGGGGACCGCGGTGTACATGACGCTGGTGCAGACGGTCATCCCCTGAACAAACAACCCGTCCCCTGAACCGCCGGTCCGGCGAAGGTCCCCGGATTCGGTCAGGATTCCTCGTGGTATTCCTTTTCCGTGTTCACGTTCCAGATGGCGGTTTTATCGCCGGAACGCCCCGCCAGGAGGTTTTTCACCGCCTCGAACGCCGTCACCATGCTGTGGTCCATGTTGTTGTACCGGTGCTGGCCGTTTCGTCCGATGCAGTACAGGTTCGCGATCGAATCCAGATAGCCGCGCAGCACATCGAACTGCTCGTAGGTATCGAAATAGGCCGGGTATGCCTTCCTGACTTTTTCCACATGGCAGTCGCGGACCGTTTCTCCGGGATTCAGGATATCCATCCTGACCAGTTCGGACACTGCAAACGCCTTCCATTCGGCTTCCGTCATGCTCCAGAACCCGTCCCCTTCGAGGCAGAAATACTCCAGCCCGATCCAGAGCGAATGCTCCGGGTCCCGGAGCATGTAGGGCGACCAGTTGTTGAAGATCTGGATACGCCCCAGTTTGACGCCTGTGTCCTGAACGTAGATCCAGCAGTCCGGGATGATGCCGTTCAGAGTTTTCAGCTTCGTTTCGTTCCGAAGGTTGATCCTGTCCACGAGCAGCCCGATCGTCACGAAGTCGCGGTAGGGCAGTCCCGCGGCAACGCTCCTGACTTCCGGCGGGACGTCGTTCATGCCGCCGACCAGGTCCTTGAGCGGCATGGAGGAGATCACGTAATCCGCCTCGAACGATGCTTTCCCCGCGGGCGTCTCGCAAACGACTTCCCGCACCAGCCCGTCCCGTGTCAGTATCTGCGTGACCCGGTGGTTCAGCAGGACCGTGCCGCCCATCTTTTCGAATTCGGCGGCCGCCGTTTCCCACAGCTGCCCGGGGCCGTATTTCGGGTAGCGGAACTCGCCGATCAGCGACGTTTCGACTTTGCGGCGTTTGCCTGGTCCGGGCGCGTTGCGTCTGGAGAAAACGTTCTTGAGCGCCACCGCGACGGATAGTCCCTTCACGCGCTGTGCGCCCCAGGATGCGGAAATCTCCCGCGGGTGGCGCCCCCAGACCTTTTCCGTGTATCCCTCGAAGAACATGGTGTACAGTTTGCGCCCGAACCGGTTGATGTAGAATGTCTCGAGCGAGTTTTCCGGCAGTGGTTTCAGGATGGCGCGCAGGTAGCTCAGCCCGACCTCGAATGTTGTCGGCAGGCCGATGTTCCGGAACGTGTTCCAGTTCATTTTCGCGGGGTAGTCGAAGAAATGCCGCTTGTAATAAATCCTCGAAACGCGCGGCCGGGAGAGCATCACGCGTTCGGTTTCTTCCGGGTCCGGGCCGCCCGGCGCGGCAGAGACTGCACGCCCGAGTTTCCTGTCATCGAAGGCAGGCTTCCCCTGGAGCGGCATGAGCTCTTCCCACATCGCGTTGACCTCCGGGTCCTTGGAGAAAAAACGGTGACCGCCGATGTCCATTCTGTTGCCGTTGTGCTCCACCGTCCGCGAGATTCCGCCCGCCATGCCGGATTCTTCCAGGATGACGACACGGGCATTCCTGTTCGCCTGCCTCAGCTTGTATCCGGCGGTCAGCCCCGCGGGGCCGGCGCCGATGATGATGACCGTTTTCCCGGACAGGTCCGCACCGCCCGAAGGCGAAACGCTTTCAGGCTCGTGTTTCCGGACGCCGCTTTGAAGCGGGCTTGATGTTTTTGCACAGCGAATGTCGGAGTTCATGGAGAAAAACGGTCCGGGACCGGGGTAAGACCTTCAAAAATATGGTGCGCGGCGCGGGACTCGAACCCGCATGCCTCACGGCGAAGGATCCTAAGTCCTTTGTGTCTGCCAATTTCACCAGCCGCGCATGATATTGTGATGGGATAATATATCATATCTGCGAGGGAAAATCAAACTCGTTATCCCTTTTTCCCGCGGAACGCGCATCCCCTTCGATTCCGGTCCGGATTCTGTCACCAAGTCCCGCCGATGCCCGTCTGCCGATGCCTTGCTCCGCTTTTTTCCGCTTTTTTCGGAAATCTTCCTTGACTTTCCGCGAATTGATGGTATAGTAAATACTATTCTCAATTTGAGATTGAGGGCGTATAGCTCAGTTGGTTAGAGCGCCACGTTGACATCGTGGAGGTCGTAGATTCGAGTTCTACTACGCCCACCATTCTGCACCAGGCTAAACCGTTGGAATTCACAGATTCCAGCGGTTTTTTTATCCCTTCCGGCCGGCAATCCGGGAATTTCTTCAGATTCAGGTGGTTTTGCAGGAAAGAATCTTATAGACCTGATTCCGGTTCAGGACAACAGAATAAAATCCACGAGCCGCTTGTGCGGCGGCTCGTGGAGGGTTGGTCGAATATAGGAACAAATTTGTTCTCGTTAGAAGCGGGTTTGTTTTATGGCCTCCATGACGGGAGCCCGGATCCCTGCCGAGATCGGCAGGAGGAGAATCCGGATTGATTCGCCGGGCCGGTCTCCCCTCGCGCAGGTGTAAAAAACATTCCGATTTGGAATCCGCGTTTTACTCGAAGCAGGCTCTGGCAAGGCATCCGGCCAGCTTGAATGCGACGAGCGCGATGAAAACGCCGACTGCGATTTCGCCGGCTTTCGTTCCGTTGAAGTCTTCGAAGGAATCGTTCATGAATTTTCTCCTTGGTTGAAGTGAAGATTCGGATCGCGGACAGTTCACACAGCGGGACCGCCCGCATTCGTTTTTTTACGATGCGCCATGGCGCGCGATATGGGATGTTATATCATATGCCATGGCCGGTTTTTGGGGACTCATTCCTGATCGTCTTCGTTTTCGATCAGAGAGGGGATTTCCATGCCCCCGGGATCTCTCTCATGAAGCTTTCCTGGTCGTCGATTTCTCCCCTTTCGAGTTTCTGCAGAAACTCCTCGAACGGGATCATGGTTTCCTGAAGGAAGATCCTGCACTGTTTGTTGAGTTCGATTTCTTCCGGAGAAGAATCCGGATCAAGAGGCCTGTCAAGAACGATCTTGAGTTCCTCGACGGTAAGTACGGGCTCATTTTTCAGTTCTTCTTCCCGTTCCGCAGGATCCAGGGAATACAGGGTATCCGGATGTTTTTTGTGCAGATTGGCGTAGAACTCGTCAAAACGTTCGATGTTCGTTTGGGTCTTGTTGCTCATGATGATTCTCCTTGTGTCGCGTGTCTTTGTTTCGTAAGATATGTTCCGGCGGATCGGGGTATTACGTTTTGAACATCTGTTCTCCTCTGTTCGCTGATTTGTTGTCCGGTTTTCCATGCAAGTGGAAGGGCGTTTCCGAGAACGCCCCCCCATAAAACGCGGGGGCGCACATGTGCATCCGTAATTTAAAAGCAAAGTCTGCGCCAAAAAAAGTCATATCAAACGTCAAAAACATGATTTTTCTTGAAAAAAAGTTCAAAAAAGGCGAATCGGCGCTGTTTTTCACCGGTATCGGAAGACGTACGGCGAGACTTGCGGATTCGTTCCGGCACGGCGCTCGATCGGAACGGGCGCAATCGGCACGCCTGTCTCGGAACATGGCTTTCGTCCTTATTGGATTTCGCGGGATTTCGAAACATAAGTGCCTTGATGGAAGGAACGCGAGACGCAAAAAAATCGACAGAAGAGAACGCGCGTTTTCCAAATGTGGATGCGTCTCCGTGAGACTGTCCATAACGTCGTCAGCCGGATGAATTGCAGACCGCCGCAAACCGCCGGGCCGTCTGGAAGAAAAAATGATTCTTCGGCGTCCAGTAATAAACTTGCAGGCCGTCATTTTTCCCGGACTGTCTCAGAGAATACAGACGTTCATCCTTTCGTTCATGCAGTACAGCGGGGCGCAATTATAAAAAGATGAAAAAAAATCATGCCGGAAGGGGATTGTTTCCTTGATTTTTTCAGCTTGACAGTGTAAATTGTGCGTATCGCTATACTCTGTCGAGCCGCCTGCGCCCAGATTTAAGTTTTTTTGCCCCTTTGATCGATCGCAGTGGCCGACAGGAACAATCAGGTCCGGCTTTTTTGCCGGACAGTTGAGGATTTGTTTTATGAAAATGGATTATTCGAAATTGATTCAAGATGATCTGACCGCGGAATGGGTCAAAAATATCATTCAAAAGCTTTCCCCTTATCCCTATCTCGCCGATATTCTTATCATTTTAAGTTCGTTCGCGGCCGGTGCACTGGTTTCCCTGATGTTGTTCTGGCTGCTGAGGCGCATCCTGAACCGTTTTTACAGCCGTCACTGCGAGATGAACGAGGCACTTCAGGGCTGTATCCGCCGGATGATCGTTTCCTTTGTGGGGTGTCTGCCCGTGATGCTCGTCGGTTACTGCGTGTGGTGCGACGGAATCCACGAGTGGGTCGCGGTGCTGATTTGCAAACCGTTATGGGGAATCGTGCTCGTTCTCCTGTCCCTGACGTTGTCATACGCGATCAAGAGTTTTGGACTGTGGTACAAGCAGCAGCGCCATGCGGAGCAGCGCCCCATCGACGGTCTGCTCAGGCTGGCCATCAGCTTCGTGTGGGCAGCTGCGTTTATTTTGTTCATTTCCTTGCTGTTAGAAAAAAGCCCGATCTATCTGCTTTCCGGGCTTGGCGCGGTCGCGGCGATTCTGCTGCTTCTTCTTCAGCATACGATCCATTCCTTTGTCGCCAGTGTGGAGATCAATGCCGATCATCTGGTCGAGATCGGCGACTGGATCGTCATGGAATCCGAGACGTTCGGCGGTATCCTTGACCGGCAGGAAATCGACGGCATTGTCACGGAGATTTCCCTGCATACCGTGAAAGTCCGCAACTGGGACAGAACGTTGGTCTGTCTGCCGATCTGCGATCTGGTCAATAAACCGTTCATCAATTTTTCGGCCATGGAAAAAGGCGGCGGTCGCCGCATCAAGAAAGCCTTTCTGATCGATCAGCGCAGCATCCGCTTTTTGAGCAGGGAAGAGGTCGAGATCCTCAAGGAGTTCGACATCTTGAAGGATTATCTTGAGAGCATGGGAAGCGAACTCATCCAATACAACATGGGGCGCTCGATGTTCAATGCCCGTCATCTGACCAATCTCGGCATCTTCCGCATCTATGCGAAACGCTATCTTGAGCAGAATCCGAATGTCCGCGCCGATTTGACGCTGTTCGTCCGGGAACTTGCTCCGAAAGATACCGGTGTGCCGCTCGAAATCTATTGCTTTTCCAGGGAAGTGCAATGGGTTCCGTACGAAGAGGTCCAGTCTGAGATCACGGAACATCTTCTGGCGGTCCTGCCGTGTTTCGGTTTGCGCGTTTTCCAGCGCAACAGCGACATTCATCAGAAAGTTGATGCTCATGTCGATGTCGTGGGCGGAGCCTTCCGCTTCAACAGCATGAATAATCCTTGACCGGGAAACGGGATAGAATAAAAAAACTAAGCAACCATCAGCTTCCCGGTGGCTGTTTTGAACTCAAAACCAGGTGTGGCTTTAAAGATTTTTTATTCACAAAGGATTGTACCAATGGTATAATCTCATGGTTGTAAAAAATCATAAAAACTACGATTCCTTGGACAACCGGGCCATGTCCCTGCGGGACTCCTACTGGAACGCCGTCAGCGTGGGATAGGCGGTCAAACACCCGCGCAGACCGACTTGTGCGGAGATTGCCGAATATATCAAGGTCACCACGAACGGGACGCAGACGCCGGACCAAGCCACGGTCATGCGTACCATTCACCATTTCTCCCTTTTCTCCGCGAGCTCACTTCACCTCGCGCGAGTTCAGGTGTCCCCGGAACCATCGCTGGCTTCGGAGGCTGACTTTCATTGTTGATCGTGCGGAATCGGAAGAGGCTGTTCCGCCGCCTCTTCCTGCAGGAAGATCGTACTGGTCGGATACGCGAATTCCAGGCCGGCCTCGTTGAATCGGCGGAGGACTTCACCGTTGAACCGGCTGCGTGAAGACCGCATCGTGAACCAGTCTGAAATCCGAAACCATACATACCCGTCAACGTTCAGCGAAGATGCATCGAACTGGAGAAAACTGAAACGGACGCTTTTTCCCGGAGCCATGTCGTCAGCGAGGTCGCGTCCGATCTCCTCCAGAATATGCCGGGCCTGTTCGATTTTTTCGGGCGAGGTCTGATAGATCAATCCGAAGCAGAAGTGTTCACGCCAGAATTCCCGGTTGCTGTAGTTTTCCAACTGGGAATCGGCTATGATGCGGTTGGGAATATCGATCAGTCTGCCTTCGAATGCCCGGAGCCTGACGCTGCGGAATCCGATGCGTTCCACGATGCCCTCGGATTTGTCGACTCGAATCCAGTCGCCCACCTTGAAGAGCTTGCATCCCAGAATGGAAAATGCACCGAAGAGATTCGCCACCGTGTTCTGCGCGGCGAATGCGATCGCCAGTCCCAGCACGCCGGCGCTGACCAGCAGATGCGTTACATTCATCATGAATACGTTCTGAAGGATGAAGAAGACTGCCAGACTCCAGGCGACCAGTTTTATAAGGCTGTGGAAAAGATCCAGCAGCAGCTTGTTCTCCGAATCTTTCTTCCGAAGTCGCTCCGAGAGAATCTCCGCTACACAACGGACTCCGTGCAGGACCAGGGCCAGCGCCGTGAAGACCAGAAGTGCACAGAAGATTTTGTCCATCACCAGATCCACATGATTCGGCAGGTTCATCAGGTCCACACTGCCGGAGAGTCCGGTCCAGAGCACCAGCAGGGAGAGATGAACTGATATCGTCCGGACCGTTTCCGCCACGGAGGGCTTTTTCCGCGCGAGCAGGGGGACTGCCACCTTTCTCAGAAGAAAGAGCATGAGCAGGAACAGAATCAGCGTGACCACGATCCCCAGGAAACCGCGGGCGATGTGATGGCTGTTCTCCTCGAACCATCGTGAACATTCGGAAAAGTAAAGATCCAGTTCGTCCGCAAGTGTGGTAATGCGGAATGGATTGACGGTCTTTTTCATTTTTTGATGCCTCTATCAATGCCTGTTTTGTAGTTTTTGATTTTCTTAATTGAATAGCGCGGACAGTTTGTCTATGGTCAACGGCTTCATGGTCATGTCGCGTTTTGACCTCCCGAAATGTGCATTCGCCGGAATATCTCCGCGCATCCAACCTGTCGCGGGGAAACGTTGAATTGTCTGATTTAAACTGGCTTGAAAGTTTGCTGCCAAATTGCCAGTGTTGTTCCAAAAAGAAACAAGCCGACCGGAATTCATTACTTTTTCGCGAAACGCCATAAATCGTTTGAAGAGAGCGTCGTTTTGATCCTTTTTTTTCAAATTGAAACTTTTGTGGGTTATCATGGTACTCAATATACACTAATGCTATGGAAAAATCAAGCCGTTCTTTATCTTTTTTTACATCTGCCAGGAAAACAGCCCGAATGATCAGCGCCAACCGTCCGGTCTGAAGGATTTTCAGCTTTGCCCTGACGGGGAAATCTACGAAAAAGCAAAAAAGCTGGAGGCGAAAACTCCTGATTATGGAGAATCTACGTTGTCGGTGCGCAATATGTTATGATTTTCAAATTTTATCATCATAAGATATATGATAGTTAGCGCTATTGCTTTTCCTGTTTGCCATCATCTTTCGGATGGCTCATATAGTATAATTCCAAAAAGCACCCGAATGGGGGATGGTACCAAAGAAAAAGATAAAATCATCCTTCACGTTTTCTGTAAAAGATCAGAAAGACAAAAAAGCCAGCCCCCGAAGCCAACGATGGTTCCGGGGGCTGAGTGCGTTTTGAATGGAAGAGATTTGCTTCTCAGCGTCTCATTGCTTCACAGCAGGGATTTGATGAGCGATTCGAGTTCGTCCATGCTTCCCGCGGGCTCGAAGCGTTTCACGACGTCGCCCTTGCGGTCGATCACGAACTTCGTGAAGTTCCAGCGGATGTCGCCTTCCGTGCCTTTCTGCGCTTTCAGGAACTTGTACAGCGGGATCTGCTTGTCGCCGTTCACGTCGCTCTTCGTCATCTGCGGGAACGTGGTGCTGTAGCTGGAGGTGCAGAACGTGTGGATCTCCTCGTCGCTGCCGGGAGCCTGCGAGCCGAACTGGTTGCACGGGATGTCGAGGATCTCAAGCCCCTTGTCGTGGTAATCCTTGTAGAGCTTTTCGATGCGAGTGTACTGCGGAGTGAAGCCGCAGCGTGTGGCCGTGTTCACCACGAGCACGACTTTGCCCTTGAAATCGGCGGTCCTGACTTCCTTGCCGTCCCACGATTTGAGCGTGAAGCCATAGAATCCGGTCTCGGCCTCTTTCGAGACGTCAAGCGAGGAACCGATCCAGTCGGCGATCTCCTTGTCCGACTCGCGCACGGATGCGCCACGAATCGCCTTGGCGGGGAGCACGGCGGCGGCTTTCTCCGCCAGCTTCTTCGCATCGCGTTCGCAGTTCTGCATGCCGCCGCTGCCGTAGGTGAAGAACGGGATCACGGTCTTGCCCGTGAGGTCGGCGAAAGCAAGGAAACTCGCTGCCGGAGGCGCGATCGTGCCGAACCAGTTCGGGGAGCCGATGAAGAGAACGTCGTACTGCTTGAAATCGACGGGCTCGTTCGCGAGCTCGGGATGGATGCCGCCCTGGATCTCCTTCTGCGCCTGCGCCAGACAGGCGTTGTAGTCCTTCGGATAAGCGTTCTTCGGCTTGACCTCGATAAGCTTGCCGCCGGTGGCCTTCTGAATCTGCTCGGCAAAATACTTGGTGTTGCCGGATTCGCTCCAGGAATAGTACGCGACGAGGATGCGGGCGGACTTGACCTGGACCGTTATCGTGGCGTCGGCGGCGGATGCGCTGACGACCATAAAGGCGGACAGCGCGAAGACGAGCATGGCACGGAACAACATGAAAACCTCCTGTTTTTGAATGAGAAATATGATAGTTTGTTTTGTCAACCACTTTAATATAGTTTCCCTTCGGGATGGTTTCAAGCCGGAAACGCGAAAAAATGTTAGAGAGACGAGCAGTTTTTCAGAAAAAATCAAAAAATTAGTTGAAACTAACTTGACATCTCCAAAAAACGTGATATAGTATTACCATGACGCAAAAGTCCCGGAACCATTCCGCGCGTATCGGTGCAGGTGTGCCGCTGTCCAAAATGGGAGAACGTGAAAAAGGGTCCGGCACACTGTTTTGAGTTCGGCTTTCGGCAGGATTTGAACAGAATACGCTGGGTAGG
The DNA here is from genome assembly GCA_017541665.1 of Lentisphaeria bacterium. GTDB lineage: Bacteria > Verrucomicrobiota > Lentisphaeria > Victivallales > UBA1829 > UBA1732. The sequence continues at coordinate 46,256 of JAFXYP010000076.1, read as the reverse complement.
GTAAAGCAGGTGCATGTCCGGTCCTCCAACCGGATTTGCAGGATGGTTCCGGGACTTGTCTTTTTTCACCCGTATCATGTGCCGACCGGATGGATTCGGCGTTTTTTAAGAGTTAGGCAAAGCAAAGTTATGACACAGACAACCTGTTTCTTTCATCTGAAAAGCCTCCTGCGTTTTCTTCTGCTGAAGACCGCGGCGGTCCGGCGCGGCGTGAAGCCCGGCGAACTGCTGCGCGTCAGGCGGTGTTTTACGGCGGAAACCGGCAACGGTGATCCGGTCTGTCTGCATCGCCGGGATATCCTGAACATCCTGGAGCTGGACTATCTGGAGCTGCGTGTCGAACGTGACAGCTCCCTGGTACTTTTCTACCACCCCGAAACGATGGCGCGCACGCTTTCCGAACCGGAGAACCGCGCTCTGCTCGAAGACTGCGGCTACCGGACCGATGCGGGAAGCGATGCCATGCTCCGGGAACTGCAACGGCGTTTTCGGCTTGGGGAAGGTCTGCCGCACGAAGTCGGCATCTTCCTCGGCTATCCGGCGAAGGACGTGGCGGGATTCATGGCGAACCTGCCCCGGACTCCGGTGGAACACGGACGGTGGGCGGTTTACGGAGATGCGGGGGAATCCATCGCCCGGATGTCGCTGTACAGCAAAGTCGAGGCGGCGGCGGAACGCATTTTGAACGTCTGCGGGGACCCGCGGGCATTTCTGGAACACATATCCACCATCAACCCAATAACTCAATAAAGGGAGTCATGCAACATGGCAAACGTAAAAGTCATTTTCGGAAGTACAACGGGCGCGACGGAGAGCGCGGCAGCGGAAATCGCGGCGGCGTTCGGCGTCCAGGCAATCAACGTGGCAAACGCGACGGCGGACGATTTCAATGCCGATCTGCTGATTCTCGGCAGTTCCACATGGGGAGTCGGCGAGCTTCAGGACGATTGGGCTGTGAAAATCAGCCTGCTGGAAAGCGCCGACCTCAACGGGAAACTCGTCGCGGTCTTCGGACTCGGCGACCAGAGCGGATTCGCCGATACCTACTGCGACGCGATGGGCATCCTCGCCAAAACGGCGAAGAACTGTGGCGCGAACCTGATCGGCCAGACCTCCGCGGAAGGCTACGGACATAGTTCGTCTGCGGCGGTCGAGGACGGCATGTTCTGCGGTCTTGCGCTGGACGACAACAACGAATCGGAGAAGACCTCGTCCCGCATCGGGGCATGGGTCGAAAAGCTGAAAACACACCTCAACTGATCGTTTCGCATCTCATTTCGGGCGGGAAGCTCCGCATGGTTATGCAGTGGACCATTTGCGACGGCTCCCCGCTCTTTTTTTGTGGGCACCTCTATGAATCTATTTTCGGCGGCTTTTTGCGTCCGGGCAAAGTCCAACTGGTAAGATTTTCGGTGGTTACGTTTTCAGGTAGCCACGCTCAAATCTTCCTGCATTGGCCTTTTTGCCCGTACGCTGAAAATCCATCCGCTCCGATTCATAGAGATACCCCTTGTGATTCAGGAGACGATGAGCTGGGGTTATCCTGATATGCGGATAAAAGATTCCAGATGGTCGCAGAATTCTTCCGGGTGGAGCGTGAAAAATTCCGCATGGTCCTGCCCTTTGTTCTCCACGAAGACCGTATCGGGGAAAACCTTTTTCATGTACGCGATGTCCCAATTGCGGGCGGAGCGTTCCGCCTCGCCGTACCAGTATTGGACGGGGCATGGCGGGTGGAATACTGATTCGGGCATGGAATAGTTGTTCGTGGAATAGAACGCCCGCCAGATCGTCTTCGAGCTCATGCCGGACAGGACTTTCTTCACATACAGCAGATCGTCCCGCGTGAACTTCGTCGTATCCGTGAAGGAATTCAGCATCCGCACGCCGACATGTTTCGCGAACTCGACTGCACACCAGTCGCGCGCACCGATCAGGTAGGTGAACGCCTTCGGCATCCGGTACGGCGTGATCCCGGCGTCGACGACGGCGCATTCGGGGGCGATGACACCTTGCGCAAGCATACGGATCGCCAGCGCTCCGCCCATGGAGCATCCGTACAGGCAGGCGACATGCTGATGACCGTGCCCGATCAGCCAGGTTTCGATCTGTTCTTCGATTTCCTCGATGCTCGTAAACGCCTGTTCCGGCCGGTCGGGGTCAAGCCCCGGAACAGCGGGGATCACGAGGTGGAAGCGGCGTTCCAGAATCGGGATCACGCGGTCGAACACGTCCCACCACACGCCGAGCGGATGAAACATGACAATGACGTCGGGATTCTGCTTCCCGAACTCATGGACTGTAATCTCGTATTGCTTCATCGTATTGATAACTTCATTTCTTCCGCGGGAACCAGGGCCAGCAGCGGTTGACCCGGCTGCAATACTCGTCGTACTGTTTTCCGTACAGGTCCCGCAGCCATTTCTCCTCGGTGTGCTTCATCAGCACGGTCATGAAACCCCAGAAAACGAAAGGGAGGAAGAAAAACCAGAGATTTCCAGCCATGAGAATCACCCCGGTGCAGACGATCATGAACGCTGTGTAGAGGGGATTGCGGACCCACGCATAGATTCCCGTGGTCACGAGACGGTTCTTCACAATGCCGTCGAGCAATCTCGACACGACGGCGGCCTGAAACCAGATGAACACGCCCAGCACGATCAGGATGACGCCCAGGATGAACAGCGGCTTCTGGAGCACGTCAATCCGCCCGGACGCCAGCACGGGCAGATTCCGCATGAGGTAAGCAACGAAGGTGAGGACGGCGATTGTGAAGACATAGATCGGCCCCACGCCGAAAATGGGGAGGTGTTTTTGCGTTTTCATGGTCGGTTTCAAAAAGTCCGCAGGGAAAAACATCCATAGGGTATCTCTAACAATTTGATCGGATGGATTTTCAGTGTATGGGCAAACAGGACAATGCAGGAAGATTTTGAGCGTGGCTACCTGAAGGTAACCACCGAAAATCTTACCAATTGGAATTTGCCCGAACGCGAAAAACCGCCGAATACCAATTTTTAGAGATGCCCCTTAGCCCCGGAGTGCGCTTCCCGCATAGAGGAGAAAGCGTCTCCGGGACCGGATGAGCGGACAAAAGAAACGATTGGAAGGGGATTACGCCTGAGCGGGCGCGGGCTCTGCGGCCGGGGCTGCGGCGGCTTCCTTCGCGGCGAGTTCTCGCTCCGCGATCAGGTCTTCGATGCGTTCCTTGAGCGTGGCAAGGTCTTCGATGTTCATGGACTCAAGCGGCTGGTTTTCGCTGACCGGGATGTCGAGGCCGTGCGTCCGCAGGAATTCGTTGATCTTGTCCTGATTTTTCTGGTAGAGATAGAACCCGACTGCCGCGGCTCCGATGCCGACGGCGGCTCCGACCAGATGTTCCGATGTGATTGCCATTGTTTTCAAGCTCCTTTTTGAGGGTTGATGGGGGATTATGGGAGGAAACCGCGCCCGAGGAAGGACGCGGTCCCGAAACGAACGGTTAGGTATGCTTCATGGGCTCGTGCATGTCGTAGAAGAATATGCGGAGGGAATTGCCGACGACGAGAATGGTGCTGGCGTTGTGCATGACTGCACCTGCGATGACCGGCAGGATGCCGAGTCCGCCGAAGAGCAGTCCGACCGTATTGATGCCGATGGAAACGAAGAAGTTTTGTTTGATGACGTCCATGGTGTGGTGTGCCAGTCCGTACACGCCGGACAGCATGAGGGCATTGTCGCCCGCGATGGTAATGTCCGCGGCTTCCATCGCCACGTCGGTACGGGTCTTGCCGAGCGCGACGCCAACATCCGCATAGGCCAGTCCGGGGGCATCGTTGATGCCGTCGCCGACCATCACGACTTTGCTGCCGCGGGATTGCAGACGAAGCACCGCGCGTGCCTTGTCCTCCGGCAGGAGTTCGGACTCGAATCCGTCCAGGCCGAGACGGCGCGCCACGACGTCCGCCTGCTGTTCCAGGTCTCCGGTCAGCAGGACGATATCATCGACTCCGGTGAGGCGAAGCCGGTTCAGCGCCTTCTTCATATTTTCGCGCAGGGGATCGCGGATACCGATGAGACCGATGATCTCGTCATCGCGCGCCACGAAGATCACACTTTCGCCATTCGCAAAGAGTTTCGACGCCTGGTCGCGCATCGGATGCGTGTGAATGCCGCATTCGTTGAGGAACCGTTTGCTGCCGACGCGGATGCAATGACCGTCCACGTCCGTGTACACGCCGCGCCCGACAATGGTCTGGATCTCCGTATGAAGCGGGATGCTCCCGCCGGACCTCTGAAGATGGGCGAGAATGGCGGCGGCCATCGGGTGCTTCGAGGTCTCCTCTGCCGCGGCCGCGAGCTGGATCACGTCCATGCGCGAATAATGATCGGAAATGGTCATGACGCTTTCGACGCGGGGCTTTCCCTCGGTCAGAGTGCCAGTCTTGTCCAGGATCAGCGTGTCTGCCTCGGTCAGAGCCTCGATGGAGCCGCCGCCTTTGATGAGGACGCCTTCGCGGGCGGCAGTGCTGATCGCCGCCGAAAGCGCGGCCGCGGTGGAAAGCCGGATCCCGCACGAATAATCGATAATGAGCATGTTCAGGGCGCGTCCGATGTCGCGCGTGGCCAGATAGACGACGCCCGCGAGCAGGATGTTGACCGGGACCAGCGCGGAGGAGAAACGGTCCGCATAGGTCTGGATCGCGGCTTTCTTGCCCTCCGCATCCTCGACCATATGGATAATGCGGGAAACGGCGGTCTGGTCGCCGACCGATTCCACCCGGACCGTGATCGTGCCCTCGACGATCACCGTGCCTGCGAAGATCTTGCCGCCTTTCTCCCGCAGGACGGACTCGAATTCGCCCGTGATCGGGGCCTGGTTGATAGTGGCGCGGCCGGAGACGACCGTGCCGTCGGCACAGATCTTTTCGCCCGTGTGGATTACGATCAGGTCGTTCCGTTTCAGCTCGGAAACGCAGATGCGCTCCAGCGGGGAATCCGGCTCGTCCGACTTCAGCCGCCAGACTTCCTCGCGGTTGTCCACGGACAGCATGTCGCGGATGGCGTTCCGTGTGCGGTCCATCGTGTACACGGTCATGGCTTCGGCTGCGTCGTGCAGGAGCAGCACGGTCAGGGCGGATGCGCTCTTGCCAGCCAGTACGCTCGAAAGCACCGCCATCGCGCTCAAAGTGTCGGCGTTCGGGAGTAGGTTTTTCCGCAATGCTCCCAGTCCGCTTCGGAACAGCGGTGCCGCCAGCATCAATGCGCCGAATCCGGTAAAACCGAAAATGCGTCCTGTGAGCGTGGCGGGGACAGCCGCCCGTGTGATCCACGAGGTCAGCAGAAGTCCGCCAGCCGAAATGCTTCGCAGGAGCATGGTCGAAAGCCCCTCTTCATGCAGGTCGCGTTCCTGCACGGCCAGCATGTTGCGTTCTTCGCGTTCCTTCTGCAGGGCGTTCAGGGAATGCATCCCGATGATATGCTCGACCGACTCCAGCAGCTCCTCGTCGTTGGTGCGTCCGGGGTCGTACTGGAGGATGACGGACGATGCCGCGCAGTTCATCCGCAGAGACAGCACCCCGCGCAGTTCGGAAAAATGCGCCTCCAGATCGTCCTGTTCCTGCCTCAGATAACGGACCGCACGGCAGGTGATCCGTACACGTCCGCGCATCCTGTGGGCAAATCCGCATTTCAGGAGCGGGCGTTTCCGATTGTTCGTAAAAACCATGATCTCTCCTTTTTTTGAACTGCAAAAGATGTTATTGTCTGCTTGTGTGAGGCGGATTCCAAACCCGGTCAAGCACACGCGCGATCGCTTCCGGCACGATCATTTCCGGCTGGTCGACGTCGCGGAAATACTGCATCAGCGCAGTCCAGGCCGTGTTCAGACGTTCCAGCAGTTCGTGTTCCGTAGTCACTCGCACATCGTAGGTCAGCAGGATATTCCCGGTCAGCACGCTCAGCTCGGCGGACTGCACGCCGGGCAGATGCCGGGTCTTGTCAAGCAGGACGGAGGCATATTCCTGCGCCAGTTCCGGGTATTGCCGGGCACCGTAGATGTTCACGCGAAGTCTGCCGGGGATACTGTGGACGGGCTTGATCTTCTTGACGCAGGACAGCCACACTTGAAGCAGGGGATTGTTCAGCATGGGCGCGTTCCTTTCTGCCTCAATGATCGACGGCCTGGAAAAGCCACCAGATCACGCTCAACGGATTGAACGCCGCACGACCGCGCCCGACGAGGCCGCGGATCAACACGATAAGCAGGACCAGCGTCATGGCTGAACGGACGTCCACAAATCCGCGCGTGTTGCGGAGAAGCGCCTGATCCAGGGCGAACCGCACGTTCTTTACGCCGCGCCCAAGCACGGACTGATGCGATTTCCGCAGATGCTCGAATTCGAAGCAGTGCGTTGCCGCCGAAACGATCACCATCGGTGTCAGGACAGCCGGATCGTAAACGATCAGGACCGTTCCCAGAAATACGTTCACGGAGACCTGTTCGATCCCCTTCAGGCCGGACAGCCGACGACGGAACAGTTCCGCATCGGGCACGTTTCTGCGGAGGCAGGGGATTCTGAGGCGGATTCGTCCGGGCATGGCGTGAACCAGTTCCAGAACACCGGTGAACGACGGAATGCTCATCTGCTCCCGGTATGCGGACAGCAGATCTTTCAACGGAGCCACCCCGTTTGCACAATGACATGATTTCATGTTCTACCCTTTTTGTTTTGTTCCCTGAACGGCCGGAATCCTCCTCCCCATGCCGTAGCACATCCGGCTGTCCCTTTTGTTTGGAATAATATAGCATATTTTTCCTATAAAACAAGCGGAATGCAATCGTTTTTCAGGAAAAACACAAGTGCTTCGGTTCACTGTTGATTTCGGAGTTGAACCGTACCTCCTGTCTCAATTTGTTCCTTTCCGGCAGGAGAAGATGCCCTCGGCGCGAACAACGGACACGTTCACTTCGGCATACATGCCACGCAGTCTGGCAGTCAGGCTTTCCTTCGTCTCGAACGGCGGCGTGAAGAATCCCTTCGGCTCGTAGAATCTCCGCACAAACCAATCCGTGCGCCGGAATTCGCCCGCGATGTAGAAGCATCCGCAGAAGATCCCGCCGGGTTTCAGCACGCGGAACGTCTCGCGGAACGCCGCGTCCTTATCGGGGAACGCATGAAATCCGTTCAAAGACAAAACGAGGTCGAAACTCTCATCCGTGAACGGCAGCGCACCCACGTCTCCTTGCACAAATGATACGTTGTTCAACTTCATTTCCTCCGCTCGTTTCCGCGCGTTCGCCATCATGTCCGCGGAATAGTCGAGGCAGGTGACGGACGCATCCGGCAGGCTCCGGTACAAGGGCATCGTCAGAACGCCTGTTCCAACCGGGACTTCCAGCAGTTTCCCAGCGAAATCTTCCGGTACGGGCGACAGCGCGTCGTTTACCCACTTCGCCGCGAGTTCCCGGTTCAGCCCCCAGACCGCGGAATCCGCCAGTTTCCCGATCAGCGTCGAACGAGTGATGATGCCGTCGTAGAAATCGGCGCTGTTTCCGAGTTTCCGGTAGGACGCCCTGATCTCATCATGTCTTGTCATAAGCTCATTTCCTCCTCAGGAAAACAGCGTGCATATCCATGCGATCCCGGCAGAAACAGGCAGAAACGCCAGAAGATGCAGCAGATGGGATCGCCAGTTGAAACCGAACTGGTGCGGTCCGACCAGGTCCGAGACTTCCGGGTAGTAGTGCGGAAAGAACTGCGAGTGGCAGAGCAGGAACCAGTCGAAAACCAGCACATCGAACGCTTTCAGCGAGACCAGCATGAACAGGAACCGGCAGAAAAACTGTCGGAAAGAAAAGCCGTTCCGCACACCGTCCCATCCGCCACAGATGATCGTGCCGACAAACAGGAATACGGCGAACACCAGCAGACACCAGCCAAGGACGTGTGCTCCGGGAAAACGTTCCGCCTTCGGCTGAACGGCCGCCTGAATGTCCTTCGGGGCCGAGGTGAACAGCCGTTTGTCCTGGACCAGCGCCACGGCGGCATAGAGCATCAGAAAGAGCGACGCCATCATGACGAGGGAAAGCACAACGGTCAGAAGCATGATTTTGAACTCCTGAACTAAGGCCGTCTGCTTATGATCGTGGCGTAGGATGGTTTCTTGCGATGTATCTCCACATCGCAAAAGCCAGCCTGCTCCAGAAACTCCTTCAGTTGCTCCGGCGAATACGTTGTCATGCCGTCGACGACCCGCGTCCATGCGCAGTCCGCGGATGCGACCTCGAGGAGGATGGCGAACAGCCCGCCCGGTTTCAGCACCCGATTCACTTCTTCGAAACAATGAGGCAGTTCCGGCCAGAAATAGACCGTCTCGACCGCCGTTACCAGATCGAACGTGCAGTCGGCATAGGGAAGCTCCGTTGCAGAGGCTTTCTGTACGAATACGCGGCTGCCGAGCAGATCGGCATTCACCTTGCGCGCCTTCGCCACGCTCTCGTCGGAGATATCGATGCCATGCACAATTGCGTTTTTGCTCCTCTTGAGCAAACGCCGGAGTGTCTGTCCGCCGCCACAGCCCACGTCGAGAATCGTCCATCCGTCCCGGAACGGCACATAACCCAGCCCCCAGTTCGTCAGCGGGCCATGACAGCAGTTCATCATCGAAAGCATCATACGTCCCATCGCGCCGCGCGGATGAGCACAGTTCGAGAACAGTCTGCTCAGCAGGCTGTTTTTGCGCCGGTTTCCCGGCTTGTCCGCGGCATGATCCACACCGCAACTACACTCCAAATCAGAGCTTTTCATTGTGTTGTTCTCCCTTTTTTAGCCGACTTTCGGTGTATTCACGCACCACGCGGCATCATTTTCATCGCAAATAATATAGCATAAAAACGTCATAAAGACAACCCGGAGAGGCGGTGTTTTCTATAAAATGAGCACCCATTGGAATCATTGACCTGACTTCAGCAACCAAACCCCAGAATTATAGTATCTCCTTTTTTCGGGACGGCCTCTTGACTTTTCCGAAAATGAGGTTCTTTTAGTATGCCTTTTCCACTCAACCATCGTGGGAAAGGCGTATTATTAACTCTCAACCTCAAATAGGAGAACCAAAATGATGATTAGTCCCAACGAAAAAACAATCGTGGCGGTGAAATCAGTTGAAATCAAGGAATCTTTAAACGCCATAATCCGATGATGAATAGGTTGCGAATAGCGTTTAGGTTATTCATAGTTGGAGGAAATCATTTTTGGTCCCAAAAACCGCATAGAGTCAAAACACCTGCAAAGCAGGAAAAACTTCGGAGGCGCTGACCACTGCTGCCCATTGATGCCGGCATGATATCCAGCCAGGTTGTTTCAGCCCAAGCCTGATTCCACCCCGTGTTTTTTGGGAAATAGTCTCCTCCCGGCATCGATTCCAGCTTGCAAATACGGTCATAGGAGTGTATTTTATAACCACACCGAAAACAGGAACCAGAGAGCCACCTCAAAATGAGCACGGATAACGGGCATATCTTCGACGAGTATATCGTTCAGGGGGAAACGACACGGAGACAGCGTGCCGAGAACTGGCAGATCGCCATCGGCCTGCAGGATGTCGACAGGTTGAAGAATTCCCATTATCTGCTGAATACGGCAAAAGACCATATTGAGGGTAAGATTGACCTGGCAGCCGCAGAGGAGCGCATTGCGGAGTATTACCGGACGGAAGAAGGACGCAAGCTTGCTGCCGACAGGACGGATGAAGCGGATATTGTGGCCACGAGAATCGCTGCGATCCTTGCCGAAGATGCGTTTGCGTTCATTCCGGAGGAGTATTCCCGTCTGCACAAAAGACTGTTCAAGGGAGTCTACCCGCATGCGGGAAAATACCGCAAGGTGAACATTTCCAAGAAGGAATGGGTATTGGATGGCGAAAGTGTCATCTATGCCCCTGCCGATTTACTGAAGGAAACGATCGAATACGATTTCTCTCAGGAACGCAGGTTTTCGTATTACGGGCTCTCTCCGCAGGAATCGGTCAAACATATCTGCAAATTCATTTCCGGACTCTGGCAGATTCATCCGTTCATGGAGGGCAACACAAGAACGACAGCCGTGTTCACGATCCTGTACCTGCGCAAGTTCGGATTCCAGGTCAGCAATGAGCCGTTCAAACAGTATTCATGGTATTTTCGCAATGCTCTGGTCCGGGCGAACTACAACAACTTTGCTCACGGCATAGCCTCTACCACGATATATTTGGAACGCTTCTTTGAGAACCTGATCTTCCAAGGGAAAAATGAACTCAAAAACCGGTTCTGCCACATCCTGTGGAAGGAAGGGCAATCTGTCCAAAGTGCCATTTCAAAGTGCCACGATGGCACTTTGGAAAAGATCGCACTGAATTTCCTTCGGGAAAATCCGAAGGCAACGCAGAAAATGCTGGCGGAGCAAATCGGGAAGTCGGAGCGAACGGCAAAGCGTCTGACCAAGACTCTTCAGGAAAAGGGGCTTCTTGTCCGCAAAAACGGGAAACGCAATGGCGTGTGGGAAGTCAAGCCTTCGTCGGAATAAGAAAACCATGCGTCCGCGAACTACGCTCGAGAAGAAAAGTCAACAGTATTTTGGATGTGTCTCATTTTGACTGTCCCAAAAACTGTATCCGTATCAGATGGTGGTGGTGAGAGCGTTTGAATTTAAAGATTCTTTAAATCGGTTTTGCGTGTAATTCCTGAACTGTCAATACATTGCACCAACATCTGGAAATAATGACGACCAATCAGGGCATCTGGACTTGGGTTGTTCCTCGACGCATGGGATGACGTTTGCTATTCTTCCTCGCCTGCAGCGGCGGAAAGGTCGCTGTTGTCAGTCCACATCTCGCACTGGCTCATGACGGTTTTGAGGACTTCCTCCTGGCCGTCCGGCGGATACTTGTACTTCTTCAGCAGGCGTTTGACCATCATGCGCATTTTCGCACGGGCGGAGGAACGTTTCTGCCAGTCCACGGTCTTGCTGCGGCGGAGCATGTCGGTCAGTTCCCGCGTGATGGCGACGAGCTGGTCGTTGCTGTAGAAATCCTTCACAGCCTGCGGCTTCGTCAGCGCGTCGTAGAACGCCACTTCCTCCGTCGTCAGCCCGAGCTCCTTGCCTTCCTCGCTGTCCCTGCGGAGTTCGTGCGCAAGGCTGGTCAGTTCCTGAATGACTTCCTCGTTGGTCAGCTGGCCGTTCAGGTACAGGTTCATGATCCGCTGGAATTTCTCTGAGAAGAGCTCGGACTTCACGACGTTGGTCCGCCTGTACACGGCAATCTGGTCGGCGATCAGGCGGCGCAGGATCTCCACCGCGATATTCTTCTGTTTCATGCCCGCGACCTGTTTCAGGAACTCCGGGTCGAACAGCGAGAATTTCTGCTTGACATCGGCGAAAAGGTTGATGACGCCCTTGCTCCGTACGCTTTCCTGCAGTAGTTCGTTGATGCGTTCGTTGATGGTTTTCAGGGAGAACCGCCCGGTCTTGCCCGTCACGCGGGTCAGCATGGTCCGAACCGCCTCGAGATACGCCGCCTCGAAGCGTTCGGCCTGCGGGACGATGCTCCGGCACAGCGACAGCGCTTGCCTCATTGCCAGGACTTCTTTGACGAAGCTGTCTTTCGTCGTTGCCTTGTCCGTCGCAAAAAGATAGTTCGCGCCGCCTGCGATCAGCTCCGAACGTGCGAGGTCGTCCCCGTCCATGAATCCGGCGTAATCGAACCCGTGCAGCAGCGCGCGGCAGACCTCCAGTTTCTCCTGGAATTTCGGCAGAGCCGCCTTGGAGACGTCCTGCTCGCCGAAGTTCCGCCGGTCGCGCACCGTGTAATCGTTCATCGCCTGTTTCAACGCGCTGGCGATCCCGACGTAATCCACCACGAGTCCGCCCTCCTTGTCGCGGAACACGCGGTTCACGCGGGCGATGGCCTGCATCAGATTGTGCCCCGCCATCGGCTTGTACACGTACATCGTGGCGAGCGACGGCATGTCGAATCCGGTCAGCCACATGTCCACCACGATCGCGATCTTCAGCGGCCCGGTGTCGTCCTTGAACTGCGCGGCGAGCTCCTTCCGGCGGGTCTTGTTGCCGACGATCTCCGCCCATTCCGACGGGTCGTTGTTGCTCCCGGTCATGACAACGGCGATCTTCTCGCGCCAGCCCGGACGCAGCTCCAGGATCTTCCGGTAAATTCGCATGGCGATCGGACGCGAATACGCCACGATCATCGCCTTGCCAGTGAGCTCCTGCGCCCGCGTCTCCTCGTAATGCTTCACGATGTCCTCGCACAACGCCTCGATCGTCTCCGGCGCGCCGAGCAGACTTTCCATCCGGCTGAGTTCGTTTTTGCTCTTTTCGATCACGTACGAATCGGTTTCCTCGGCCATCCGGTCGTATTCCTCGTCGATCTGGCGCAGGATTTCCCGGTCCAGGTTCAGGTGGATCACGCGGCTTTCGTAGTACACCGGCCTCGTCGCGCCGTCCGCCACTGCCTGCGTCATATCGTACACGTCGATGTAGTCGCCGAACACCTCCCGCGTGTTGTGGTCGCGCGAGGCGACCGGCGTGCCCGTGAATCCAATGAACGTCGCGTTCGGCAAATTGTCGCGGATGATCTGCGCGATGCCCTTGTGGACCGTGCCGTCCTTCTGAATCTTTTCGAATCCGTAATGCCCGCGGTGCGCCTCGTCCGCGATCACCACGATGTTTCTCCGTGCGGACAACGGCTTCCCGTCGCCCGGTTCCACGAAATTCTGCATCGTGGTGAAGATGATCCCGTTCGCCTCGCGGTCTTTGAGCAGGCTGCGGAGTTTTTCCCGGCTGCTGAAATTCCCCTCGCCGTCCCAGTTCTCGCGGTCCCCGGCCTGGTCAGGCGTCTGACGCAGGAACTCCCGGCACTTCACGAACTGACCGTACAGCTGGTCGTCCAGGTCGTTCCGGTCCGTGATCACGACCACCGTCGGGCTTTTCAGTTCGCGCTGCAGCAGTTTCGTGTAGAACACCATGGAGAGCGACTTCCCGCTGCCCTGCGTGTGCCAGAAGACGCCACCGCGTCCGTCGCCGCCCTCGTGCGCGGCGTTCCGGGTGGAGACCAACGCCTTCCGCACGGCGAAATACTGGTGGTAGCAAGCCAGGATCTTCTTCGGCCCTTTCTCCTCGCGCGAATAGCAGATGAAGTTTTCCAGCAGGTCCAGCAGACGCCGCGGCTCCAGCATCCCCCGAAACGGCGTCTGGAAATCCACATGCGCCGTGCTTTCCACCTGTCCGTCCACCGTTTTCCACTCCATGAACCGGTCTTCGCTCGCCGTGATCGTCCCCACGCGCGTTTCCGACAGGTCGCTCAGCACGCAGAATGCGTTGTAGACGAAAAACTCCGGGATCTCGTTCATATAGTTCCTGAGCTGACGGTACGCCGCCGACACGCCCGTTTCCTCCCGGACTGGCGACTTCAGCTCGAACACCACCAGCGGCAGCCCGTTCACGAAGAGCACGATATCCGCGCGCTTCTCCGAATGCCCCACGACCGTCCATTCATCCGCCACGATGAAGCTGTTCCGTTCCGCGCGCTCCGTATCAAGCAGACGCACATGGTCCGCCTTCTGTTCGCCGTCGCGGTAATACGACACGTCGATCCCGTTCTGCAGGTAATCCGTGAAGATGATGTTCCGTTCCACCAGAGACCCCGATTCGATCCCGCGCAGTTTCCGGATCGCCTCCGCGACCGCCTCTTCCGGCACCCCCGGATTGATGGCGTACAGCGAGCCTTCCAGCACCCCCGGGAAAAACGGCTCCCGGTAATCCCGTTCGACATCCGGCCCGTAATACCGCGTATATCCCAGCTGCTCCAGCAGGTAGAGGACCGCGTTCTCGTAATTCGCCTCGGTGTAGGTCATGGTCTGCATCCTCGTGTTGTTCGGTTATGGGGTTCGGGAGAGGCCGTCCGGTTCCATGGATGTATCGTCGCTCTCGTAGTAATACGAATAATCGATCCCCTTCATGAACATTTCCCGGTCGTCGATCCGGTCCGTCAGGGCCGACCCCAACAGGGCTTTCAGGCGGGCGCTGTCCGACACGCTTTCCCGCATGGCGGCGAGGTAATCGTTTTTGTTTACCCGGCTCCAGTCCACGCATTGTTTCAGGTTTTTCTTCAACATCAGATCCAGCCAGATGCGCGTGCTGCGGCCGTTCCCCTCCGGGAACGGGTGCGCCACGTTCATTTCCACATATTTGTCCATGATCTCGTCAAACGTGGTTTCCGGCATCCGTTCGATCTGCGCCAGCGACGGCTTCAAATGCTGCGCCAGCGCGAACATGAATCCGCCCTTGCTGATGTTCTTCGTGCGGATTTGTCCGGCGAATTCGTACAGCCCGCCGAAGAGATACGCATGGATCTGCCGCAGACACTCCACCGTGCCCGGCTTCATGGACTCCATCAGCCCGCTTTCGAAGAGCGCATAGGCTTTCGTTTGACTTTTCCCGTCAATGGTGTCTTCGCTGTAGGTCAGCCATTTGATGAACGCTACCGCATGGCGGCTGGGAACCGCCTCGATGAGCGCGAGGATGTCCTTCTGACTCATGCAGTCGGTGAGATAACGCTTTCCGTCAGATGCCGTCATTTTCAGTTGACTACAGGCTGTAGTCAACTCCGGGCGCGTCTGCCTCAGGCGACTTTTGAGCACGCTCCAATACTTGCGGGGATTCACGCTTTCCGTCAGGACGCCGACGATGTCCGCCACGGAGAAAAGCCATTGCCCGGAGGAATCATCCCAGACCGCCCGGACTTCCCGGTCATTGAAAAAACGAATGGAAATCTTGTTGCTCATAGTTGGTTAATCTCTGCAAAAATCATTCGTCAAGCATTGTTTCGATGTTCATTGCAAGTGTCTTGAAAACATTTTGACATTGAGGCTTAATAGCGGAAAGTCCATTACTAATAACAGCATTAGCCACTATTGCTTTGGCTTGAATCATATCAAATTCTTTTATGGGATTGGGATATTGCTTTTTTGCCAAAATAATCTTAAGAGTCTCAGACCAACATTTTTTAGACCTCGTTAAATGATAAATCCATTGATTCTTTGTGCCGACTCCAAATAAATAGATAAGCGCATCGGCATAAGATGATGGTTTAATAAAATCTTCTATCTCTGATTCGTTCTTTTGTGGATTAGGAAGAGAAGTAATCTTGTTTGATAAGCTTGGATCAATTTTTAGAATCTTTTTCTTTTCGTCTTCCCCAGCCTTGTCGTTATCCAAAACGATATAAGATTTATAGAAAAATCTTTGTGTCAATGATACGAATGCAGATACTTTTGATGAACCTTGACAATTGTATATGACGAGGGAATTATTATCAAGTGCTTCTGCTATTTTTTTTGAAAGAGAAGACAGAATCTTTTCTAAAATCATCTTATCATATATCCCCTCAACAAGAATAGTGTTTTCTGCAAACAATAAATTATCCGAGGCATAAACTCCGAGCGTTTCACGAATTTCCTTTAGGCGCAACGCATGATGTATATTGTTATTTGAAACGATTATATTTGATTTGATATCATTCGCATTAGCTAATATAGGAGAATGTGTCGTAATGATAAGTTGATTGTGTTTTGCAATATCTGATAACACTTTTTTGATTTCATGAATTGATTTTGGATGAAGATGTGTCTCAGGTTCTTCTATTGCTAAAATTATATTTTCACCATAGGGTTGATTCAAGGATAAAATTTGGGCTAACGAAATCGCAATAAGACTTTGAACTCCGGATCCTTTTTGTGCAATTGCTGTTTTATTGCCATCATCTATCGCAATTTCTAAATCATGCAAAGGACGATTTGAATGATAGAATTTAAAAGAATTATCATGTATTGCTGGAATAAATTGTTTAAGACTTTTATTCAAAACATTATAAAGTCTTTTTACCGTAGGATCTAATAGACCGAAAATCATGTTATCAAGATTTTGGTAGTCGCGCGACATATAAACATCTCTCAGCATCATATCTAATATATTATTAATCATTTTTGAAATACTTGCCACTGTTCTGATGGGATCAATATATAGAAAACTTATTTTTTTTACGATGCAGCGAACTGTTTCCTTGATTATTATTTCTGATGCCGAATCTAACTGGAGAACAGAAAGTGTAATAATTTCTGGTCCAAATTCCAACTTTAATGAAACAATAGATTGCTTAAATAAATTTTTGATATTAGATTCTATCTTTTCTTTCTCTTCATCAGTTAATTGAATATCTAAAATAAAGGTTGAGACATTTTTCTGTTTATCATTCTTGTCCTCTTTCAGTGAAACAGGATAGTCAAGCCCCCAAACATATATTGGAAACGGGTTAGGGTGCTCCCTTGTTTGTTTCGTATAATAATCATTAGAAAAAGATGTATCTATTGCAGGAAAAACTATTTCATTCCCAGAGAAAGAATAAGGCAGTTTATCTTTAGCAAAGTCCATTAACAAATCCCATGATATAGCTAATGCTTTAAGAACATTAGTTTTTCCCTCATTGTTTGGACCTATAATTACACTGTTATTAGAAAAGTCTATTGTTTGTTTGTCAACAAAGTTGCGGAATCTTTCGAGAGAGAATTGTACTAATTTCATGGCTGTTTTATCTCCATTGTTATGAGAGGTTCATTTCGCCGGACATCAGTTTCGGGAGAAGGGTATCGCGGGTTTCTTGAAGAATGTTGTTTTCTGCTTCGAGGGCTTCCTGTTTTTGGAATAATGGCTGGCATTGCGCCGTAAACTTAGAAAGACTGTTGTTATCCGGGATAAGCGCGGGAATAGATTTCATTACGCCGCCGGAAACTTCTTTGAACGTTGAACCGGAAGCAACGGATTCGATCTTTTCGAGATTATGCTTCAGGAACAGATATACAAACGGTGTGCCGATATGCGGATGAGGGACAACCGACTTAAAGCCCTGGTTCGTTGTTACCTCGTTCTTTGCTATCGCTATGTACCCGATTGGAGCACGGGAACTGAAAAGAACCGTTCCTTTGGGCATAATGATCGCGCTGCTGTTGTTGAGCCCGGCATCACTGATATCTGTTTGTCCACGGGAAATGAACTTTGATTTGTTGACAGACAAATCTTTCGGCGTGATCCATGGGATTCCGCGAGAACAATAGTATTCGTCTTTTGCTTTGGATGGGGTTCCCCCGCCGACTACATTACCCAAGTCGGCAATCGTTCCTTTTTTCCAATCATCAGGCTGTTCCCCTCCGAACGGTTCGAAATCGACGAACCAGGATTTGAAGATCGCTTTTGCCTGTTCTTCCAGATTCCGGTTGATCTGATTGTTGACTTCGATCTTCTTCGTGAAGGAATCCAATATGTTTACAATCCGGCGCTGAACACTCAATAACGGCAGAGGAACTTCAATGGTTTTCAGGAACGAGGACGGCTGTGCAATGGATGGAACCCCGACCTGGCTTACATTGGAAAGGAGTTTCCCCTGACCTTCATAAGAATGGAAATAATAGGTCAGATATTCCGGAAGGACTTTTTCTTTGTTGCATCTCAGATAGAACTGCCGCTGTGAAATCATATAAAATGGATAATGGCAGTTGTAAGGAATCATTGCTACTTGACCAACGTTTCCGGCATGAGTAAAAATAATGTCATCGGGATAAACAATGGAGTTTTTCAGTCTTTGAGCATGTTCTTCCGTAATGAAATTGAAATCGTTTTCTTCAAGATAAAAGCCTTTCAGATGCGCTCCACTGATTATAGGAACCCCGGCGGGAACAAATGTTTCCACCTTGATATTTGAGCCGAACGGCCCCATAGCGACCTTTTCGGCAATATCGGCTATTCTGCAGGTTTGGAATTCATGCTTCATGATTCACTCCTGGGTGGAAGCGTCGATTACATGAAGATGGCTTAAATCATCAAAGGAGGTATAAAATTCTGGAGACAATTCTATTTGGCCCCACTTCCCTTCTTCTTTGATAAAACGTTTTATAAAAGTAAGGCGGCCGAGTTCATATCCACACAAATAAAAACAATCAACATCCAATACTAAATGAATTCCCAAAATATAGTTTAAATTGTCCTCATATGGATCTGTCAAAACTGCAAGTTTTCTGCAATCATTTTCATATTCAGACCGACTATTCCTTTGATATCCCATTTTTATTTCAATTGCCAGTTTGTCTGGTCTAGGATTATCTCCAAATCTTTCAAAAACAAGCAAGTCTGGATAAGAGGTGTCTTGCAAATCACCTAATCTTTTTTTGCGGACCATTCCGTCAGGATCGTGCCTCTTATTATATTCGGCATAGACATCTGCAGGTTTGAATTTATTCAGTAGTTTTGCTCCCAAGCGAAAAGCAACTGCTCGTTCGCAGACCTGATCTTCCAGAAGATGGTGTTCCTCTTTATAGAAACGTTTTATTCCGCGTATCAGAGTATTGAGCATTTCTTCTTTTGTAAAGGTTCTTTCAGTCATAATGTACCTCCTTAGTCCTTCTGGTTTTCGGTTGCAGGAAGTTCGTAGCCGATGGATTTGAGGTTGGCGCGGATTTCGGATTCCAGGTCATGGGATTTTGCAAAGAGGCCGGAGAGTTCGGCGGTCAGGCGCTTCATCTTCGCGTCGAAGGGCTCGCCGTCGTCGGCCTGCTCCTCGATCCCGACATAACGTCCGGGCGTGAGGATGAAGTCCTGCTTCGCGATCTCGGACGTGGTGACGACCGCGCAGAAGCCTTTTTTGTCCTCCAGCGTGCCGGCTTCGTACCGGTCGAACGTCTGCGCGAGCAGCGCGATGTCTTCGGCGGAAAGTTCGCGGAGTCTGCGGGAGACCATCGTGCCCATCTTGCGCGCGTCGATGAAACACGTTTTGCCCTTCTGCTTCTTCGCCCGGTCGAGGAACCAGAGGCACGCGGGGATCTGCGTGGTGTAGAAGAGCTGGGATGGGAGCGCGATGATCGCCGCGACGAGGTCGTCCTCCACGATCTTCCTCCGGATGTCGCCTTCGCCGCCGGACTGCGAGGAGAGGGAACCATTTGCGAGCACGAGCCCGATCTTGCCGCGCGGCGCCAGGTGGTGGATCATGTGCTGGATCCATGCGAAGTTGGCGTTGCCGGACGGCGGGACGCCGTATTTCCAGCGGGGATCGTCCATGAGTTTGTCGCCGCCCCAGTCGGAGAGGTTGAACGGGGGATTTGCGAGGATGAAGTCGGCGCGCATCGCGGGGTGGCAGTCCAGGAAGAAAGTGTCGGCGTTGTAAGGGCCGAGGTCCGCCTCGATGCCGCGGATGGCGAGGTTCATCTGCGCCATCTTCCACGTGGTGGGGTTGGAGTCCTGTCCGTAGACGGAGATGTCGTTGATACGCCCGGAATGGCTCTCGACGAACTTGGCGGACTGCACGAACATGCCGCCTGAGCCGCAGCAGGGGTCGTAGACGCGCCCGTGGTACGGCTTCAGGATCTCCACGAGCGTCTTCACGACGCAGGCCGGGGTGAAGAACTCGCCGCCCTTCTTGCCCTCCTGCTCGGCGAACATGGAGAGGCAGTATTCGTAGGTGCGGCCGAGGATGTCGCGGGTGTCGCCGTGCTCCTTCATGCGGATGTTCGTGAAGAGGTCGACCACGTCGCCGAGACGGCGTTTGTCGAGCTCGGGGCGGGCGAATGTCTTCGGGAGGATGCCCTTCAGGCGCGGATTCTCCTTTTCGATCGCGAGCATGGCGCCATCAATGACCTTGCCGATCTCGGGCGTGTGGGCGGCGTCGGCGACGCATTTCCAGCGGGCTTCCTGCGGGACGAAGAAAACGTTCTCCTCCGTGTAAGCGTCCGGATCCTCCTCGAAGCCTTCGCCCTCCTTCACGAGCTCGTCGTGCCGCGCCTCGAACCGGTCCGAGAGGTATTTCAGGAAGATGAGGCCGAGGACGACGTGTTTGTACTCGGAGGCGTCCAGATTGCCGCGGAGAATGCAGGCTGCGTCCCATATTTGTTTCTCAAAACCGATCGTGGCTGTGTTTTCCGGCATGTTCCGCTCCAAAATAAGGGGTATCGCTGTCCGTCGTTTCTTGCTTGCGGTGAGTTCAAGACGGGACAGCCGCTTATTGTACTGGAATAACAATAACACATCCATGCGCATTTTCAAGCGGGAAATAAGCTTTTTACCTTGAATTACCGCAGATTACCGACATTTATCCGCCGGTTTTGGAAAAAACAGAAAAATGACGGAAAAAACAGAAAAGCTTCACCCATTTGATGTCGTTTCGGAAAGATACTATATGAAAGCCCGGAAAAGAGGGCATCATCCAAAACGAATAATTCCCTCACGTGAGGGAATATTTGAACGAACAGTACTACAGGAGTAAACATGATGGAACATGACAAGATGAACGTGGAAACAGTCCTTGCCGGTCCAAGCGTAACGTCCGCGCGAGTTGCCACCAGTCAAAAAATGGAAAAAAGAAGAACGGGCAATTCTCTGTTCTCTGAAAGGTCGGTAAAAATGCGATAAAGCCGGGAAAAGATCGGGAAAAGCCAGAACGACAGAAAAACGGAGAAAAGTTGGATGGAGCGCTATCCATGATGAAAACGAACTTTTCTCAAAAACGAGTTGAAAAAAACGGCAAATCGGCGGAGAAAAGTTTGTTTTTGAGGCGGAAACTCTCGCTTTTGGTCGATCAGAAGGGGTCGAACCCCCGTCCAAGCCCAAAAGATCCAAAACACGCAGTTTTCTCGCAAAAAGAGCGAAATCGAGGGCAAAAAGCCCCAATATGTGGACGGGCCTACCCCGACCTCACAGAGAAACAGAGAAGAAATCCCCGCCGGAAACGGAAGAAAAGGGGGATTTCAAAACTTTCTATTCGGTTTCCTTGCTTTCTTCGAACGTCGCAACCTGCTGAAGTTGTAAGAGGTTTGGAGGCAATGCGCGGACCCGGAAATCCGTGCATCTCTAAATTGTTTAGACAAGTTGGTGGAGGTGAGGGGAGTCGAACCCCTGTCCTGAGAAGGCATAGCGGCAACGTCTACATGTGTGTTTTGCCTTTGGAGCTTATCGTCGCGCCGAGGGCCGGCAAACGGGCTTCTTTGCGACTATTCCGTCTGAAATCTCGTTCCACGGCGGCGGAAAAACCGTGAGAACCAGGACGCGGATTGTCGCCTTGTTCCCCCAGCGCCCGTCGGGGAGAAGACGTCGCCGCAGCTAATTAGGCAGCGAGTGCGTACTCTTCGTTCGCAGTTGTTTGTGTAACCGATGATTAACGAGGCCAACGGTCATCCTCGACATGCAGTTGACGTTCAGCGCGACCAGTCGAAACCGGGACACCCCCATGCAACAGTTTTGGTGCATAAACTATACACCGTCTGACGGAAAAAACAAGTTTCGAAAACAAGAAAACAGGAAAAAAGAGTCAAAAACGGCGTCCGGGCATATCGATAGACCTGATCGGTGAGTTCCCATTATCTCTGTCTTTAAGTTCGAAAACCAGATGTCATGATGTTTTCTCGCTCCAACCACAACAGATTATCTCGGCCAACACAATATCGGAGAAATGAAAAACGTTATAATAAGTAACAGCAACACACCGGAGGACCCGATATGAAAATGAAATCGATTCGCAGTGCTTTCTTTGCCGTCGTCGCGGTAATCCTGACCGCCTTGACCGCTGTTCCGTTCGCCGCTCTCGCGCAGGAGGACAACTCCGAAGTCATCCTCACCCTGGAAGGGACCTACAAAGGTCAAGTCAAGTTCGTTTTCACCGGCGACACGATCCGTTACGAACCCCGCACCTTCGCCCCCATATACCCGGCCCCGACCGGCGTCACCGTCGACGGCATGCCGTGGACGGATCTGGGTCAGCCGTTCAAGCTCGGTCTTACCCCGGATTTCGAGAATGTCACCACCAAGGGGAAAGTGGACGGGAGCAAAGTCTTTTTGGGGCGGGGCCGGGATCGGGTCGAACTCACGCTCAACGATGCCGGAGAATCCGTGCGGAATCAGCTGCGAAACCTTGGCGAATCCGATCTGCTCGCCGACTACGCGACGCATTTCGCGGTCCCGCTGGTCATCAAAAACAACAGCAGCAGTTCCCGCCCGGTTTTCTCTTTCACGTTCGCGTCCATGGGCCCGTCCCAATCGGAGTTGATGAAGGCGCTCGATCGGCGCACCGATCTGGAAATCACGCTCAAGATCCTTGAGGAGGCCCCGGTCACCCCGGAGAATTCCCGATCCCGGAAGGAGTCGATCGGTTCGGTGCGCAGGCAGATCGATGATCTCGACCGTCGAATCGAGAGCCTGAAAGAGCTCGTCCCAAATGAGGCCGCCCGCAATGCGCAGGGCGCGAACGAGGTTAAAACCGCAACACCGCGGCAGAATTCAGGTCCCACACAGCCCGCCGCGCAGACCACGGAAGAACTGTTGAGGCAGGGGCTTGAACTGCGCGAAATGGTGGAAGCGCAGATCAAAAGTCTTGAGCAGGATCAGGACGCCGATGCGGATTGGAAGGCCAGGCAGATCGAAGTTCAGCGTCAGAGTCTTGACGACCTCGACCGGAAAATCGCGGTCCTGAAAGACCGTCTGGCGAAAGAAAAGGAAGCCGCCGGGGACACGGCTGACGCCTCCGCGCCCGGTCGGGAAACGGACAACGCGAAAGAAATGTCTCTGCCGGTCCGTCAGGCCATCGCCGGCGACCTGAACCGGCAGGGGTTCCGTCTTCTTCAGACCCTCAGCGAAGAGAAAGAGAATGAAAACAAGTTCATCTCCCCGTACAGCATCGACAGCGCGTTCGGCATGGTGTACACCGGGGCGAAGGGCCGTACGCAGGGAGAAATCCGCACCGTGCTCGGCATGCCCGAGGGGCCCGACACTGCCGATGCGTTCTTCCACGACATGGCGGACCAGTACCATGCCGCCGAAAATGTCGACGTCCTCGTCTCGAATTCCGTCTGGGTCGACCATCGCGTGACCGACCTGATCCGCCCGGACTACCGCAGGACGATCGAGAATTACTACGACGGCGCGTTCTATGTGGAGGATTTCACCAAGAAAGCCACCGTCGCGGACAAGGTCAACGCCCTGGTCGATCAGAACACCAAAGGCATGATCAAAAACGTCATCACGCCCGACGATCTCACCGAGCGGACCCGCATGATCCTGCTGAACACCCTGTTCTTCGAGGCGAAATGGCTGCATCCGTTCAAGGAGGAACAGACCTGGCCGATGCCGTTTTACCGGTTCGGCGGCGGCTCGAAGCAGGTGCGGATGATGTACCAGAAACGCCGCTTCGATTACTATTACTGCGAGGAGGACAACGTTCACGCCGTCGTGCTGCCGTATGAGAATCCCCGGTTCGACCTCGTCGCCCTGATGCCCGTCGACCCCGGCGCCGACCAGGGGCAGGCCGCCATGAAGTCCATCCTCGCGAAGATCGGCGACAAGCTCGGTTCGTGGCTCTCGAATCCGTCGCCCTACGAGACGCGCGTCTGGCTGCCGAAAGTCGACCTGACCGACTCGATGCGGCTCAAGGATACTCTGGAAGCCCTCGGCATGCCCTCGGCGTTCAGCCCCGCGACCGCCGATTTCTCCGGCATGTTCGATTACGACAAGAAGCCGAGTGGCGAGCGGTTCTACATCGAAAAGGTCATCCACAAGACCGCGCTGAAGATGGACGAGTATTCCACGAAGGCCGCGGCCGCCACGGCCATCATTGGCGGGTTCGGCGGAGGATTCATGCAGCCGCCGCCGGAGAACGTCTTCCGCGCCGACCGCCCATACCTCGTACTGATCCGCGACAACTGGACCGGGCTGATCCTATTCATGGGCCGCATCAACGACCCCGGCGTGGAAGCCTCGGCGGAGGACGGACCCGCCATGCCGTCGTTCGGGCTGCCGCCGAACGGCCCCGCCTCAACCACCCCCGGCACAAATTTTCTTCCCGGCTTCAGGCCCGCCGCGCAGACCAATCCGCGGCAGACGACCACCGCGAGACCGGCTTCCGCCACGACGCGGACGAGCGAACCCGCCGCGGCAAAAGCCGATGACGGACAGAAAAAGCAGGACATCTTCGCGGGCGTGCCGCTCTGGGATAAGGAACGCGACGGACAGCCCGAAATCCGGCTCCGCGAACTCGTCGACGAAGCGGCGAAACGCGCGGAAGCCGATCTCAAGACGCTCGGCGCCGTCAGGATCACTCCGATCGACGCCGGGCATTCCACCGCCGACATCGATTTCACCGTCGTCGACCAATACACCAAGATCGTTCACTTCATCGACGAGGTCGAGAAACAGACGCCGCGTCTTTCCTGGCGCCGCATCGAAATCCGCGTCGAGCCCGCAGGCCGCACCCTTGCCGGGGATAAACCGAAGGCCGGCGCGTCCCCGGCGGATGCCGTCAGAAAGTACCGCCTGACCGGGCAAATCCGCGTCATCACATACACCCCCGCCAAAAAGGAGACAACCCGGACGGCCGGCGACTCCGCTGCGGCGACGGAACGGGTGAAGAGAGAACCGGTTTGTTTCGGCGATCCGGACTTCCTCACCAAACTTTACGATCTGACTCTCGCGCTCCCCGAGGAGGCGCTCGTGACAATGCTCCGGTTCATCGACGGGAAATGCGACCTCTCGATCCAGACGCAGGAGCGTATGGTCGACCTCGACCGGCGCATGACCTTCCCCTACTGGCGGATTGCGAGATTGCAGCAGCGGACCATTTCCGAAGATATTGTCGTGTTCAACATATCCCTTTCCCCGCTCAGCTTCTACGACGAGTCCGCCGGGAAAGACGATTCCGCCCGGCCGCAACAGGACGGCGTGTCCAGGGAGACCAAAGTTGAGACCATCGTGGCGCTGAACATCTTCGACCCGGACGGCACGCCGAAAAAGGAAGCCGTCAAGCACGCCGCGGAGTCCCGCGCGACGGAACTGGAACGGCAGATGGTCGATGCCCAAATCCATCGCGCGGAGCTTGAGTCCCTGCTCGAGACGCTACAGCAGACGCAAGGAGGGCTCACGAAAGAACAGACCGAACTGATCCGTCTGCACATCGATGCCTACGATCAGCAGATCGAACGCCTTCAAAACCAGTTGAAGGCGCTTCGCCCCTGAAAACGCATTCCCCTGTTCCCCCTCCAGGCAGACTGACCCTCTGTGCGCCGGGGGGCGGGGCGGAAAATCAGAAAATCGACAGCAGATTCAGCAGGAATCTGCGTGCGGCGTCTTCGTTGCCGTCGTAGATCTCCGTGACGGCCTGGTAAGAGTACCACTGTTCCGAAGGCGACCATTTGCGGCGGAACGTGTAGAAACTGCCGGTCGTCTCCGTCGGTCCGGTGTACCATACGAACGTAAGCGTCGGCGTGCTGTGGATTTTTGCCCGGATCTCGGTAACGGGCAGGCTCCGTCCGTCGGGCAGCGAGTGCATGACGACGGATTCGGAGAGGATTTCCGCGCCGCTGGAGCGGATGCAATGGCTGGCGGGATGGATCATGTGGATGTCGTCTCCGCATTTTACCTCCAGGATATTGCACCGGAAGATGCCGTCGGAATAGGCGTATTGATGTGCCTCGGAGCCCTCGAAAAAGCGGATCGTGCTTTCGATCAGGGGAATTTCCGACCTGTCGAATCCTTCCACGGCCGCGGTCAGGTCTGGGCGGAATGGCGGCGCGGTCTTCCCTGCGCCGCGGGAGACCACTGTCCCGCCGAGGATCGCCGCTGCCGCCAGCAGGAACCAGAAGACTTCGCGTTTCATCACGAATCCGGTGAGCAGGAAGACGGCACAGAGCGCCGCACAAAACAGCGTCGCGCCGATTTTCAGGAACAGTGCCGTCTGCGGCTGGATCAGGAAATGCCTGCTCAGCAGGAACGTCGAGCTGGTGCATCCGAGCGAAAGCACCCCGAAGGCCGGGATCATGTTCCATGCCGCATGCCAACCGCAGAAGAACCATACGCCCGTCCACCAGAACCAGGTCCCGGCCAGGATGCGGAACAGATAGATCTGCTTGACGATGCCCCCGGCGTACAGAATCGCCGCGGCCGCGGCCGCAAGGAGCGCGAACCAGTCGGACCGGTTGCGTCTGGCGGAATCGCTCACGGCGGGCAGACTGCATGCCGCGATCAGCAGAAAAGCGAGGAAGAAGATCCAGTTCGTATGGTCCATGGGGGACGTGTGCCACGAATGAACGGAGTATGGAACCGTGCAGAAGAAAGGGATTCCGGCGAGGAATGCGCCCGCGAAGCGCATCCACGGAAAAACGGACGAGACCGCTTTCTCCGGCGCCGAATCAGCCGTTTTCCGCGGTGTTTCCGCGGAGGCGGGCACGGGGTTTTGCGAAGCTTCAGGAGGATTTTTCATGACCTGCCGCCCTTTCCGAAGTTATTCCTTGCATCTTTTTTTTCGATCCGATTTTCTCATTCTTTTCTTTCTCCGGCTTTTCTTTTTCCTGTTTTTCTTTTCCCGACGGTCCGGCCTGTTCCGTTTCCGGCAGCAGGCAGCCGACGAGGAAGAAGAGCGCGACCGTGAGGACGACCTGGGCGTAGCCGAGCCCGGCGTGCCAGGTGTTGTTCAGCACGGTTTCGCCGACGGTCTTGTACAGGACGATCGTCAGGACGATGCGGATCGCGTTGGCGAGGATGATGGAGGGGACCAGGAACGCATAGTGAACGCAACGCCAGAGGAACGGCCTCCGCCAGACCATCACCAGCCAGAACGCCACGAGGATCATGGCCTCGAACTGCTGAATGCCGCTGCACGCGTCCGTGATGGCGATGTCGAGCCCTTCGATCCGGATCGTCGTCATGTCGTTTTCGATCTGCATCCCGAAGATCTGAAGGAATCCGACCGAAAGGACGGTGGAGACCATGCGGAAGGGGTAGCTCAGGTACAGCACGATCTGTTCGCGGAACGGCACGACGAGGAAACATCCGAGCAGGGGCGCGGCCCCGAGGAGCATCGTCCGCACGCCGCAGAAGAAACAGACCGCGCCGAGCGAGAGAAAGAACCACGCGCCGGACTTGAGACTCGGCGCGTCGGGGGCCGACCACGGCAGGAAAAGGAGCCCCGCCGCGACCAGGACCGCCAGCCAGGCAAGCAGTTTTCGCCACGGGAACTCCTTCTTCCCCTGCGCTGGCACTGGCGGCGCGGCGACTTTTTCAGCCTGGTAGAACAGGCACGCCAGCAGGATCAGCAGGGCTGCCGCTCCGCCCCATTCGGAACGGATCTGCTGCGCGGACTGCCAGCAGGCGAATGCAAATGCAGCGGCGAAGATGGCGGTGCATTTCCAGTCCTTCTTCAGAGGCGCCAGTGTCGTTTTGAGGTCAAGCATCCTTTTTCTCCGAAGCGAGCAGGTCGATCATGCGCTGCGCCCTCAGCTGTCGGCGCTGGCGTCCGCTGAGGTTCCTGATCTCGACCGGGCCGTCGGCCGCGGCGTCCAGGATGGACTGCAGCGCCTCGGGCGAGAAGCGTCCGCGTCCGGTCGTCATGAGGATGCGCGGATTGTCGGCGTCGGCGGTCACCCCGGCGCCGTTTTTGCGCGGCCTGTTCAGGAATGCGAAGAACGCCATGGTGTTGAAGACGAGGATCCCGAATCCGTAGCGTTTCCATAGGCGGCCCGGCTCCTGGATGATGCGGAAGATCCACTCCGTGCCGGTATGTCGCATCCAGTCCGGGGCGCGTTTGACGGCGCCCGCGATGAAATTGAACGTGCCGCCGATGCCGATCGCGATGCCGCATTTCAGGTTGGCGCGGTTGCGTTCCGCCCAGATCTCCTGTTTGGGGTTGCCGAATCCGACGAGCAGGACGGAAGCGCCGGATTCGTTGATCTTGCGGCAGATTTCGCGGTCGAGCTCTTCGGCGTTCGGCGCGTCCAGCTTCACGAACGGCGTATCGATCCCGACGATCTCCAGTCCGGGGTAGCGTTCCGTCAGAATCTCTGCGGCGCGGCGGGTATACTGTTCCGCGCCGCCGAGGAAATACAGCTTCACATGGTCCCTGGCCGCGCGTTCGGCGATCATCGGGACCAGGTCGGCGCCGGTGACGCGTTCCGGCAGCGGGGTGCCGAGCAGGCGGCTGAGCCAGACCAGCGGCATGCCGTCGGCGATGACGAGTTCGGCGCGGCGGAGCACGGCGGCGAGCGCGGGGTTGCGCGGGGTCGGAGTCGTGGCGCAGTAGGTGTTCACGATGAAATCGACGTTTACGGTCGCGGCGATGCGGCATCCGCGCGGTCCGGGCGGCATGGCGGCCAGCTCGAAGAACCGGTCGAGCGCCTCCGGTATGCGGAGTGCGTCGAAGTGCATTCCGAGCACGATCGGACGCGGTTTTTCACGGACGGGCGGATTCGACTGCATGGATGATCCTTTCGACGTGTTTTGCCCAGGTGAATTCGGCGGCGCGGCGATGCCCGGCCTCTTTCAGTTTTTCGCGGAGTCCGGGGTCGGAGAGCAGGCGGACCAGCGCATCCGCGATGGCGGCGGGGTCCTCGGGGTCGAAGAGCAGGGCGGCGCCCTGTCCGAGTTCGCCCAGGGACGATGTTTCCGAGCACGCGCACGGCGTCCCGTAGTGCATGGCTTCGATCAGCGACAGGCCGAACCCCTCGAAGAGCGACGGGAACACATAGGCCGCCGCGCCGCGGTAGGCTTCCTCCACGTCTTCATTGCCGATGAACCCGGTCAGCACGATCCGGTCGCGCAAGGGCGAATCCGCCGCACGGGCCCGGATGACGTCCGCGCCGTGCCAGTCCGCGCCGCACAGCACCAGCTTGCAGCGGCCGGTGACCTCCGGCCGCATTTTTTCGTAGGCTTCGATCAGGCGGAACTGGTTTTTCGCAGGGTGTTCCAGGCGGGAGATGTAAAGCAGATACCCGTCCTGCTCCAGGCCGTACCGCGTCTTCCATCCGCCCGCGGGCTTCACGTTCGGCAGGGAAAGGCCGTTCCAGCTCACCGTGATGGCTGAGCGCGGCAGGTCCATGAACTTTACCATGTCGGACGCCGTCGATTCGCTGATCGCGACGGGAAACTCCGCCCGGCGCGTGAAGAACGGCAGGATGCCCGTCTGGTAGAGCGTGCGGAACCGGTCGTATTTCTCCCGCATCCGGTGTGCCGCCAGGTCGTGCACGATGGCGACCGTCGGGACGGGGCGGAACAGCACGGCGCGGCGGTTTGCGGTGGCGATGTAGAAGAGGTCGTATTTTGCCTTGCGGATGCGGAACGGCAGGAAAAGGAGATGCCACAGCATGCTCAGGATCGGACGGCTGATCCAGCCGGGGCCGACGATCTTCGGGAACGGCGCGAACTCCGGAACTTCGGCTGCCTCCCGCTCCACGACCAAAGTCAGTTCGTGCCCGGCCGCGGCCAGGGCCGTGACCGTGTGGCGCATGTAGACGGATATGCCGGATCGCCCGTGATCGTACGGTACGCAGCTGACAAGGATTCTCATGAAACGCTCCTTTCGGGACCGGATCGAACGGTCGCGGACGGCCGGTTCAGGAAATCGCGCCAGCCCTGCAGCAGGAGTTCGTCCGTGAACCGCGTAGAAACGAGCCTGCGTCCGCGGTGCCCCATGGAAGCGGCTTCCTCGGGGGCGTTCAGCAGGCGGTCGATCGCCTTTGCCAGGGCATCCGTGTCCCCGGGCGGGACGAGCAGGCCGGTCTGACCGTCGATAAGGTATTCCCTGACGGCGCCGACGTCGAATCCGACGAGCGGGACGCCGTGCGCAAGCGCCTCCGGCCCGACCAGTCCGAAGGGCTCCTGCCAGCGCCAGGGCAGCACGGCCGTGCGGATCCCGCGGAATGCGTCGTCCGGGTTCGGCGAATAGCCGTGGAACACGACGGATGTTCCGAACGGTCCCGCCAGTTGTTTCAGGTACGCTTCGTCATTGCCGGTCCCGACGATGTCCAGAATGCAGGGCGTTTTGACGCCGTGCATGGCGGCCAGAAGCCGGTCGATGCCTTTGCCCCGGATAAGCTGGCCGATCACGAGGATGTGCGGCACGCCTTCGTTTTTTTCCGTTTCGGACTCGGACGGGGATGATTCGGGCGGAAGCGTGACAGCCGGCGGGATCAGGGAGATCCTCTCCTCCGGAATGCCCTGCCGCACCAGGATCCCGCGCATGAAACCGGACAGGACGATGAACTCGCCGCAGAGCCGGATTTCCCGCCAGAGCGAGGCGAATCCGCCGAAGTTCGCGCGGAACGTGTTGTCCGGGGCGGGCCGCCTCAGCATCGCGCAACAGCCGCAGAGGAATTCGCAATACGCCCGGGAGCAGTTTTTCCGCGTGACCGGATAGTAGTAGGATCTCCGGGGACAGTAATACTCATGGTCGTGAATGAAGACCGCCGTCCTGCTCGCGTTCCGCAGGGTTCGGACGGCCGCGGCGTCGCGAACCTTGTGCAGGACCGTGAGGTCGTATTCGCTTCCATCCCGCACGGCGGCTTCGGAAATCGTCTCCGCTCGGTCGAATGCGGCGAGGAAGCGTTCGGAATCCTGTGTCTTCTCCGCGTAGCAGCAGTCGACCGTGAAGCCGTTTTGCCGCAAAAGTCGCGCGGTGCGCTCCATGTAGCGTTCAATGCCGCCGATGATCCCGGCGTATTGGTTGACAAATCGAATTCGTGGCATGGCGGTGCGATGCTGTTTTGAGAGACGATGAAAAAGCGAAGGGATTTCAAGTTTAATATAGCAAGGAACCGAGCCAATTCAACTTCAAATAGAGGAAATGCACAAAAAAGACGCTTTTTTTAGAAAAAAAGGTTGAAAGCTGTCGTATCCGGATTATATTATGGAAAACATTCGAATCGGTCGGCCGCGGATCGGGGAAACCGAACTGAAAAACGGCTACCGCTGAACCTTCCCCCGGAGTCTATTATGAGCGATGTGATCAAAGTCCTGGCCGTTGATGACGTTGAGGCGAACCTGATGATCATCCGCGGCTGTCTGAAAGGGGACGGCTTTGAACTCGTGACCTGCACAAACGCCGTCGACGCCCTTCAGAAGTTCAAGGAACAGTATTTCGACATCCTTCTGCTTGATGTCATCATGCCCGGCATCGACGGTTTCGAACTCCGCAAGCTCATCCGGGCCACCGACCCCGAACGCCCCATCATCTTCCTCACCAGCATGGTCGAGGACAAGAACATGACCATGCTCAACCAGATCACATGGGACGCCAATACGTACTACCTGAACAAGGCGGTCGGGAAAAAGACGCTGATCCAGAAGATCACCGAGGTCGTCACTACGTACCGGCAGAAGCTCATGGCGCACAAATACAGCGACCAGATGGAGGAGGAGCGCGCCCTTGCCGGCGAGCTTCAGAAAGTCCTTCTCCCGAGCTGGTGCATCTGCAACGACGACGTGCTCTTCTCCTCCATCTATGTTCCCTACATGCACGTCTCCGGCGACCTTTATGAAATGATCCCGTTCGGCGATTCCAAATACCTGCTTTTCATCGGCGATATTTCCGGGCACGGGCTCTCCGCCGCGCTCTACATGGCGGCGGTCCAGTCCTGGCTGAAAATGACCCTGCGCGACAACGATATCAAGATCCACGACCTCATGACCCGCCTGAATAAGTTCTTCTGCGAGGACCTTCAGAGCAAGAACTACATGACCGCGCTGGCCGCCATCATCGACTTCAAGAACAACCATATCTCCCTGCATTCCTCCGGGCACCCGGGACTCCTTTTCGCCTCGCCGAGCAAGAAGACCGTGACCGTCAGCGACACGAAGAAGGGCAGCATGCCCCTGGGCTGGATGCTCGACGCCGAGTTCCCGGAGTCCGAAAACTACGACTGCGATTTCGACGACGACACCATCTTCGTCGCCATGACCGACGGTGTGCTGGACATGCAGAACGAAGACGGCCAGACCATGGACGAAGAGGACCTGCATTCGATCATCCAGTGCCAGCTGGACAATCCGAACGTCGTCGCGCTGCCGTACCGCATCAAGGGCATCATGGCGAAGATGGGGTTCGACAAGGCCCCGGACGATTTCACGATCATCGCATTCCAGAAGCGTTCCGCCCGCAAGGGGCTCCTGGAACGCGTCATCCACGCCACGCTTCCCGAAGTCGACAGGATCGCACGCGAGTTCTCCGCCATTACCGACGACGTGCGCCAGAGCACGGAGATCGACCTGTGCGTTCACGAGTACCTGAACAACGTTGTGATCCACGGCAACCATGACAAGAAGAAGGCTCCCGACCTCATTTATGTCAGCATCGGCATGGAAAACGGCGACCTGGTGCTTCAGGGGGCCGAACGCGGCGGCAAGTGGGACATCACGGGCACCCGTGAAACAAACGACCCCCAGCTCTTCACCTCGGAAGACGGGGCCGCAGGAAAAAAGGAAGAGGAGGAAAACCTCTTCGCCACCAGCGGTCGCGGCATCCAGATCATCAAGGCGATCACGCAATACGTGTCGTACGAAACCAACTGCGGATTAAACGAAACCAAATTCGTATTCAATAAAAGGACTCCCGAATCATGAAAGCCGATATCGCAGCCCATTTGAAAGAGCTTCTCGAGCTCGAAGACGACGAAATCCAGGAATTCTACGATGCGTTCATCAAGGAATTCGACAAATCCTGCGTCGACTTGCAGGAGGTCGGCGTCGATTCCGATTTCCAGAAACTCAGAATCATTACGCACACCATGTTCGGCTATTGCGAGAACATGGGCGCTATGGATCTCTTTGCGCTGGCCAAGGAGCTGAACGCCGCGGCCAAGGCGGAGGATGTTCCTGCATGCCAGGCATCCATTCAGAAGATTTTCCAAATGCACGAGGCGTATCTTGCCGAAGGCTGAAAGGCTTTCCTGCCGATGCAGTTTCCGTATTGCATCGGGCCGGTGCCTTTTTCTGTCTCCGTGATCCACGGAATCCCTCCGATCCACGACGCGATCAGATCGTATGTCATTCTTCGGGGCAGACTTAAAAGAGCGGAAACAGGAAAGTGATCCCGAAGAGAAGCCATTGTTTGGTCCGGGCAAAGTCAAAAAGACGAATTGCGAACAGCGGATAGACCAAAATGATATCATAAATCCTGTGGTAAGAAACCAGCATGGTCAGACTGAACGTCAAAAGCAACAGCGTGTCGGAGAAAAAAGCCGTTTTGTGTTCCCGCCAGAACAACCAGGGAACAAATCCGACAATCGGTGTTTTCAAAAGAAGATTCACGAGGGGTTTCTTGAAAAAAACAAGATGGCACATGCCGATCGGATTGGAACCGTAATGATTAATGTCTCCTGGCCGAACCGTCGCCGTTACCGCCTTCCAATACTCCGAATAGAGTTCCACAAGATTGTTGCCGAAGAAAACAGGAGATACCGAGAAAAAAACGAAGACAACAAACGACGCAATGCATAATTTCCAATGCCCTTTGAAAAAAAGCAGCAAAGCAAAAACAGGCAATGCACTATATTTTGCCACAGCGATAAACGCTGGACTGGGGGCTGTCGTGTATTTGACCGGGAAACCCGGTTTACAGCATTATCTTTCCCGTGATTCCGCTTTTTGCAATCGCCCTTGCTTTATGGAGTTTGTTTTTGTATTCCCATGTGAAGGACCCGTTCCTGTTTGGAATCCCGATCCTGCGCCCCCGAAAAAACGATTCAAAAGATTTTTTTCCATTTCTTCGATAAAAACAGAGAAGGTGTAATAGTATGACTGCATCCATTATCCTCCCCACATTCAAGGAGAAAGACAGCATCCCGCCGATGCTCCGCGCCCTCGATGCGCTCGAACTGTCCGGGCTTGAGATCATCGTCGCCGACGACCATTCCCCCGACGGTACGGAAGATGCTGCGCTTGAAACTGCGAAAACAATGCGGACGCCTGTCCGCGTGGAGCAGAACCCCGGGGTTCGCGGCCTTGCGCCCAGCGTGGTCCACGGTTTTTCGAAAGCCGCCGGCGAGATCCTGGTCTGCATGGACGCCGACGGACAGCACAGGCCGGAGGATCTGCCCGGATTGCTCGCGGAGTTCGACCGCGACCCGGCGTTGTCCATGGTGGTCGGCTCCCGGCATGTGCCCGGCGGCGGTTTCACGGAAAAATGGAATCTCTTCCGCGTGATGTGCAGCGATGGCGCAGCGTTTGCCGCCCGGCTCGTGCTCGGGATCACCTTGAGGGATCCGATGTCCGGTTTTTTCGCCATCCGCCGGGATGCCTTCGACCGCGTGAAGCCCTGCCTTTCCCCGGAAGGCTTCAAGATCATGCTCGAACTGGCGTTCCTGCTTTCCCTCACCGGCCGCGACAAGGTCCTGGAGCATCCCATCACGTTCGCCATGCGCAAGCAGGGCGAGAGCAAGCTTTCCGGCCGCGTGATCGTGCAGTACCTGGCGATGCTCATGCGCTTTGTCCGGACGAAAAAGGCGATCCGCCGCAGGCTTTCCTCCGGAACCTGATCCGGCGCACATCGCCCCCTGAAAACGCAAAACGCCGGGCAGACCTGCAGCGGTTCGCTCCGGCGTAAAACAAACTCAAAAAAAGCGGCCGTCCTCAGTCCGGGACAGCCGCTTGTTCGTCTGGGGGGGGTTGATTACTTGGCTTTTCCGGGATCGGTCACGCGGCCCGTGAAGAGGACGAGTCCGGTCTCGTTGTCGCGGATGAGCACGAGGAAGGGACGGTCGGCGCGGAATTCGTTGACCGGGTCGGGCATGCCGATGGAGGTGATCCTGGCCATGCCGATGGCGGTCGCGGCCGCCGCCTTCGTGGAGACCTCGTCCATCTTCAGCGCGGTCTTGTGCACCACGTTTTCGATCTTGAGCGCCTCTTCGGTATCGATGCCGGAGAAATCGGCGAAATTGGAGAACGGGGTCTTCATGCCGAGTCCCTGCAGGGTCTTATTGAGGTCGAGCTTGCAGGTCAGGTCGGTCTTCGGCAGCCACACGCGCGTCTCGCCGCGCATCCGGCGCTCCAGCCAGGAATCGAGCTTCGTGCCGATCTTGCTCACGATGTCCTTCAGTGCGGCTTCGCCGTGGTCGGTTCCGCCGTCGATCGGCATGAGCGCGACCAGCTCGAACCGGCGGTTCTCATAGGGCAGGACGATCGCATGGACGTTGTCCTGGCGGTTCGCGTAGTAGGCGATGGCGGACTTCTGGTACATCATCCGGACTTCCTTCTCCGTGCCGCCGAACTGGGTGAAGACCATCGGCTTCGTGTCGTCCTTCGGGAAGGGGCGCGCCCATTTCGCCTCGAAATACAGCGTGTTCAGCAGGACCATGGACGTGTCCTTGCTGAAGAAGTCGGGCGTGAGGAGGTCCTTGATCATGTTTTTCGTTTTGGATTCGACGTAGGCGTTGATCTTCGCCGCAACCTTCGCGGATTGGCCGAAGTCCTCCTTGTAGAATGCTCCGCCGTAATACTTCCTGATCATCTCGGCGAATCCGGGCAGCACGTTCTGGTCCGTGTCGGTCCAGACGGAGTTCGAGACCAGGATTTCGGTCTTTTCCGCCTCGGCGTACTGTTTCGCCAGCCCGTTGAAGAATGTGCCGCATGCGGCGGGATCGGCGGGCAGGCCGAGCGTCTTGCGGATTTCGTCGGCGGTCGTGCCTTTCGCGCCGCAATAGACCATGCCGAACGCCCCGTCGATGCTGTACGGGGAAATGAACATGTTGCCCTTCGCATCCGCCTTGCAGACGGTGTCGAAAAGCTCGAATCCCTTGCGGTTCAGCTCGGCCGCCGTCGCCCGGTCGGCGGTTTCGTCGGCAAATGCCGGAAGTGCGAGGCTCATGGCGCACAGGGCGGTGTGGAACAGTGTCTTTTTCATGGTGGCTCCTTGTATGTCGTATGAAAGAATGAAATCGGCCGAAACCGTGTTTCCGTATGATTAGTCCCCCGGACGGGCCGAAATCTTAGCGGAAATCCGCGATTTCAGGGGAAAAAAACTCCGCGGGACTTTTTCCGGCCGGTTCCGCGGTCCTGCCGACTCTGTTCGATCCGTGCGATGCCGTTTTGTTTATTTTGGAGCGAAAAAACGGATTCGCTCTTGTTTTTTTCGTCGCACGGTGTACATTATCTATTTGAATACAATCTTTTTTCACGTTGTTTTCGGAGTTTTCGGTTTCATTATGAGAACGGCTCAAATCATCCGTCGGTTCGCTTTTTCGGAATGGGGCGGTACGGAAAGTGTAGTCTGGAATTCGACCCGGACGCTGCAGACGAAGGGAAATCCGTCCGAGATCTTTGCGACAAGTGCGCTTGCGACTCCCGGAGATGAGGTCATCAATACGATCAATATCCATCGTTTCGGGTATCGGTATCCGTATTTCCCGCTCTCGAAGGAAAAGGTCAGGATCCTTGACAAAAAAGGCGGAAACCCTGTCGTGCCGGGACTTCAGAAGGCGCTGAAAAAAGGCGAATTCGACATCCTCCACTGCCATACCATGGGGCGCATGGCCGCCACCGTCCGCGCCGCTGCCAGACAGCTTCATGTCCCGTACGTCATGACGCTGCACGGCGGGTATTTCGACGTGCCGCCCGCGGAGATCAAGCAGATGGTGAAGCCGCTGAAGGGAACCATCCCGTACGGCAACATCATGGACCGTCTGCTCTGCCGCCGCGTCGATGCCCTGAAGCTTTCCAACGGCATCGTGTGCGTCGGCGAAAACGAGCTCCAGCCGGCGAAGGAGCATTTCCCCGGCAAGCTCATCATTCATCTCCCGAACGGTGTGAACTACTCCGGGTTCCACGATTACGCCGGCGTCGACTTCCGCAAACAGGCCGGCATCCGCCCGGACAGGAAGATCCTGCTCTGCGTTTCCCGCATCGACTATCAGAAAAACCAGCTCATTCTTCCCGAGATCCTGGCGCTTCTCGGCGAGCCGTGGCATCTCGTGCTCATCGGCGCGCCAACGGCGGAATGGTACATGGACAAAGTCCGCGAAAAAATCCAGCTCATGAACCTCAAGGACCGCGTTACCATGATCACCGGTGTGCCGCCGGACTCCTCGCTTCTTCCCGCCGCCTACCGCGCCGCCTCGGCGTTCCTGCTGCCCTCCCTGCACGAGCCGTTCGGCATCGTGGTCCTGGAGGCATGGAGCGCGGGCACTCCCGTCATCACCTCGCCGGTCGGCGGTCTGAAGACGCTCATCCGGGACGGCGAAACCGGGTTCTTCGCTCCGCCCGAGGGCGCTCCCGAAGAGTGGGCTGCCCTGATCTGGAAACTGGACGAGGATGCCGACTTCCGCGGCAGGATCACGGATGCCGCCGATGCCGAGGTCCGGGAGAAGTATACCTGGGACATCATAACGGACCGGCTTCTGGATTTCTATCAGGAGGTCCAGCGCGTCTTCCGACGCCGCTGAACACGGCAGCCTGAGCTCGCGCCCTGTCGCTGCCCTCTCAAGCCGACGCATCTGCCGCCGCCATTTCGTTGAAAAACGGCCGTTCTTCCGCCCATGCCCCGCGTATCCCGCGGGATTGTCACATGTTGGTCGGGATGTCGATGAAGGCGGTTTCGATGCCGAATTTCGATTTCACGAGGTCCATGACGGCGAAGACGCCGGGCGTCTCGGACCGGTAATGCCCGAGCGTGAGGATGGCGGTCCCGCTCTCCCTGGCTGGGTGGAAGACTTCATGCGTGGCCTCGCCCGTGATGAGGCAGTCCACATGGTCCGGCGCGATCTCGTCGAAAAGCTCCGGCCAGGCGCCGCCGCCCGAGATCACGCCGACGGTCTTCACGGTCTGGGAGGCATCTCCCACGACGCCGAGCGGACCGCTTGACGGCAGGGCCGCGTCGAGGATTTTCGCGAGTTCGGCGACCGTTTTTTCCTCGGGCAGAATGCCTTGAAACCCGATCTCTTTTCCGTGGTACGGGCCGAAGGTGCGGCGCTCTGCGAGGCCGATCATGTCCGAAAGCCGCGCATTATGGCCGAAACGCGGGTTGGCATCGAGCGGGAGATGCGCGGCATACAGGGAGATGCCGTTTGCCGCGAGCAGTTTGATGCGGTCCGCCAGGATGCCGTCGATGCGTCGGATGCCGGATCCCCAGGAGATGCCGTGGTGCACGAAGATGAATCCCGCGTCGAGGTCGGCCGCCCGGCAGAAAAGCTCGGCGGAGGCGTCGACCGCGAAGACGGCCTTCGCGGCCTCGGCGTCCCCGGCGAACTGAAGTCCGTTGTTGGACGGGTCGTCCGGCCAGCGGTCGAGTTCGAGGATCCGGTCGAGAAATTGTGCGATGTCATTCCGGGATGCTGTTTTCATGCGGGGTCTCCGTTTGCGGGTGTTGGAATCGTTGGATCAGGATCTGCCAGCGCAGCTCGGCGTCTGATCGTTCCTTCAGAAAGGCGCCGAGCCGGTCGTCCGGCATCCGGGCGATCCGGCGGATTTCGTCCGTTGTCATGCGGAAGAGCGCGGCGTCCGGGTTCGCAAACCCGTTTTGCTCGAGGTTCGACCGTGCTGCGAAGTACGTCCGCCGCTCCGGAATGCTCCGGGCGGCCAGGAACACCGGAAACGCGAATGCGAGGATCCAGAACGGCCAGATCGGGAGGCTCAGGAGCCCGGTGTAGACGACGAGCTGGACGGCGAGCAGAAGGACGACCGGGATCAGGAATGCGACCGCGTCCCATTCGTGGCGGAAACAGTTCCCCGCCACGCGCCGGAACGCGCTGCCCGAGGTCATGTAGGCGAAATGCTCTTCGTAGGTCTCATCCTCCAGACAGCCGCGCACGGCATGGCAGAGCTCGTGCGCGAGCAGTTCGTCCCGGCGGTAGATGAACCATTTCGGCCTGGTGCGGAATCCCCGTCGCAGGAAAAAGACCGGAAAACCCGAATCCGTAATGACGGTGCAGCCGCCCCAGAGCAGGCCGAGCCCGCGCGTCGGGAAAAAAGCCGGGACCCAGTCCGCGCGAAACCCGAAGAGCTTTTCCGTTTTTTCCGCTGCCTCCGAGAGGACCGCGGCATTGATCGGTTCGGCGGCGCCGACCTTGAACCCGACCTCCGATTCCAGCGATTCGGCGCCGGCCCGGTCCTCCGTGCAGAGGTCGAAACGGGCACGTGTACGGAGAAGCTCGTCGATGCGTGCGGCGAAGGCTTCCAGCGTTTCCCCCGGCGCGGCGATCAGACCATGCGAGTCCAGTTCATACGGGGCGTTCGGATCGTCCCAGTCGACGGACCAGGTTTCTGTACCGTTGAATATCAAGAGCAGGACCTTTCATGGTTGGTCGGATGTCCGGTCGCGGCGGGACCGCGGGATCGGACGCCGGACTTCGATAATGGAATATAATGTTGTACGCGGGAGCATTTTTTTCAAGCGGATTCTTCCAAAAAAAGCGGAAAAAGGCCGGAGGAATAAAAAGGCTCCGGGGAAACGTGTCTCCCGGAGCTTGCGTCTTTTCGGCGGGATCGGATGCGGTCAGATGCTGTGGAGCAGATCCCGGAACTCGTCCTGCGCATCGTGCATGTTACGGACGAATTCTCCGATCGTGAGGTCTTCTTCGGGCGTGAGATACTGTTCCACGATGCCGCTGAAGAACGTCTGTTCCGCCATGTCCGCGAACCTGTCGAAGTCGTTGCGGATGCGGTCGAGCTCATCAAGCGGGATCTCATTGATGTTCTCGCGCATCATTTCGATTCCGTTCTGCACGAATAAGGCCGTCTGGTGCATCTGGTTGTCCAGGCGGAACCGCTCGTGCGGAGGCAGGGAACGGTATTCCTCCAGTCCCTTGACGAGTTCCTCTTCGAACTCTTCCGGCGTCGGCATCTGGTCGAAGTCGTTGCTGTCGGGCAGGAGCTGCGTCACGTCGCCGCGTCTGCCGTCGCGGAATCCTCCGCCACCGCGTCTCGGACGACGGCGCGGCCTGTCCTGTTTCGGCTGTTCCTCTTCCTCCGGCTCTTCGACGGCGGCCGCTTGGGGTTCGGGCTCCCGGTTGCGTGCGTTGATCGTGAGGATGACGGCGCTGGCGGCGGATATGATGCAGGCGCAGATGGCGACTGAATAGAGAGCGGTTCTGGTTTTCTGGTTCATTTCAGGCCCCTTCCTGATAGACAAGCATCTTATTATTTCGGCAATCCAATAAATATACCACCGGCGATACGATTTTCAAGTGTTTTTGTTTTTTTTCCGTCTTTTTTCCATATGGTTCAAGTTCCGCATGCCCGTTTATCCCGCGCGGAAGATGTCCGGCGCCAGCATCATTACCTTGACAGCCAGTTCGAAGATGTCGTCGGCCAGGAAAAGCAGCAGGAAGATCAGGAAGATCGTGACCCCCTTGGCGAATTCGGATTTGAGGTTCTTCATGCGCGGCACGTATTCGGTCAGCGCGCCCCAGCCGTCGAGCCCGGGGATCGGGAGCAGGTTGAAGATGCACAGGAAGCAGTTGTAGACGCCGAGGAGGAGGAACAGTTGGAGCACCATCATCCCCGCTGCCTCGTTCTCGACGAGGCTCGGGATGCGCGTCTGAAGGAACCCGAAGAAGAAAAAGCCGATCAGGAACAGCCCGAAGTTCGTCGCCGGGCCCGCCAGCGACACGATCGCCGGAGCGTGCCGGCTTTTTGCGCGCAGGACCGCCGGGTTGACCGGTACCGCGCCCCAGGCGAACCCGAGGATCAGGAACATGATGATGGACATCGGCCCCATCTGCCGGAGCGGGTTCAGCGTCAGATGGCCGCGGTCGGCGGCGGTCGTGTCGCCGAACCGGAGCGCGGTCCATGCGTGGAAGAATTCATGCAGACAGATGGAGAAGACCACGACAAGCGTGACCATAAGGAACATTTTCGTGTCCGTAAAGGCCTGTGTGATGAAAAGATTCATGGAACGTTATACCTTTGCCTTCCTGGAGGGAATGATCGTGACCGGTTCGCCGAGCCGGTAGGAGCACTTCGGGTGTTCATGCCCGAACGCCAGTCCGGTATATACCGGTTTCCCGGTCTGTGCGGCGAAGTCCCGCAGCAGACGCCGTATCTGCGGCTTCGGCCCGCATTCCGTGAAATAACCGAAGACGACCGCCGCCGTCTGTCCGATGATCCCTGCCTGGACCAGATGCGTCAGGTGTCGGTCCAGCACGCGTGCCTCCTCGTGGACGTCCTCCAGCGCGAGGATGCATCCGTTCAGGTCCGGCAGCCACGGCGTCCCGCAGAGCGTGGTCATGACCGTGAGGTTGGAGAGGATGAGCGGCCCGGAAATCGCGGATGTTCCCGGGGTGCATACGTTCTCCCCGACCGGGACGAGCCGGAGTCTGCGCGGCACGGTGCGTTCCCGCAGGACGGTGCCGAACGATTTCCTTGCCGCGGGCCGGGCCATCGCTTCGGGGAAGCCGTCGGCCATCGGGGCGCAGACCGGGATCCCGGCACGCTTCGCAAGCATGGCCAGGTGAAGCGCGGAGATGTCGCTGTATCCGTAGACCGGGAGGTTGCGTTCGCGGAGAAGGTCGAAGTCAAGCTCCGGCAGGAGATGTGCGCTGCCGAAGCCGCCCCGCGTGCAGAGGATGAGGTCGATGCCGGGGTCGTTCAGCAGCGAATGGAAATCCGACAGACGCGATTCCGGCGTGCCGCAGCAGTATTTCATCGGGCCGCGTCTGAGCGCGCCCGGTGCAAGTACGGTCTTCACGCAGCAGGTCTCTTCCAGAAACCGGCGTGCCTCCGCGATCCGGGCGGCGTCGGGCAGGCTGGCGGGTGACGTCAGGCCGATGGTGCGGACGGATGCGGGGAAGAGACGTTCCTGTTTGACGGTCATGGGGCGGATACTTTCATTCGGGTGAAGATTCGGAAAATCCGAAAAATACTATAGCCCGCCGGATGCTTTTTGCAACCCGGAGCGGCTTATTTTTCGGCAAAAAAAGGGCGGTTCCGCGCGAGGCGGCGTCAGAGCAGGGGCGGTGTGGTCTCCGG
This sequence comes from Lentisphaeria bacterium, assembly GCA_017541665.1. Lineage (GTDB taxonomy): Bacteria > Verrucomicrobiota > Lentisphaeria > Victivallales > UBA1829 > UBA1732. The sequence goes on along the minus strand of JAFXYP010000076.1, from coordinate 4,476 downwards.
GAACACGATCTCGCCGTCGCGCTCCACTGCGCGTTCGAGCTTGGCGAAGAGCTGGTTTTTCCCGCGGTTCTTGAGGCAGTCCAGGTCGCCGATGATCACGAGCTCGCTCCGGCAGCGGGTGTACGCCACGTTGATGCGGTTGGCGTTGTCCGTGAATCCGATCCCGTGCCGTTCGCTGCTCCGCACGTAGGAGATGATCACCGCCTCGCTTTCCCCTCCCTGGAAACTGTCCACGGTCGCGATGTTCTTCAGCAGGAAATGGTTCCACCGGTCCGTCGCGAACCGGCTGGCGAAGAGGTCCGAGAACGTCTTCCGCAGCAGCACGATCTGCCGCCGGTACGGGCTGATGACCGTGATGTCCTCCAGTTCGTAGCGGGTCAGCATCGAACGGAACGTTTCGGCGGCGAGCCGGACCTCGCCGGGGTTCCAGATGCCCGGGCGCCCGTTCTCGTAGACGAACCGTTCCGACCGCTTCTTGAGCGGCAGGCGCGAAGTCGAGATGAACCGGAGCGTGGACTTCGGGAACTGCTGTTCGCGTTCGCCGGGCGGCAGTTTGTAGTAGTCGGCGTCCGGGTTCGGCAGCAGCTCGGCGTTGTAGAACATCGTGGAGGCGAACCGCAGGAGGCGCGGGTTGCGGCAGCGGTAGGAGAGGTTGAGCACGTACACCGGGAACTTGCGGTAGCTGATGAGCCACTCCATGATGCTCTTGGTCGCAAGTGTGGCGGCTTCGCTGTCGTCCGCCGGGTTGTCCTTCAATATCTCCTCCAGCACGCTCTTGTGCCGCGGGAACGGCGGCAGCTGCCTGTGATCGCCGAGCAGCACGATCCGGTTCGCCAGCCGCGCGGCGAGGATCGCCTCGTCGGGCGCGGCCATGCCGGCCTCGTCGATCAGGATCACGTCGAATTCGGTCCCGGTCTTCTGGAAATTCTCGATCGTGTAGTCGCGCAGCAGGCCGGGCAGCGTTCCCGCGAAAATGATCCCGGCAGCCTTCTCGCCGCAGCGCGACCGGATCTTCCGGTAGTTGCCCGGTGTGCCGACCCAGTGCCCCTCCATGAGCACGGGGTCCACATTGTCGCGGTTCCGGGCGCACCGCAGGAACGGCAGGTCTATGATCCGGCGGCACAGGTTGTCGACCGCCGCATGTGACGGCGCCCCCACGAGAATTCTGAGCCCCTGCCGCTGCATCCGCCTTACGATCTGTTCCAGCAGGTACGTTTTGCCGGTGCCCGGCGGGCCCTGGATCAGCACGACCCTGTTTGCGCCGGAACACGCTGCCTCCAGGGCCGCACGCTGCGGTGCGTTCAGCTTGCTCCCCGGCGCGGGCGGAGGGCAGGGCGGGGCCACGAACGTGACGGCGGACACGCCGAGCAGGCCCGCCGCGGCGCCGAACGGTCCGGCCGATCCGTTTTCGAGTTCAAGTTTGAGGTCGCGAATGCTGTTCGCATATTGTTCCAGCGGGCTTTTCGGCATTCGCGCGGTCAGAAACGCCTTTTCCTGTTCGAAGTCGAGCTTGCGGTCCGTCCGGATCCGTCCGGCGATCATGTCGCCGTCGGCCAGGTCCACGTGCAGGAACCCGACCCGTTCGCCGTCGTCGCCCCGGACCACGGACAGCACGTCGTCCTGGCGGACCGGGGCGTCGGAATGCGCCTGGATCTCTATGACGAGTTCGTGGTCGTGCGACCGGAGCAGTTCGGCGTCGGCCAGGCGGAGCGTGAAATCGCGTTCGAGTTCGGCCTGAAGCCGGGCCGAACGTTCGATCAGCTCCAGCCTCTGTTTCACGCGCCAGACGGTCTCCGAGCCGATGATGTCCCGGCGGTTCTTCAGGTACGATTCGCCGCCGTCGTGCTCGCGCGCATAGGTCCCGTCGAGCGGCAGGACCAGCTGGTCGTCGAGCTCGTCGCCCGCCAGGTCGGCCAGCGCGTTCTGGATCAGTTCGTGCACCTGCTGGGCGTTGAGCGCCTTGATGGCCTTCACGGCGCTTTCCGGGAAATAGTCCGCGATGCGGCCGGCGTATTCGTGGAGCTCCTTCAGTTTGAGCTTGGAGTCGCACGCCGCCTTCCCGTCTTCCTTCATCATCCGGGCGATCTCGCGCATCGCGTCGATCATCTCCGCGACGCCGTCGTTCGTGAGGGAGACCGTCTCCTGTTCCTCCCAGTCGGCCGTGCCGTCGCGCCGAAGCCGGATCAGGTAGCTTTTCTCCCAGTCTGCCGTCCTGACGCGCAGCCGCGGACATCCTTCCGCCTCGTCCCAGCAGTAGACCCCCTCGGCATCCGTGCCGCGGTGGCGGGGAAAACGGAGCAGGGTCCCGTTCAGGACCAGGGTGCTTTTCGATACGGGGAACGGCTGCGGACAGCAGAGTTTTTCCCAGAGCTCGTAGAACGCCCGCGAAGCCGCGTGGGACGGATTGCGCGAGAACATGCGGGCGCGCTCCATCAGGTAGCTTTCGATGATCTGGGCTTCGGGCGAATTCACTGGCTGTATCCGTTGTTTTGTGTTGATGCGCGTTTCGCGGACGGCGGGCGACGCAATTCCCGCGGGACGGCTGCATAATATATGCCGCCGGGGCGAAAAAGTCAAGGCGGGCCTTATGATTTGCATGAGGCCTTTCCTTTGACTTGCGCAGGGATGTCGAATCTTTCGGCATCGTGTGCCGGGTTGTGCGGTCGTCCGGCTTCCGGTCTTTCCGCCGCCTCGCGCAGTTGCCGGCTTCCGGTCTTTCCGCCGCTTTGCGTTTCCTGAACTCCGGCCGCTTCCAAGCGGGTGTTCCCTCGCCACGTGCCGGAAAGAGGATAAAACACTTTTTTTCAGATTTCTCTAAAAAGTCTTTTGAGGTTAATTAATCCGTATCCTGAGTGTTTTCTCCACTTTTTTCAACATTTTTTTGTGAAAAGCGTTTGACAACGTTACGACAGCGCGCTATATTATTTGATACAGGCAAAAAACTTGGACCACCCGGGTCTGAGTGAACATTATTCAAACCTCAAAAAGAAAGGTCATTTCTCAAATGAAGAAAATGATTCTTGGTCTGGGCGCTATCGCCGCCGCCGCCATCGTCACCAGCTGCGCTGGCGTCACCACCAACAACGGTATGCCCGCTCCTGTCGCCATGGGCCCGAACTTCTTCTCCACCATCTCTCTGAACGCCATGATCGGCGATGTCCAGAGCAGCTACACTGTGGTCAAGCACGGCGTCAAGGGTGAAGCCACCATCACCAGCTTCTTCACCTGCGTTAACATGGGCGATGCCTCCTTCGAAAACCTCAAGAGCAAGGCCCTCGAAGGTCTCGCGGCTGATGATCTGATCGACGTCCGCGTCGACTACGACATGAACTGCATCTGCGGTATCAACACGATCAAGGTCACCCTGACCGGCACCGCCATCAAGTACAAATAATAGAACTCTGTTCGATTCTGTACTTTCTTCCCGGGCCCCTCACAGGACCCGGGATTTTTTTCGAGATCTCCCGTTTGCCCGGGGGAGGCGGAGCCTCCACTGCGGTAGTGCGCGGTTTCCGCTCGCGCACAAGGGGGGAAGAAAAGCCTCCGCTGGATTCATGCCGGGTTCCACCTCAGGCAAACGCGAGATTTCGGGGAATTCGGATTTCCATCGGCACCCCGTCCCGGATCTGTCCGGCGGCGGACTGTTTTTCGCCCGGCCCGAAAAAAATCGGAAAAAAGCCGGAAAAAATGCGAAAAAGTGCTTGCATTTCCCGGAATTCATGATATATTATCTTTTCATTACGCTTCGAAACAAGCCCGTCCGCTTCAATTTCGGGTGTGATGACGCGATGCCTACGTAGCTCAGCTGGTAGAGCGCATCCTTGGTAAGGATGAGGTCCCCGGTTCGATTCCGGGCGTAGGCTCCACTTTCCCAGAATGATACAACTTAACCTTTAAACGATAACAAAACACTTCGGCGCAACTGCCGAAAAACTCCTAAGGAGATCAGAAAATGGCAAAGGAAACGTTTGCAAGAACCAAACCGCACGTCAACGTCGGTACCATCGGTCACGTCGACCACGGCAAAACCACTCTTACCGCTGCGATCACGCATGTCCAGAACATGAAGGGTCTCGCAGACTACATCCCCTACGACCAGGTTGCCAAAGCTTCCGAATCCCAGGGCCGTCGCGACGCCATGCAGTTGAACACCTTGAATACCAGCGACGAATAGACGCGCTGCCCCCTCTTCATCTTAGACCAGTCGGGCCGCAGGATGTCGCCCGCGAAGCGCGGACGGAAAAGCGCCGTCTTCGCCGTGCGCGGAACGACGACCTCGGGGAACACGATCCGCTTGGGATATTGCCCGCTTTCATTGCCGGAATACTCAAACCCGATGTATTCAAATCCGCCTGGTAGGGCGGGCGCCCCGCGCCCGCCGTAAGTGCCGACACATCGAGCGGCACCGCCTTATCCGGCGACTTGTTCACCACGGCGAGGACGCGGCGCCTTCCGTCCTCAGATACCGTAAGCACT
>JAFXYP010000075.1 GCA_017541665.1 Lentisphaeria bacterium | reverse complement strand
CGGTCTGTCTTTTTGTGGAGTATTCCGAGACTGTCCAGAACATTTGCCATATCGGACAGATAAATCTCGGGATTCTTTTCCGCGAGTTTGCGGCGAATCTCAAGAGATTCCGCGAACTCCGTTTCCGCCAGTTCGCATTGATTTTGACGATTGTGAAGCAACCCGAGACTATGAAGCACGCTCGCCACATTGGACAAATAGATCTCCGGATTTTTTTCCGCAAGTCTGCGATACATTGAGAGGGCTTCGGAATACTCTGCATCCGCCAAGTCACATCGGTCTGTCTTTTTGTGGAGTATTCCGAGACTATGAAGCACTCTTGCCACATTGGACAAATAGATCTCCGGATTTTTTTCCGCAAGTCTGCGATACATTGAGAGGGCTTCGGAATACTCTGCATCCGCTTCGCTGCAATGGTCCGTTGTTTTATGCAGACCGGCAATGTGGGTCAATGATAATGCAACATCAGATAAATAGATTTCAGGATTCTTTTCCGCGAGCTTGCGGCGAATTTCAAGTGCTTCCGCATAATTCGCCTCGGCTTCCCGGCAGCGCTTAAGGCGTTTGAGAAGGACACCATAATTATCAAGGATGTCAGCCGTTTTCTGAATGTATTCTTCCTGATTGGTTTCCGCGAGCTTGCGATAGATCGAAAGTGCTTCGGAATACTCCGTATCCGCATCATTGCAGCGGTCTACGGATGCATGAAGATTTGCGAGGTTGTTTAAGATCTCGGCTACAAGTGCTATATGATCCGAATTGTCCTCAGCCGCCAACCGACGAAGGCTCAATGATTGTTCAAAACAGTCCTCCGCTTCGCCGGTTCGATCATAGTCCCGGAAGAAAAGCCCCTTTACTCTCAAGTATTTGGAAGTGAATATATTATCTTTTATTCCAACGACACATCGGAGGGCAAGAATCTCTTCTGCATTCTGGTACATATTCACTTTTACACAACAGTTTGCGAGCGTCAGAACAGACTCTCCGAAATCAACGTCCATCTGCAGAGAATGAGCACCGTTCAGCCATTCCTCCGCCCATCCGCACCAGGGCAGAAGCTGCTGCGATATCGGTTCCGGATTGTTGTCCAAAAAAGAATCCAGGCATTTCCGCATTGCCCCGATGATCCCGAGCTTCACATCCTCGGACAGGCGGTTCTGCAGGACGTCGCGCGTGAGGCGGTGCATCTTGAACATCGCGGCACCGTCATCGCCGATGTCCCCGCCATGGATGATACGGTATGTTTTCAACAGCGTCAGGGCATAGTTGAACGCGTTCCCGCAGACCGTCATGCCGTCCTGTTCGATCATGATCTCCATATCTCCGAATTCGGATCTCCAAAGGGCTCCGAGTGCGTACCCGGGGATCTGCTCCGGGGGGAAGAACGAGGCGAATTCCGCCAAACGCATGATCTTTTGTCCGAGTTCATTGCCCTGCCCGTCGCTTTTCAGGATCAGGTCGAAAGTCGGCTGCAGCAGGATCCCGGCATTCTTTTCGCTCCGGTGCGTTTTCCCGTTCAGGCTGCCCAGCCGGTCGCGGATCCGGCTCCATTCCTTCCGTATGTCGCACTTCCCGAACTTGGAAATGAAGAAAGCGAAATAGCTGGCGACGATCTCCAGGGACCAGGCATGGCATTCCAGTTGCCGGACGATCTCCTGCAATGCGGCATATTCCTGTTCGATTTCCCGGATCCTGTCTTCGGTCGGGCGGCTGTCTTCGGGCAGTTTGTCAAACCGGAGCCTGCCGTCCGCCCCCATCGGACAGTTTGCGAACTGATAGACGTTTTTTCCGATTTGACAGAAAAGCTCCAGCGCGTCCTTTTCCTTGAGGTTCCCGACTTCCACCAGGACGACAGGATCCGCAAAATCCGCCCTGAGGCTTTCGTTGCGGCGGGTTGTCGCGATCATGTGCAGACGGTCCGGCAATCCGGTCGGCCCGGCCAGCTCCCGCAAGCCGGTTTCGGAAAGCAGGTCCGTATTATCCAGATTGTCCAGCAGGAGCAGAAGGGCGCCTTTTTTTGCACGGTTTGCCAGCATGCGGTATACGGCAGTCCGCTTTTCCTCGGGGCGAAGTTTGCTGAAATTCTCCGGCAGCCCCAGTTCTTCGGGAGAAGTGCGGCAGTTGACTTCGCACATTTCGACCAGCTTGCCCATGGCGTCGGTCCAGGTCGCCACACCTTCCATCGGGACCAGGAAACGTCCCTGCGGGAAACGGTGCGCATAGCGATATGCGAAGGCGACTGCCAGTTCCGTTTTGCCCGCTCCGGCATCGCCCGTGAGCACCGGGATCCGTCCCGATCTGCAGATGCGTTCGTCCAGGTTGATGAGCTCTTCGCTGCGTCCCACGAAGTTTTTGCTGACGGGCAGACGGATGGAACAGAAGCCCGGCGACGCATCCCGCCCCGGCAGGGCGGACAGGCCGAACGCATTGACATAAGACTCCAGGATGCCCGTGATCCTCGCCAGATCCATGCGCGGCAATGCGATCTCATGCCGCTTCGAGGAGTCGCTGTTCGCGCTTTCCGGGAAAAAGAAACAGGCATCGTCGAAATGTGCTCGGAATCCCGTCAGTTTCTCCATGGTCTCGACTGCCGTGATCATTCCGTTGTCGTCGATCGCCCCCGTCGCAAGCACGCGCAGGGGATTGTAGTGGATCTTGCCAGCCTTGCGCAGGCATGCCAGATACAGCGGCAGCATCAGGCTGTTTCCCAGGAAGCCGGGAAGGCCCGACTGGTCGCAGGACACGACGCATTGGTATCCTGGCGTTTTTCCGAGGTCTTTTTCCGCAAGCCGGAAGACCCGCGCGCACGGCTCCGTCCAGGATTCGAACGGGCGCCCGGCCAGATCGACGATGACATCCCCGCTCCGCGCATTTTCCACGAGCCGGAACGGAATGAAAAAAGCATCATCTTTCAGGTAGACGGGGATGAATCCGTCTGTCTTTTCCCGAAGCTCGGTCAGGCGTTTCCGGACTTCCACCTTGCACAGACGGGAAAAATCGTTCTTCTCCTGCCAGGAAGGAAGCAGAAACGGCGAATCTTTTTTCTCCCGGCTGTCTCCCCAGCACAAATGAAACGCACTCAGCTCGCCATCCGGCAGGATGCTGTCGATCTCTTTTCCGGCACTTCCTTTCTTCAGGAATTCGCGCAGGAAGAGCTCCGCGACACACTGGGCCCTTTCGCTTTTCAGGTTGCATTCATCCTGGGCATAGGCAAGCAGCAACCCGTTGGAAAAGAACAGCAGATTGCGGCCGGCCGCTTCCGGCGTCCTGGCAAAAGCCAGTTCCAGGGTATGGTCGGAACCCGGTTTTCGGCTGCCTGTTTTCGAGTCCATTGCCGGATATCTTTTATTCGAGTACTTTCAGGCGGCACACCATGCCGTCGGGCGTGCGGAGCGCGATGCCGCCGTCCATCCACTTGCCGACTTTCAGGAGACATCTGCCGTCGCGGATCGTTTCGAGCGCACATTCGTCCGAATCGACGATCTCCGATCCATCCAGGGCACCGGAAAAATCCGACTTGTCCGCAGTGAAGATGTCGATCCGAACGGCATTCTCCGAGGGAGAATATTTCAGGGACAGGATCTCCTCGTGATTCTCAATCCTGCAAACGACGGGCGGCATGGACTTTTTCTCATCCCCGGCAGCAAAAGCGTACCCCTCCGCGAGTCCATTCTTCGACAACTGCGCAAACATGGTCCGGATCGACTTGAACCAATCCGGCAACGATGCAACGGATGCGGCGGACCATCCCCACCCGTCATCTTCCGACCGGGCCGGAAGGACCGACGCGGCCACCCCGTGCAGATCGGATTTCCTTTTTGCAGCGTTTCCCGCCTTCTTTACCAAGTCCGCGAGTTCATTCCGGTGCTTCCTGCGGGAATCGCTCTCCCCGATGTACGGAAGGCAGAACCTGTACCGATCCCCAAGCGTCTCCCCGTTCCCGTACCTGTTCAGGCCGGACTTCACATAATCGAACAGGCCCGGCGACAGTTTCGCGAATCCGGGGCGAAGCGCTTCCGTCCGGATCTCCTGCTTCAGCCCCAGGTCGAGCGTCCAGAATCGGCCGCTGTCTCCGGGCGCGGGGATCAGGATGTCGGAGGGGCCGCCCTTGATCGGGTCCATGCTGCCCGGAATGACCTGGCAGGTGTCGCCATCCGTCTCGAGGACCAGGACAAACGCCTCCCACATGTCGGTTTCAACGGCCAGCGGGTGGAACTGTCCCGGAGCCGGGTGCAGAAGCGGATCGGAATCCGGCGTGCCGGATTTGCCGGATGCCTCGATCGCGGCAAGCAGATCGTCTCGATCAAAATCATAGTCGTTCATCGTCAGGTCGCCTTTCGTTTTCAGTCTGTGGTCCGATTGTTTTTGCCGGTTCTTTCTTTCCCGTCCATTTGTCCGCCTGCGGCCGGATCATACCCGAGCCCTTTGCATCGATGCTCCAGCAGCTCTAAAATCCGCAATACGATCCCGGCGACTTTTTCCATCGTGATATTCGGGTCTTTCTCCTTCTCTTCTCTCCGGATTCTGATAAAAGTCTCTTTTTTTATCACTTCCCTGACTTTATCGGTCTGGCTTTCCCTTGCAGAGTCATTCGTTTTCCGGGGAATGCAGTCTTTCGGGATGCCGAGTGCGCCGCCATACTCCCTGGGAAGAATGGAAAGGCAGAAGAACTCGTCATCCGTTTCTTCGCAGATTCTGTCCCAGATCTCATCGCTTCGGACGAGAAGCTGCTGTGCGTCGTTCTTTTCAAACGCCTCCGCATCGACGAATCCCGGGATGTCATTCGTTTCGTCGGCACACTCCGAGATATCGACGGTTTCCGAAGAGACGACCTTCCCTGTCGGTTGAACGTGGTTCCAGGCTTTTTCCCTGAGCTCCTGAAACGTGATCCATCCATTGAAAAGCCTCAGGATTCTTTCTTCGAGGTCTTCCGCATCCTTTGGCGAAATGATCGAGACCTCATTGTTCCTGCGCGGCCTGTAAGTCGGGATTTCATCTTTTCCCTGCTCATAATCGGATTCCAGGCCCGGATAATCCGGCGCCTCCGCGTGTTTGAGTTCCGACCAGGGATAGAACCGGAGGCCCTTTTGTGGGGAAGATTCAGGCCCGTCCTTCTTCGCGCCGCGTTTCAGTTCGACTTTTCCCCGGTCGATCAGGACTCTGAGCGCGTCGCGCAGTTTCAGGTCGAAATCCCTGCCGGAGGGATTGCGTTTCGAGTTCAGCCTTTTTCTGAGGTCCTGGACCAGATAGGATTGACAGGTGTATTGCTCCAGCCTTTCGCGCGTGGCGGGACAGGTCCATTTTTCTTCCGGAGCGTCTTCTTCCGCGGCGCCGTTCGACGCGGCTTTCGGGGGAGTCCAGAACAGGAGCCAGACCTGTTCCTCGACGTCAATCACATCGAAAATGCCATCCCGGCAGAGGATGCCGGCCATCGTTTTTTTCAGCCTCGTCAGGCGTTTCAGAAGGTAGTCGGCGACTACGAGGTTCCCGGGGGATTGTCCTTCCGGCTTTTCTTTCGGAGATTTCGCCCAGATTACCGGGTCGTGCCAAATATCCCAGATCTCCAGGAGAGATTCCGGGTAACGCAGATTCCCGTCGTCCGGGTCGTTGCCCGGTTCGGCCGAGGGGCGGCCCGCCCGTCGTTTCCCCGACAAACCGTTGATGCTGTTCTGTGTCATCGTGGCGCCTTTCGAATGGTTTTTGACGTAAACATGGCTTAATATAGCATGAGTTGCACTTTTGTCAACAGGAGAAACGAAAACGGTTTGCCGATGCGCGACACTGTTTTTCATTCGCGTCTCCGGAAATCGTCCGGTTTCCGCCCCCCCCCGCGGAACGGTTTGTCCGAAACGGCGCTTGACATAACGCAGTCCGCCATTTATATTATGGCAGTTTTTTTCTATTGATCTGTCACTAACGGAAAAGGATTCATTATGGCCAGCTACGAGGTGACCAGCGGCGTGACCAGTGCCGGACTCATTCTGAACAAAGATACCATGTACGTCTCCGAAGGCGGCGTGGCGGACGGCATTACGATCAACTCCGGCGGCAGCCTCATTGTTTTCAGCGGGGGCACGGCAACCAATACCGCGGTCAATTCCGGCGGCTATGTGAAAATCACAAGCGGCGGCACAGCGACGGGCATCATCTGGACGCCATGCGAAGGGAAAGTCGACATCGGCAACGGCGCCGTCGTGACCTTCGTCGAACAGATCTCCGGGGTCTACTACGGTTCGAACGATCAACTGCTTTCCCATGCCGACACGATGAACGGCAAGACTTTCGATCGCCGTTCCATGGAAATGCATGTGATGCGCGACGGAACGGTGTACGACACCACGATCAACTCCGGCGGCAGCCTCGCCATTTACAGCGGCGGCAAGGCGGTCGGAACGACTTTCCGTTCTTACGGGTTCATTTCCGTCTACGGCGGCGGCACGGCGGACAGCTCTACCCTCGAATCCAACGGACATCTTTTTGTCCACAGCGGCGGCGCGGCGGACAACACCACGCTCGGCAGCGACGGTTTCCTGTTTGTTTCCGCCGGCGGCGCGGCGGACAACTCCGAAATCAAATCCGGCGGAAAAATCACCGTCTCCGCCGGCGGCAAGGCAGACAATACCGCTGTCAACGGCGGCGACCTCATCGTCTCCAGCGGCGGAACGGCGGACAATACCTCCGTCAACGGCGGCAACCTCATCGTCTCCAGCGGCGGCACGGCCACGAACATTGACTGGACCCCCTGCGCAGGAATCGTTTCCGTTGAAAACGGCGGGACCGCGACTTTTGTCAGCGAGTATTCCGGGACCTATTACGGTTCGAACGGTCAACTTCTTTCCCATGACGATATGATGGACGGCATGGAGCTCGGCAACGGCGGAGAAATGTATGCGATGTCCGGCGGCACGGCGGTCAACACCATGATCGAGTGGCAAGGCATCCTCACCATCGCCAGCGGCGGCAAGGCGGGCGACACTTCTGTCAACGGGGGCAGCCTCATTATCTCCAACGGCGGCACGGCGGACAACACTTCTGTCAATTGGGGCACCCTCACCATCTCCAGCGGCGGCACGGCGGGCAATACCACGGTCGAGGGAGATGGCAACCTCACCGTCTCCAGCGGCGGCACGGCATCTGATATCGCGGTCAGAGGGGGTGGAAAACTCACCGTCCTTGCCGGAGGTCTGTTGAACGGCCAGATGACGTTTGATGAAGGTGCCACGGTCAACATGGATTCCGGAAGCATACTGCTCTTTGACCTCGCCTCCATAGCGCCCGGCAACAACGCGCCCGTGAACGACATCTCCCTGATCAACGGGAATCCGAATTTCACGGTCATGGTGTCCGAATCGCAGGAATCCGGCGCTTACAGGCTCGCGGGAAACGCGAAGGATTTCACCGGCGTCATCACGGTGCAGGATACGGATGGCAGAATCATCGGATCACTCTCCCCCTTCGAAATATTCCGGGACGGAGAAACCTGCTATACGCTGGGCATCTCCGACAGGGACCTGGTCCTGACGATCGGGGGACCGGACACGACCGCGCCGGCATTCTCCGGGGTCACGGCGGACATCGTTTCTTCGGACTCGGCATTCCAGGGAGTGGCACTCACGCCAGCATTCCGGGACGATGTGGCGCTCAAGGACGTTTTCTACAGGATCGGCGAGGACGCCGAATGGTCCGTATTAGGGGATGAAGGTGTGACCGTAACCGAGGACACCACCGTCTACTTCAAGGCGGTCGACATTGCGGGAAACGAATCCGAAGTCGTCGGCCACACCGTCGAAAACATCCCGAAAGCGGAACAGAAGCCCGTCTATGTTTATTTGGACTTCGACGGACAACGCACGACCTACGATAACCGGGCACTGAAACTGTCCTTTGCCGTCACGGTCCGGAATTCCGGCTTTTCCGACGAACAGCAACAGGCGATCCTGACAGGCCTCGCGGAGAAGTACGAGGCGGACGGAGTCGTGTTCATGCTGGAGAGGCCTGCTGACGAGTCGATCGAGTATTCCACGCTGTACTTCGGCAAAACGAGCGCGTTCGACGCCTACGGAGAGTTCTTCGGCGTGGCGGAGACGCACGATGGAAACAACATGTCCGCGACCGATGAAGCATTCATCCTTCTGGACAGGACTTATTCCACCGATCAGGCCATCTCCGTGGCGGCTCAGAATCTGGACCACCTCCTCGGCAATTCCTGTCTGAGCAGCACGGCAAACGCATTGGCCGACTATGCCGTAAAGACCGTTATGCTTTCCACAGAATGGAATCAGCATTCTCCGTACAACAACTTCTGTCCGATCGATCCCTCGACGAAAGACCGTTGTGTGACGGGCTGCACCAATACCGCCGCGGCTCAGCTGATCTATTATTGGCTGGAAAAGGGAATGCTTGATTTCTCCCTCAATTTGGACTTGTCGGATTCCTATACCAAAAACAATATCACGATCAATGCAATGGGAAGAAATGCGTCCCAATACGGCTACAAGGCATATTCGCAAGTGAACATGATCCTTTCCGAATGCAATCTCAACGACTCCGCCTTCCTCTCCGCACTGTGCTTTGCCGCCGGAGTCGTGCAGAAAGCGGAATACGGGTCGGACGGGACAGCCACTTCGTGGGGGACCCGTCTGTTCACCCGTTCGGGCTTTAACTTGCGTAGAATAATGAATCTCTATTATCCCCACGTGAAAGATCGGATTGATCTCTTTTCGGAAGATGACCAGTGTCTGACGGATGAGGGATTCGCCGTCCTGATAAACGAACTGATCAACGGCCGCCCGGTGGGAGCTTCTATACAGTATCCTTATGGCAAGGGAAAAGAACGTGATGATCATGCCGTCGTCATTGACGGATACAACAGCGCCACCAACGAGATCCATGTGAATTTCGGCTGGGGCGGGTATGGCGAGTATAGTAACAGCACCCGATGGTACCGATTGGACGAATTCAATAAAGAATACGGGATCAGTCAGCTGATCATCGGCATCATCCCGAATGTATCGCCGTCCCTGACCGTTTCGGGCTTGTCGTCCGAAGCCGATTGCTTCAATTCCGGGGATGTCATCACCCTGGATTGCACCATATCCAATCAGGGCACGGAGAAGTCGTCGGAGACTGTGGCCTACGTCTATTGCGATGACACGATGCTCGGATCGGCAGTCCTGGATTCCATTTCCGCCGGTTTCTCCAGGAGCTTCTCCTACATGATCGATTCCTCCGATTTGTCTCCCGGGACGCATGAGGTTTCCATAAAAGTGAAAACCGGGAAAGACGGTTCGGAAATGTCTTCTCTCTCAAAGATCATCAGGGTCTACGAGGGGGGTGTCTCGAATGCGGACGACACATGGGAGCAGGCCAGGGATGCCGGCGACTGGACCGGAACGACGCCGGAATACGATCCGGACGGCATCGTGGGGGAGACGCCGTTGACCGGCCCGGAGTATGTCGGCTTTTATGACAGGACGGATTACCGCGTAATAACGCTGGAGCATGACGGCGTGTACACCTTCGCGCTGAACGGCGTGGAAAATGACCTGGAGATCAAACTGTTTTCCCTGACCGCCAATGGCAGCCTGAAAGAACGGAAGTCGCGTGTGGTCTCCGCCGCGAACGGAAGCGGCACGCTCGCGGACATCCCGCTTCTGCACGGCACATACTATGTCTCGGTTTCTGCCGTGAACTGGGAAACACATGGCGATTCCTCCTATACGCTTTCCGTCGCCGGAAAAGGGTTCCTGCAGGGCGGGAACCATGATGACTGGACGGACATGAAGACCAGAGGCATTGAGGGCGAGGTCGAGTCGATCGGCGCCGTCACGGCCGATTCCACATCCCTTGTTCAGAATGAATGGGTGGGGTTCGGCGATGAATTCGATTACAGGCTTTTTACACTTCAGAGCCCTGCAAAGCTGAGTTTTACGGTCACCGCTTCCGACGCGGTGGAATTCGCCGTCTGCGAACTGCAGGAAAAAAAGGATAAATACGGCAATGTCTCCTACGGGATCAAAATCCTGCAAAGCAGAAAGATCAAGGCGGGGGAATCCGTCAGGACCGACGGACTGCTTCTGCCCGCCGGAGAAGATCATGACAAGTACTGTTTCTATGTGAAGTCAACCAATGCGGCAAAAGGCGGCAATGCGGATTATTCCGTGTCCCTCAACCAGCCCGGCTGCGTCTTCTTCCCGGACGGCGACAACAGCGACGATTGGGACGACATGAAAAAGAACGGAGAAAACGGCGCAGTCGGCAATGCCGGAACCCTGAACGATGAAAGCGGGACGGTGCTTTCCGGCTGGGTCGGGTTCGGCGATCCGGTCGACTACCGGATATTCACGCTGGACAGCGCGGCGAAGCTCGGATTCCGCCTCGATTCGACGGATGCGGCGAAGTTCACCGTCTGGAAACTCAACAAGACGGACAAAAAGGGCGCCGTGACGTACTCGCTGAAGTCCCTGCAGGCTGCCAGGCTCAAGCCGAACGGCGATGGCTTCGTCGCGGATACATCCGGAAAGGGGCTGTTCCTTGAGGCGGGCGACTATTGTTTCAGCATGGAGAGCACGACCGCGAAGAAAGGCGGAAACGCGTATTACAATGTTTCGCTTCTCGGCTGCGAGTTCTATTCCGACGGCGACAACACCGACGACTGGGGCGACATGAAAACCGCGGGCTGGGCCGGAGCGGTCGCCGACCTCGGCATCATGGACGGCGTGCGCCTTGAGGCGGACGATACCATCATCGCCGACGAATGGATCGGTTTCGGCGACAAGGTGGACTGCAAAAAGTTCATGCTCGCAAGCGCGGCTGAACTCGACTTCTCGTTCAACACGGCGGGCGGCTTCGTGAAGTTCACGATCTGCAAGCTGAAAGAGACGGAGAAACGCGATGGCAGCAAATCCTATTCTCAGGTCAAGGTGAAGACGGTCACCGCCACTGCGAAGAAGCCGACCGTGACGATCGATGACCTACGCCTCGAGGCGGGCGACTATTTTATCAAGGCGGAGTCCACCAACACGAGGAAAAACACGGGCTATGAGGCGCAAATCACGGACAGCGAGTTCTACTCCGACGGCGACGGCGGCTGGAATAACGCGCTGCTTGAGAAAAATGCGCTTCACAAAAACGCGCAGTATTTCTACGACAACAAGCTGTCCGTCGCGGGAGACATTCATTTCGACAAGGCGGGCGACTGTCAGGCGGACGACATCCCCGTGGAGTACGTGTACAACGAAAAACAATATGGCGGATTCGTGGGGTTCGGCGACGAGATCGACTTCGCGAAACTGACGGTCGCACAGACCGTCGACGTGACGTTCTCGCTCCTCGCGACCAACGATGCGACGCTCGAGGTCATTCAGGTCAAAAAGAACGGCGCAACCTGCACGAAGAAGTCGCTCCAGACGGTCAAGTATAAGTCCGGGGGCGAGGCGGCATTGTCGAAAAAGTCCGTCACGCTCGAATTCAGGGACGACGTGGAGTATTACGTCTCGGTCAAGGCTACAAACACGAAGAAGGCTGCGGCCGATCCCAGGACGTTCTACAACGTCACGTATGCCGCAAACTCGCACGAATCCTGTGCGCTCGCCATGCCGGAGCCCCGGGACAGCCTTGCCTTGACGGATGCCCTGGACTTCGGACGGGACGGCACGGGTGACCTCGCATCCGCCTCCGCATCCATGCTTGCCGAGCTCGATGGCGATTCTCTCCGGCAGAACCTCGCCCTGCTCGGATGAGATCCGCAAATCTCATTCTTCAGAAAAAGGGTGCGCCGAAAAAGGTCGTCTGCACCCGGCAGACGATTCGATCCGGCTGCACGATGGGAAGAACGAGGCGGGAACTCGCATGCGGCATGGGCATATCCTGTCCCGTGATGACGCAAACGGCATGGCCGGACAATTTTTCTTAAGAAAATCAAGGAAAAAACCTGATTTTTCTCGTTTTTGAGGCTTGAAAAACGCGAAAAGAGGCTTAATTTTATGGTATCGAAGGATCGCATCCGGCGGTTCTTGACCGAAAACAACCAATTTTTTTTCCTCAAAAATGGATTGATTGAGGTAGCCAATGAAACATTCCAAACTGCTGATCGCGCTTGCTATGACAGGCGCCCTGACTGTCGGCCTTACGGCGTACGCCCAGTCGTCGACAAAGCCGAAACACACTTTCGCCAACCCCCTCGACGTCCTTGTCGGACATGAGCGTGGCGTTCGCGGCGGCGAACCCGTCGTTCTCATCTACAAGGATGACTACTATCTGTTCGTGTCGCACCGCAGAGGCTACTGGTATTCCCCGGATTTCCAGAACTGGACCTATGTCGATGCCCCCAACTATCCCGCCGGCGTCGTCTCCGTCGTGGAGTTCCAGGGCGAGCTCATCGGCTGCTCGATGAACAACCGCAACGTCTACAAGGCGATCGATCCCAAGGCCGGCACCTGGGAGAAGATCGGCGAGCTCAGCAGCGACCGTTACGGCGACGCCAACCTGTTCGCCGACGGCGACCGCCTCTATCTGTACTTCGGCTGGTCCCAGATCATGCCGTTCCAGGTCGTCGAACTCGACACCAAGACCTTCAAGGAAAAGGCCGAACCCATTCCGCTGTTCTTCAGCGACATCAAGAACCACGGCTTCGAGGCACGCAAGCCCGAGGATGTCATCTACTCCATCTTCGGCGGACGCCGCGAGTACGGTCCGGAAGAATATCCCTGGATCGAAGGTCCGTGGATGACCAAGCACAACGGCAAGTATTATCTGCAGTATGCCGCCATCGGCCTTGAGTTCATTTCCTACTCCCACGGCGTCTACGTCTCCGACAGCCCGACCGGACCGTTCACCTACTCCGAGCACAACCCGCTGACGTTCAAGACCAGCGGCTTCGAAGTCGGCGCCGGACACGGCAGCACCTTCCACGACAAGAAGGGCAACCTCTGGACCATCTGCATGATCCCCGCCCACTACGGCGAAAACGGGCGCGGCTCCGAACTCGCGATCTTCCCGACGGCTGTCGACAAGGATGGTGTGATGTACTCCGATACCGCCTACGGCGATTATCCGCAGTATTTCCCCAATGACCGCAAGGTCGGCGGCGCGGACAACTATACCGATTGGAAACTCCTTTCCTACAAGAAGCGCACGGAGGTCTCCTCCACGGCTGCCAACCATCCGGCGGTCAACGCCCTCGACGAGGATTTCCTCACCTGCTGGGCGGCTGAGACCAGCAATGCCGGTGAATATTTCATGGTCGACCTCGGCGGCGAAGCCAGCATCAACGCCATCCAGCTCAACTGGGACCAGGTCAGAGCTCCGCAGGCAAACGCCACCGCCGGTGGTAATCGTCCTGCCGGTCAGGGCGCCGGCGGCGCTCCTGCCGGTGGCATGGGCGGATTCGGCGGTGGTATGGGCGGCTTCGGCGGCGGCGCTCCCGCTGGCGGCGCTCCTGCCGGTGGCATGGGCGGATTCGGCGGATTCGGCGGCGGCGCTCCCGCTGGCGGCGCTCCTGCCGGTGGCGCTCCTGCCGGTGGCATGGGCGGATTCGGCGGTGGTATGGGCGGCTTCGGCGGCTTCGGCGGCGGCGCTCCCGCT
>JAFXYP010000074.1 GCA_017541665.1 Lentisphaeria bacterium | reverse complement strand
GCGCGTTGATGGCGCGGAGCGTGTTGGTGTGGACGACCATGCCTTCCATGACGGGCGTGCAGCAGGCGGGCGCCAGGTTCGGGCGCTTTTCGACCTCGACGACGCAGATGCGGCAGGAACCGCAGCGGTGTTCGACGTGGAACGCATCCATCTTGAAATGGCAGAGAGTCGGGATTTTGATGTCAAGTTTTTCCGCGGCCTCGAGGATGGTCGCGCCGGCCTCGACGGTAACGGGTTTGTTATTGATGGTAAGATTGACAGTGCTCATAGTAGTGTAATGCTCCTCTCGGTCAGATCTTGGCGATGGCATGGAACTTGCAGGCGTTGAAGCACGCGCCGCACTTGATGCACTTGGCCTGGTTGATGGCATGTTTCATCTTCTTCTCGCCGGAAATCGCGCCGACCGGGCAGCGCTTGGCGCAGAGACCGCAGCCGACGCACTTGTCGGTCACATTGAACTGGATGAGGGCGGCGCAGACGCCGGCGGGGCAGCGGTGGTCCTTCACGTGCGCGAGATATTCGTCTTCGAAATTCGCGAGCGTGGAGAGCACCGGGTTCGGGGCGGTCTGGCCGAGGCCGCAGAGGGCGGTGTCCTTGATGGTGGCGGAGAGCGTTTTGAGCTTTTCGAAGATCTCCATGGTGCCTTCGCCGGAGGTGATCTTGTTCAGGAGCTCGAGCATGCGGCGGTTGCCGACGCGGCACGGAGTGCACTTGCCGCAGGATTCGTCCGCGGTGAAGTCGAGGAAGAACTTGGCGATGTTGACCATGCAGTCGTCCTCGTCCATGACGATCATGCCGCCGGATCCCATCATGGAGCCGATGGACTTGAGGGCTTCGTAGTCGATCTGGAGGTCGAGGTTCTTTTTGGTGATGCAGCCGCCGGAGGGACCGCCGGTCTGCACGGCCTTGAACTCGCGGCCGTCCTTGATGCCGCCGCCGATCTCGTAGATGATCTGGCGGAGCGTCATGCCCATCGGGACCTCGGCGAGGCCGACCTTGGAGATCTTGCCGGCGAGGGCGAAGACCTTGGTGCCGGGGGAACCCGCGGTGCCGAGGCCCTTGAACCAGTCGGCGCCCTTGCGGATGATGGCCGCGATGCAGGCGTAGGTTTCGACGTTGTTCACGACGGTCGGGCGCTTCCAGAGGCCCTGGATGGCCGGGAACGGGGGCTTGAACGTGGGTTCGCCGCGCTGGCCTTCGATGGAGTGGATGAGGGCGGTTTCCTCGCCGCAGACGAACGCGCCCGCGCCGAACTTGATCTCGAGCTTGAAATCGAAGCCGCTGCCGAAGATGTTCTTGCCGAGGAAGCCTTTTTCCTCCGCCTGCTTGATGGCGTTTTCGAGGCGCTTCACCGCGAGCGGGTATTCCGCGCGGATGTAGATGACGCCGTTATGTGCGCCGATGGCGAAGCCGCCGATTGCCATGGCTTCGAGGACGGCGTTCGGGTCGCCTTCGAGCACGGCGCGGTCCATGAACGCGCCCGGGTCGCCTTCGTCGGCGTTGCAGATGATGAACTTTTCGCCTTCGGGCTGGGCGGCCGCGAAGGACCATTTCTTGCCGGTGGGGAAGCCCGCGCCGCCGCGACCGCGGAGGTTGGAGGCGGAGATCACGTCGATGACTTCCTGGGGCTTCATGGAGGTGACGACCTTCGCGAGAGCGGAGTAGCCGCCTTCGGCGACGTACTGGTCGATGTCCTCGGGATTGATGCGGCCGGTGTTGCGGAGCACGATGCGCGCCTGAAGTTCGCCTTCGGCGGGCTGTTCGTCTTCGGGATAGTACCAGCAGCGGTCGATGGTGTGGGTGCCGGTGGCCGGAGCTTCGAGGCCGGCCTGCATGATGGCGGGGATCTGGTGCGGGGTCACGTCGCCGTAGATGATGCGCTTGCCGTCGTCGTTGGTGAGCATGATGACGGGTTCGGCGTAGCAGAGGCCCATGCAGCCGACTTCGACCACGTCGAACGCTTCGTCGAGCTTGTTTTCGGCGATGTAATCGTTGATCGCCTTCAGGACTTCGCCGGTACCGGCGGCGATGCCGCAGGTTCCCATGGAAACGAGCAGTTTAACGGGCGCGTGCTTGCGCGCCTTGAGGTCGGCTGCATACTTTGCGAGCGCCTCGGGAGACTCAATTCTCATTGTGTACTTCTCCATTTTGTCGGTGTTTGTCGATCAGTCTTTGCAGTCGTCCAGGAGTCCCTGGACCTTTTCCGCGGTCATGTGGCCGTAGACCTTGCCATTGACCATGACGACGGGAGCCATACTGCATGCGCCGAGGCAGCGGAGGACGCCGAGGAAGTACTTTCCGTCGGGCGTGGTCTCGCCTTCGGAGACGCCGAGCTTGCGCTTGAGCTCGTCAACGACCTGGGCGGCGCCCTTGACGAAGCAGGCGGTGCCGGTGCAGACGTTGATGGCGTAGCGGCCGATCGGCTTGTCCGTGAAGAAGCTGTAGAAGCTGATCACGCCGTAGACTTCCGCGAGGGAGATGCCGAGGCGTTCGGCGACGAACGACTGGACTTCCACCGGCAGATAGCCGAAGAGGGATTGAGCTTTGTGAAGCGTCTGGATCAGGAATCCGCGCTTACGGGTGGGATTGTCCGCCAGGGGCAGACTCTTGATGTAGGCGTCGAGCGCCTCCATCTGGGAGGATTTGCGGGAGGAAATCTCGCAAACTCCGTTCTCGCAGTGCATTTCACCCATTTTTGAATGAGCCTCCAAGTAGAGTTAGGGAATGGTTTATAGGTTGTGAAAAGGGATGTCGAATCAATCGTTCCGTAATATAATCCGTCCTTATAATAAAAGCAAGTCCCATTCGATAAAAAAGTACTGATTTCCCCGAATATTTGCTTTAATCATTAAAGGAAAAAGCGCCCGGCATGCGTTATTCGGATGATGCCGGAATCCTTGCCGCTCAGCGGGAAAAAGGATGGTTTTGAGGGGGATTTCGGGGGCGCTGCGCGGGAAAAAGCTGTTCCCCCGGAGCGTTTGCCTTCCGTCAGTTTTCCGAAGGCGCCGCCGTCGATGGCGCCGCCGCGGGCAGCTTCAGGTATTTCGTGCAGTAATCAAGCACGGCTTCGCGGAATCTCTCGGTGCTGTCGGGATCGCTCCACAGCGCATGATTCGAGTTCGGGAAGTCGATGCGGACGTTCGGGATGTGATGCGCCTCCAGCGCCTTGGCGAGTTCGTCGCGGTGGACCGGCCTGACCAGGTCGTCCTTGCCGCCGTAGGCGAAGATGGTCGGCGGTGTGCCGTCGCCGATGAAATGAAGCGGGGACAGGCTGTTCGCCGCCTCGAGCGTTTCCGGCGCGTCAAGGTGTTCCGGGTCGACCTTCACCCGCGCTCCGTATCCGATCAGCGCCGCGGCGGTCTTCGCGTCCCAGAACTCCCTGCCGACCGACACCGGGCCGACTTTCTCGAATACGAACGCAATGGGAATGGCGGAATCCCTGCCGCGGGAATATGCGAACAGCATGGCAAGGTGACCGCCCGCCGAGGTGCCGCCGACCGCAAGCCCGGAAACGCGGTAGCCCTCCGTTTCCAGCTTCTTTTTGAGCGCGGCCGTGCAGGCGGCGATCTCGTCGGTCATGGTCCTGATCGTGACATTCGGGTTGTTATCGGAGATCAGGGAATACTCCATAGTGGCCGTGATGCAGCCTTTCCTGCCGTAATACTTGCACGCATATGCCATGTCGGAACGGCTCCCGCCCATCCAGGCGCCGCCGTGGATCAGCAGCAGGAGCGGGGCCTCCGATTCCGGCTTGATGCTCTTGTGAAGATACAGGTCGTATTTGTTCGCCTCGCCCTCCCCGTAGGAAAGCCCGGTCAGGACGCGTCCCTCGCTGTTATCCCACGATACCAGATATCCTCCCCGGTCAAGGCTGCGATGAAGCAGCAGGGCCGTGAGGCCGCATCCGGAAACGAGGAGGACGCAGATGATGGCGATGCCCCAGAGGAACGCACGCAGAATCCTCTTTCCCAAGGGGATTCTTTTCTTTTCCATAGTCAGACAGGCCTTTCGGTTTGAGGCGAAAACAAACCCGCTTCCCTCTCGTTCCCGCAATGGCCGGAAAGCCGT
>JAFXYP010000073.1 GCA_017541665.1 Lentisphaeria bacterium | reverse complement strand
AGTCGAGCCGAAAAAGGATCCCCCGAAGACCGAGCCGAAAAAGGATCCCCCGAAGACCGAGCCGAAAAAGGATCCCCCGAAGACCGAGCCGAAAAAGGATCCCCCGAAGACCGAGCCGAAAAAGGATCCCCCGAAGTCGAATCTGCTGACGGCCGACCAGATCAACGTAAAGAAAAACACCAAGACGCAGGCACAGCTTGACGCCGAACGCAAAGCGCGTGAAGCCGCCGAAGCCAGAGCGAAGGCCGACGCGAAGGCGCGCCAGGATCTCATCGCCGACA
The DNA here is from genome assembly GCA_017541665.1 of Lentisphaeria bacterium. Classification (GTDB taxonomy): domain Bacteria; phylum Verrucomicrobiota; class Lentisphaeria; order Victivallales; family UBA1829; genus UBA1732. The sequence continues at coordinate 110,402 of JAFXYP010000073.1, read as the reverse complement.
TCCGCGCCGCCGCAGGCTCCAAGCCGGGCACGTACGGCACGACGACCCCTGGACGCGAGGGCATCCTGGCGACGAAGGAAATGCGCGAATACTACGAGCAGCTGAACGCCTTCATCCGCCCGAAATGGAATGCCGTCTCCCCGTCCAGCGTCGAGCTCAGCGGCAAGATCTCCAACTGGCCGTCCGTCGACCTCACCATCGCAAAAGACGGACGCGTGACCTCCGCCGTCATCGTCAGCCCGTCCGGCAACAAGGCGATCGACGCCGCGGTCAAGACCCTGCTGGCGGATTTGAAGGTGGTGCCCGCCCCGCCACAGGCCGGGGTCATCCGCGTTACGCTCGATATCCGCTGATCCCATCCTCGTTTCCAAGTTCACGAAAAAACTCCGCATGGCAGTGAACCGTGCGGAGTTTTATGTCTTCAGGCAATGAAACGTCAGGATCGGCCGAGCGTGATCTCCAGGGCAACGGATCCCGATTCCACGGGTGCGTCCGGCTTGCGGACCACGAGCGTGACGCGCGACAGAAGAGGAAACTGCTCCAGGAGTTTGCCGGCGCAGGCGTATGCGAGGCGTTCGAGCAAATGGAACGACGTTCCCGCGGCATACTCCCTCACGCAGCGTTCGGCCGCGGTATAATCCACGGCATCGTTGAGGTCGTCGGTGGCGCCCGCACGGGAGAAATCCCCGTACAGTTCGAGGTCGAAGAAAAGAGGCTGCGGAGCCGTACGTTCGACGGGAAGCGTCCCGATCACGCAGTTTACGGGCAGTCCGCGGAGAATGATCTTGTCCATGCAGGAACGGAGAGCGGAGAGATTATTTCGCCCCGTCCGCACTCGCCTTCGTCATTTCTTCGTAGGCTTTCTTTGCGGCTTCCTCGCGGAGCTGGATCTCGCGGGCGCGCGCCTCGGCCTTTTCCTTGTTCTCGGCGGCTTCGCGTGCACGGTCCTCGGCGCTCTCGTCCATGAGCTGTTTCTCACGTTCGAGGGAGAGACGGTCCACTGGGCTTTCGCCGCGGATGAGGCGCGCCACGCCGATGGCAAGGACGACCGCGGGCAAATCGCTTTCACGAATGGAGGAGATCGGCACGGACAGCGGATCGTATTTCTTGCCTTCCTTGTCGTACACGGTCACGCGAACGTTCTTCTTGTCGCCTTCCGGGATGATGGTGAGCAGCGCCATGTAATCGCCTTTCACTTGGGCAAGCACTTCCTTGACCTCGTTTTCCGTGAAGGCAACACCCTGTTTGTGCTTGATGCGGAATTCCTTCATGGCCTTTTCGACGGCCTCGGCGTCGCAGAGCGCAAGCTGCGAATGCGTCGCCAGCTCGGACTTCAGGTACTCGATCAGGAGCGAAGCGGTACGGTTGTCCTGCTGGTCGGAGGAAACCGGGCGGGAAAGATCGTCGAACACGAAAACGGAATAGGGCTTGCCGGCGAAAGCAGTAAGGGAAACGAACATGGCGACGGCAAAGATGGCAATATGTTTGAACATGGCAGGATTCCTTTCAATCCGGACGGTTTTGTATCATGCGGAAACGAATAATATGGCTACCGTAATTATAATAATCTATCACGCGAAACGCAACTTTCAAGCGGCTCCACGTATTTTTACGCCGTTTTTTTGCCCTTTCGCGCTTTTTTTTCCGTTTTCCGTTTGGAATCGCCGGATTTCCGTGCTATAGTTTTACGTCCATTCCAAACAGAGCAACCTCTTCAACATCCAAGGATCCCGCCATGTTCAAACCGCATGTCGCTTTCACTTCCGAAGTACGCACCGCCATGCGCGGCGGCGACGGCTCCGTCTCCATCGAACACATCTGGAAGCCGGGCGTCGAAATGGGTTCCCCCGCCCGCATGTTCTCCCGCCTGATCCTCCAGCCCGGATGCTCCATCGGCTGGCACGTCCATGAAAACGAAGAAGAGATCTTCTATATCCTCGCGGGACAGGCCCGGATCGACGACAACGGCACCGAGGTCATCGCGTCCGCCGGGGATTCCGTCATCACCCGCTCCGGCGAGGGGCATTCCGTGGCATGCGAAGGCACCGACACGCTTGAAATCCTGGCCTGCATCATCCGCTATGGCAACGAGTGACCGTTCCGGCGTGACGAACGTCGCAATCATCGGATTCGGGCTCCTCGGAGCCTCCTTCGGACTCGCTCTCGACGGCGTGCCCGGCATTCGCCGTCTCTGCTGCACGCGCAACCCCGCCGCCCGCGAATGGGCGCTCTCCGAACATGCGGCGGATTCCGTCTCCGCCGACCCTGCCGAGATCATCCCCCGGGCCGACGTCACGTTTCTGGCGCTGCCGCTCCCCGTCATCGTCCGGTATCTCACGGATTACGCGCACCTCTGGCGGCCCGGCTCCATCGTGACGGACATGGGCAGCGTGAAAGGCGCGATCCTCCAGGCCGCCGAACGCACCGTCGTGCCGCGCGGCGTCGTGTTCGTCGGCGGACATCCGATGGCCGGCACCGAGTATTCCGGGCACGTCCACGCGTTCCCCACGATGTTCCGCGGCGCCGACGTCTTCCTGTGCCCGGCCTCGAACGCCTCGGAGGAACACGTCGAGACCGTCGCCGGGTTCTGGCGCGCGGTGAAGACGAACGTGATCCGCATCGACCCGAGCGAACACGACGACCTGGTCGCGCACACCAGCCATGTGCAGCATATCGTGGCATCCGCGCTCGCGCTTACCATCCTCGGCAGCGAGGACCCGCGCGAGAAAATGCTCCGCGACGCCGGATGCGCGGGCGGATTCCGCGACACCAGCCGCATCGCCTCCAGCAACCCGGTCATGTGGCGCGAAATCATCGAGTTCAACACGCCCGCGATCCTGAATGCGCTGGACAACTTCCAGAAGAAGCTCGACGTCCTGCGAGCCGAGATCGCGTCCGGCGACTACGATGCGTTTCAGCGGGAATTCGCCCGCGGGAAGGAACTCCGCGACGCCTGGCTGGAAAAGCACATGCGGAACAAATGACGGTCCGTCCGGCTCCGGCGGAGAATTCCCCGCCCGGATCGGAAAGACGAAACCGCCTCCGGCGCAGATGATGCGACGGAGGCGGCAGTGTTTCCGGATGACAGTCTTTTCAAGCAGGCGTCATGCCAGCAGTCCGGCGGCCTGCCGGAGCAGCATATCGTCCTGCTGCCCCCCCGCGGAAACCAGCGCGCCGGATAACACATCGGGGGCAGGATCGGAGAATTCCGGCATGGCAAGTTCGGTTTGCGCGGATTCGAACACGCCCGGTTCGTCCGGGATGTCCAGGGCGCAGGCGTCCTTCGCCTCGGCGGGCGCGATCTCCAGATAGCTGCCGACCGACACGTTGTAATAGGCGCTGCCGCCCTTCGCCGCGGTCGTGGACTGCATGGCGATATAGTAGTTTCCGCCTTCTTCGAGCAGGAGCGCCTTCGTGTCCGCGGTATAATTCGTCGCGCCTTTTGCTTTTTTGAGCGTTTTGGCGTTCAGCGTCTTCAGGGTGTATGTGGTCTTGTCACCCACGGCTTTGGAATCGACCCTGTAGACCGTGAACTTCGACGCGCCCGAAGCCTCGACATGGAAGACCAGCTCGGCCGTTGCGCTTAACTCGAGCTTCACGTAGTCGACGGCATCGCCGAACCCGACGAAATTGCTCCAGCCGTCGGCCTGCGCATCTTCGCCGACTGGAACCGTATCGACCAATATCTCTCCGGTGGATGCGATGGGCGTCATCGGATGCTCCGGGTTCGTCACCTTTTCGTTCAATGCCTTCTCCCCCTGGCTCTTGAGCTTTTTGTTGTACAGCCAATCGTTGTCGCCGTCATCGGCGTCGGCAAAGAACTTCGTGTATTTCTCGTCCTCCTTGAGCGCCACATTGTAAAGCGCATAGCCGTCCTTTTTCGCGGTCGTGGACTGCACGGAGATGTAATACGAGGCGTTCGCGCCGGGCGTATCGAGCAGGATCGACCGGGTCACCGCGACATACTCTCCGGTCTTCTTCTTCGCGAGCGTGACGGACCGGAGCGCGGTCAGCTTGTACACGGTCTTGCCCTTCACCTCGGTCTCGACCAGCTTGTACAGCACGAGCTTCGCTTTGTCGGAGGCGGTGACCGTAAAGCTCAGCCTCGAGGGGCAGAGCAGATCGAGCTTCGCGTAATCGGCGGGATCGCCGTACCCGACGAAATTGCTCCAGCCCTCGTTTTTGACAACCCCTGCCGGATCCAGCCGGATTTCCGGGTCGCAGCATTTCTGCAGGGTGGCCGTTTCGAGGTTGTCGTCGGAGTTCGGTACCGGATGCGTCTTTTTGTTGTACAGCCAGTCGTTGTCGCCGTTGTCGAGCACGGACTTGTCGATGTTCTTCACCTCGCAGACGCCGATCTCGGATTCGTTGCCGCCGACATCGACGGCCTTGAAGTAGACGGTGGCGTTCTCCGCGACAGTCACGCCTTTCTTTTCGTAGGGAGTCCATTCGCCGTCCTCGCCGATCCGGTACAGGGATTGCGCCAGCCCGACATCGTCGGCAAACACGGCCGTGACTACGACGTCCCGGCTGGTCGTCTTCGTGACGTCCTGCCTGATCTTCGTGACCGTCGGCGCCATGTTCGCGACGACGACAAGCGTCAGAACGTCGTTGACCACCTTCAGCTTGTAGGCGGCATGGCTGAGGGCAAGCAGGCCTTTCGCCGCAACTTCGCCGAGCGTGGCTCCGTCCGTATCCTTCACGGTGACGGTCTGATTGAATTTGGCGGCCCCGCCCGCGAGCTTATAGGACCCGTATGTCTGCGATCCGGAAACCGTGAGCGTGTAGACCGGCGTCCCGGTGATCCGGGAAAGCACGTTCACACGCGCCGCGGCGCCGGGCGAAACGGAGGACAGGTCGAAATTCAGCACCGCACCGGGTCCGGCAGAGGCAACCGCCCCGCTCCCCAGCGTCAGTTTCCCGGTGAGAATCCCGCCGTTTTCGACCGTGACGCTGCCGCCGGATTCGACGGCCGTGTCCGAGGCCGTCCCTCCGTCGCGGACCGTCATCCTGCCCGAGGAGGAAATGCGGGTGTTCACGGCGATGCCGCCGCTTGAGACATTGACCTCGCCATAACCATAGACGACCGTGCCGGACAGCAGTCCGCCCTGCGACACGTTCGCCCGCCCACGCTGATACCGGCCGCCGCCCCCCCAGTAAGTGTTCCCGTTCGGCTTGCCGCGCAGGACGGCGCCGGACGCCTCGCCGCCGTTCAGGTTCAGGGTCCCGCCGTGGACATAGACGTCGACGGCGGATTCCCCCACCTGAACTTGCCGGGTTCCGGTTTCGACGGTCGTGCCGGATTTGAGGACCAGGAAACTCCGTTCCGTCTCGTTGTTTGCGCCGTTCACCTCCTGGATGACGTTGGATTCGTCGAGAACGACGCGGACGTTGTGCATGCCGACGGAGATTTTTCCGAGGGAGAGCGCGATGGAGCGCGTCTTTTTCGCGTTGAGAGCATCGAGCGAGCTTGTTTTGAAAAGTTTGCCGTCTACGTAGATGGACGCCTGAAAAGAGGGGCTCCGCTTCGTCCCCAGGTTGGAGACGGTATAGGTCAGGTACACGGTGTTTCCCGTTCCGGCCACACAGTAGTTCTCCGACCCGGTCCCGCCGGATGTCCCGTTCAGGAGCAGTTTCTCCGAACTATCGCCGGAGTTCACGACGGCGAGGTCCACGTCCCCGTTCATGTTGAACCCGATGACGGTGATGGATTGCAGCTTGCGGTCGGCGTCGGCATAACGGTACGTGCCGTCCCATGCCATGCGCTGGTCGACCTTGTAGCAGTCGTCGAAGATGATCTCCTTCGTCTTCTTGTTGTACCCGTATCCGATCATGACATGGTCTTCGATGGAGATCAGGACCGGCCGTCCCGAATCGATCTCGTTCACATAGTCGTCGAACGTGAACGAGCCTCCCGCGACGTCGACCTCGTACGTCCCGGTGGTCTCATAGTCCAGCAGGTACCCGCGGGACTGCACGTACAGGTCCAGCCCGGGGAGCATGGTGGTGTCGTTGTAGCGGACCATGCGCGTGGTGGTGCCGTCCGTGATCTTGACGTCCGAATAGTTGTTGCTGTAAAGGTCCGCCAGGGAACAGAACGAAACGACCGTAACGAGGTTGTCCGCTCCGCGCCAGTATTGCCCGGTCCCGAGGTAATCGGCCAGGCAGTTCCATTCGTCCGTTTTCAGGGTCTTGTTGTCGGCCTGGAACGTGTATTCCAGCTCCTGCTGCGGCGTCGTTTCCACGCCGTCGCGGGAATAGAACCTGTACACGTATTCCTTCGACGCGGTCAGACTGCCCAGCACGGTGTCGAAGGCATCCATGTCGTAGGAATTTCCGTCCGTCCCGCGCGATTTCAGCGCCACGTCCCCCTCGACGATGTTGGAAAGGTCGTTTCCCCGGTATCCGTAAAGATCGTAATACCCCAGCAGCATGGCCACGGCAGTCGGAACGCAGCCGTACATATATTCGGCTTCCGGCATTTTTTTTGCGAGGAGGACGTCTCCCCCCGTTCCGCTGCTTGTGTAGGTCGGCATGGTTTCTCCTGTCGCACTCTTTCCGGGCGCATCCGCCGCGCATCCTCAAAACATCTCTACACGGCGGTTTTCAATTCCTCACTTCGAACTCCTTAATATAGCAGGGATTAACGGAATGTCAAACAGGAAACCGGAGTCCGCGAAAAAGTTTATTTAACGTTAAAGAACGTGATGCGGCGGTTTCGCACGCGGCGGCTCCACCAGATGCAACAGTTTGTTCCTGAGGTGGTTACAGTAAAAAATATTTTAACTTCTTTCCGGGAAAAAAGCGAAAAAAAGAGCGATCCCGCCTTGATTTCTCTTTTCCCGCATGATATATTAGCGCAGAATTCAACCCCTTAACTTAAAGTAGAAAGAACAAACTCGGAGCAAAAAATGACGGTAATTATCTCGTTCATCCTGTTCCTCGGCTTCGCCGGTGCCCTCACCTGGTTCATCGTGCGAAAACAAGACGTTGGCTCGAACACCGGCTTCTTCCTCGCCGGACGCAGCCTCACGTACCCCCTGATCGCGGCATCCCTGCTGCTCACCAACCTCTCCACCGAACAGATGGTCGGCCTGAACGGTTCCGCGTTCCGCCAGGGCCTCTGCGTGATGGCGTGGGAAGTGGTCGCCGTGGTGTCCCTCGTCGCCATGGCATGGTTCTTCCTGCCGAAGTTCCTGAAGAGCGGCGTCACCACCGTGCCGGAATACATGGAACTGCGCTACGGCAAGTCCACGGGCACGATCGCGAACGCGATTTTCCTTTTCTTCTACGTCTTCCTGCTCCTCCCGCTGATCCTGTACACGGGCGCTGTCGCGCTCCGTCAGATCCTCGACTTCCACAGCCTCTTCCCCGGACTCAGCGACACGGCGGTCCTCTGGATCGCGATCTGGCTGATCGGCCTCATGGGCTGCGCGTACTCGCTGTTCGGCGGCCTCCGCACCTGCGCCGTGCTTGACACGATCAACGGCATCGGCCTGCTCGTCGGCGGCTTCATGATCGTGTTCTTCGCCCTGAACAAGGTCTCCGCGGTCAGCGGCGTCTCCTTCATGCAGTCCTTCTCCGAAGTCAAGAACGCCCACGCCGACATGTTCAACACCTTCGGCCGTCCGAAATCCGAAGTCCCGTTCGGCACCCTCTTTACCGGCGTCCTCATCATCAACATGTTCTACTGGTGCACCAACCAGCAGATCATTCAGCGCACGTTCGGCGCGAAGGGCCTCGCCGAAGGCCAGAAGGGCGTCCTGCTCTGCGGCCTCCTGAAGCTCCTCGGCCCGCTGTACCTCGTGTTCCCCGGCATGATCGCGTTCTACTTCGCCTGCAAGGGCCTGCTGAACCTCGACATGAACTCCTCTGCGCTCGCCTACGGGCAGCTCGTCACGTTCGTCCTGCCGAACTGGCTCGCCGGCTTCTTCGGCGCGGTCCTCATCGGCGCGGTCCTCTCCAGCTTCAACGGCGCGCTGAACTCCTCCTGCACGCTGTTCAGCATCGGCTTCTACAAGGGCCTCATCAATCCGCAGGCGGAAGACAAGAAGGTCGTCCGCTCCGGCCGCGTGTTCGGCTTCATCATCGCCATCCTCTGCATGTGCGGCGCTCCGCTTCTCGCGAACACCTCCAGCATCTTCGACTATCTCCAGAAGACCAACGGCATCTACAACATCCCGCTGTTCGCCATCATCGTGGTCGGCATGCTCACCAGGTTCGTGCCGAAGATGGCCGCCAACGTCGCCCTCTTCGTCGGCGTCGTCCTGATCGCCTTCCTCACGTTCGGCGATCCCAAACTCGTGCAGAAGGTCACCGGCGGCATGAACATCTACCACGTCGATACCATCGTCTTCCTGATCCTCGTCGCCATCATGGGCATCTGGTCGCTCGTCGCTCCGCGCAAGGAGGCGTTCGTCCAGGAGGATGTGAAGGCCGTCGACATGACCCCGTGGAAGTTCTCCTGGGTCGCAGGCGGACTCCTCCTCGTCCTCGTCGCCCTCATCTACGCCAGCTTCGCCGATTTCAGCGCGCTGAAGGATAAAGACACCGAGCCGGTGCCCTATCACTGGAACATCATCGCCACCGAGGTCGCCCAGAAGGAAATGACCGCCCTCGCGATCTCCGAAGATGAACAGGGCATCATCATTGCCGAGATCACCGCGTCCATCGACAAGTTCGACAATAGCGAGGACAAGCCCGCCGACACCGCCGTCACGCGCAAGATCGTCTACCAGACCATCGGCAAGCACTACGCCAAGGCAAAAGGCTTCACCGAGGCTCAGATCGCGGCCTTCAACGAGCTCATCGAAAAGAGAGTCTCGACCAGCCTGAAGGAAGCCGAGGACCTCGTCGAAGCCCAGAAGCCGGTCGTCGAGAGAACCTTCAATGACGCGATCGAAGGCCTCAGGAAGGCCGCCGAAACCGCCAGGAAGGATGCCGAGGACGCCGCAGACGCAGCGAAGAAGGAAGGCGAAAGCGCCATCGACTCCGTCAACAAGGGCGTCGAAGGCGTCTCCACCGGCGTCGGCCAGGCTCTCGAGGGCGCCGTCAACGCCGTCAACAAGGGCGTCAGCGGAGTGGCCTCCGGCATCTCCGATTCGCTCAACAACCGCTGATCCCATTATCAACTCCCCCCTTCCCGGGGGGGGGGATTTCGCGGGCGCTCGAAGCGCTTCGGGCGCCCGCTCATTTTGACTTTGTTATTTCAAACGACTGATTCAGTCCAGCCAGCAAGAAAGGAGCGATGAATCATGTTCTCCATCAAACGTTCCCTCCTCATCCTGTCCGCGATCGCGTTGTCCGTTACGGCGGTCCAGCTCGCGGCCCAGGACCAGCAGCAACAGCGCCCGCGCCGTCAGCGTCAGCAGGGCGAAGCGGCCCAGCCCGGCGACCAGCAGGGCCCGCGCCGTCAGCGTCCCGACGGCCAGTTCGGCGGCCAGCGCGGCCAACGCGGCCAGCGCGGTCAGCGTCCCCAAGACGACCGTCCGCAGCCTGATGCCGCCCAGCCCGCCGCCGCACAGTCCGGCGACGTGAAGCCCACCGGCGAGTACAAGCCGGTCGACAACCCCGTCTTCAAGCACAAATACACCGCCGACCCGGCGCCCGTCGTGATCGGCGACACGCTCTGGCTCATCACCAGCCACGACCACACCGCCGAAAACGGCCGTCCGAACCCGAACTACACCATGAAGGACTGGTGCCTCTTCTCCACGAAGGACATGAAGACCTGGACGGAATGGCCCGCCCCGATCCCCGTTTCCGATTTCACCTGGGACACCACCCACACCGCCTACGCCGCGCAGATGATCGCCCGCAACGGCAAATACTACCTCTACACCAGCACCAACGGCGCGGGCATCGGCGTCGCGGTCGCCGATAAGCCGGAAGGCCCCTACAAGGACGCCATCGGCAAGCAGCTCGTGAAGCCGGAAGACTGCTTCGCCACCAGCCACTCCTGGGCATGCATCGACCCGACTGTCCTGATCGACGACGACGGCCAGGCATACCTCATCTGGGGCAACGGCCACTGCTACTATGCCAAGCTCAAGGAAAACATGATCGAGCTCGACGGCCCGGTCAAGAGCCTCGACGTCGACTGGAAGCAGTACCGCTTTACGGAAGGCCCCTGGATCCACAAGTACAACGGGAAATATTATCTCACCTACGCATCCGGCTTCATGCCCGAGCGCATCGCCTACGCCATGGCCGACAGCATCGACGGCCACTTCGAGGCGAAGGGCATCCTCTGCGACGGCAACAAAAACACCAGCACGAACCACCCCGGCATCGCACAATTCAACGGCCAGTGGTATTTCTTCTACCATGACGGTACCCTCCCCGGCGGCGGCAGCTACAACCGCTCCGTCTGCATCGACAAGCTCGAATACAATCCCGACGGCACCATGAAGCAAATCGTCATGACCAAGGAGGGCATCTTCGGCGGCGCCGCGGCTGCCGAATCCTCCGGCGGCACGATGACCAGCCCGGTCGACGTCAAGACCACCGGCAACCCGCTCTTCAAGGACGTTTGGACCGCCGACCCCGCCGCGCTCGTCGTCGGCGACACACTCTGGCTCTACGCCGGTCACGACGACGCCCACGGCCGCGAGATGTTCACCATCAAGGCATGGCGCTGCTACTCCACGAAGGATCTCGTGAACTGGAAATCCTATGGCGACGTCCTCACCTCCACCGACTTCCCGTACGGCCAGAAGAACACCTGCTGGGCCGCGCAGGTCGTGAAGAAGGGCGACACCTACTACTGGTACGTCACCATCCGCAACGACAAGTACGGCGGACAGTCCATCAACGTCGCGACCTCCGACAACCCCGTCGGCCCGTGGAAGACCTATGAGAAACCCGTGGTCGTCGACAACCTGACCAGCGGCTTCATGGGCTGGAACGACATCGACCCGACTTGCCTCATCGACGACGACGGCACCGCCTGGCTCTGCTGGGGCAACGGCAACTGCTACCTCGCCAAGCTCAAAGACAACATGCTCGAGCTCGACGGCGAGATCACCGACCTGAAAATGCAGAGCTACGAGGAAGGCCCCTGGCTCTACAAGCGCAACGGCCTCTACTACTGCATCTACGCCTCCCGCACCTACGGCGACGAGGCGAACCACAAGAATCCGCAGGGCAACGAGGTCATCGCCTACGCCACCGCCGAAAAGATCACCGGCCCGTGGACCTACCGCGGACAGGTCACCGGCTCCGCGCGGAACAGCTTCACCATCCACCCCGCCGTGGTCGATTTCAAGGGACGCACGTTCCTCTTCTACCACAACGCCGCGCTCAGCATCAACGGCGAGGGCGGCGCGCTCGGACGCCGCGCCGTCTGCGTGGACGAGATGTTCTTCAACGAGGACGGCACCATCAAGCCCGTCCGCCAGACGAACGAAGGCATTCAGGAGCCGGTCAAGTAATCATCGCTCCCGATTTCAGCGCAAATCCGTGCAACGCACAGCCGCTCGACCCCAACGCGGGGCGGGCGGCTTTTTTCGGCCATCTATCGTACCGTTCACACCGCCCGCCGCGCCGGATGACGATTTTTACAAGTTTTTATCAATCCACTCCGGTTTGATTGCTCGGGCAATTGAAGCTTTTAAACAATGTTTTGTATTTTTTGCAAAAAACTGCTTGAAAGTTGTTGCATCGCGGTATATAGTGATTGGAAAGATTCCATTCTGTCCGGACACGATATCTGCGACACAGCCCGAAAGCCCGTGTTCGGAACACTCACGCAAAGCTTTTCCAAGGGGGTTTTATATGATCATCACCGAATCCATCCGGAATGCCATTGGGGCCGCGATCAAACGAAGTGGAAGCGTGCTCAGCTTCGCTCGCACTGTCGGGGTTTCGCACACGACGGTCAAATACTGGCTCAACGGGCGCACCGGCAAGATCAACGGGACCGTATGGCAGAACGTGCTGCCGCTGATCGGCGAATACATGGACCCGAGCGAGACCATGTCCTATCCGTATGGTCCCGTCGCGGCGGCCGGAACGAACTGCGTCCTGCGGGAACAGACCGCGTGGTACGGTGCAGGCGCGACGCAGAAAACGTCCGTTCCGCTGCTTCGTCTGACGGATCTCGCCGATTTCGACCCGCAAATCGACCCCATCGAGGGCATTATCCGGGAAAAGTCCAAATCCACCGCCTCGTTCACGTCGGCAGTCATGCCGGGGCATTTCGCGGTCGAGGTCGAAAACGACAAGAACGGCTTCTTCCCTGCGGGAACGCGGCTTCTGCTCCTCTGGCCGGATGCACCCGGCGACGGCGACACCGTGCTCGTGAAACTCCGGGACAAAAAGGAATTCCTTTTCGCGGTTTATACCCGCAAAGCCAATGAGATCGTGTTGACGCCCCTGCGGAAAAGCTGCGGGAAACGCACCATCCCGAAGGAAAAATTCCACAATGTCTGCTGCTGGATGGTCTCAATCCGCGAGGCTGTCCTGCTGTTCTGATCCTCACGCAGGATACCATGTGCCGCAGAGGCGAAAAAATGCAGTAAAAAGCGTTTTTTTTCCGAAAAACCGCTTGATTTTTTTCGAAACCGGAGTATAGTATTATCACGCGATTTGTTTTGCGTCTCAATTATGCTCCCGTAGCTCAACTGGATAGAGCGTCTGACTACGGATCAGAAGGTTGGGGGTTCAAATCCCTCCGGGTGCACCATTTTGAATTCGGATTCACCATTTTTCACACATCGTGAAAGATGGTGTTTTTTTATTTTCGTGACAAGGATCGAAAAAAGCGAAATAACGGAACCGGAACCGGATCACGATCGACATGGACAACTATGAATATGTGACGCTGCGGGATCGGCATGAACTGAAGCCGGCGGCCGCGGCATGGTTTCACCTCAAATGGGGAGTCCCGGAAGAAGCCTATCTAAAGTGCATGGAGGCTTATTTGGCCCGGGACATCGAATACGGCTGGTATCTGTGTCTGGATGGCGGCCGGATCGTCGGCGGCCTCGGCGTGATCGAAAACGATTTCCACAGCAGAAAGGACCTGTCGCCGAACGTCTGCGCCGTCTATACCGAGGAGGAATACCGCGGACGCGGGATCGCCGGACGGCTTCTGAACATGGCCGCGGACGATTTGCGGTCAAAGGGGATCACGCCGATCTATCTCGTGACGGACCACACGGGCTTCTACGAACGTTACGGCTGGGAGTTTCTGTGCATGGTCCGGAGCGAAGACAAACCGGAAATAACGCGGATGTACATCCGCCGCTGAACCGGCGGCGATCCGGGGCATTTTGGGCTCACTCAGAACAGCGTGGGCTGTTCGGGCTCGTCGTCCTCGTCCGGCATAGTGGTTTTGCGCGTCTTTTTCGCGTGGAACTTGGCGTGGCGTTCGCGGAGGATGGGGCGCGTGTAGGAGGGCACGCCGGCGTCGGCGATGGCGTTTTCCTCGAGGTTTTCGAGGATTTCCCGGGCGCGGACGATCACGTCGTTCGGGAGTCCGGCGAGCTTTGCGACGTGGATGCCGTAGCTCTTGTCTGCGGCGCCTGGGACGATCTGGCGCAGGAAGATGATCTGGTCGCCGTACTCTCGCACCGCGACGTTGTAGTTCTTCACGCCCTTGCGCGTGAGGGCGAGCTCGGTCATCTCGTGGTAATGGGTGGCAAACTGCGTCCGGGCGCGCGCGGCGGGGTGGTCGAGGAGGTATTCGGCGACGGCGAGCGCGATGGAGAGGCCGTCGAACGTGCTGGTGCCGCGTCCGATCTCGTCGAGGATCACGAGGCTCCTGCTCGTGGCGTGGTTCAGGATGTTCGCGGTCTCGATCATTTCGACCATGAACGTGCTCTGGCCGCGCGCAAGGTCGTCCATGGCGCCGACGCGGGTGAAGACGCGGTCGACCAGGCCGACGTGCGCCTCGTCCGCGGGGATGAAGGAGCCCATCTGCGCCATGATGACGAGCAGCGCGGTCTGGCGGATGTAGGTGGATTTCCCCGCCATGTTCGGACCGGTGATGATCATCATGCGGTTCTCCGCGCCGTCCAGCAGCGTGTCGTTCGGCACGAAACGTTCGCTCTCCATCTTCGCGTCGAGCACCGGGTGGCGTCCTGCCACGATATGGAGCACGTCGTCGTCCGCGACGTGGGGGCGGCAGTAACGGTATTTCGAGGCGCATTCGCCGAGGGCGGCCAGGACGTCGAGCCGGGCGACGGAGAAGGCGGCCTTCTGGATTTCGCCGGTGAAGGTGCGGGCGTAGGTGCGGAGCTCCTCGAAGAGCTGTTTTTCGAGGGAGACGGCCTTGTCGGAGGCGCCGAGGATCTTGCTTTCCATCTCCTTGAGCTCGGGCGTGATGAAGCGTTCGGCGTTGACGAGCGTCTGTTTGCGGACGTAGTCGTCGGGGACGCGCGCGAGGTTGCTCTTGGAGATTTCGATGTAGTAGCCGAAGACGCCGTTGAAATGCACTTTCAGGCTCTTGATGCCGGTGCGTTCCTGTTCCTTCGCCTGGAGCGCGGCGATCCAGGACTTGCCGTCGGTGATGGCCGAACGGAAGACGTCGAGGTTATGGTTGAAGCCCTCGCGGATGAACCCGCCATCGGCCATGTCAGCCGGGGGATCGTCGGCGATGGCGGCGAAAATGCGTGAAGTGAGCTCGGGGAAGTCGCCGAGACCGTCGCGGATGCGTTCCACGAGCGGCAGGTCGTAGGCGTTGAGGATCATGCGGAGGCCGGGCAGGACGGAAAGGCTGTGCGCGAGCGCGAGGAGGTCGCGCGGGTTGACCGCGCCCGCGTTGAGCTTGGCAGTGAGGCGTTCCATGTCGCGGATGGAAAGGAGCGTCTCGCGGATCTCCTGCCGGGTCAGGACCTCGTCCTTCATGAGCCCGACGACGTCCTGGCGTTCCACGATCGCGTCGACGTCGCGGAGCGGCTTCAGGAGCCAGTTGCGCATGAGGCGGGAGCCCATGGCGGTGGAGGTGCGGTCGAGGATTTGCAGGAGGGTGCCATCGCGGCCGCCGCCGTGGAGGGCGTCGACGAGCTCCAGGTTGCGCTGGCAGACCGGGTCGAGCCCGAGATATTTCTCGCTGTAGTTCCGGCGGATGGAGACGATGTGCCCGGTGTTGCGGCGCAGGTTCTCGCCGGCGTAATGCAGCACGGCCCCGGCGGCGCGGACGCCGCATGCGCAATCCTTCAGCCCGAAGCCGTCGAGCACGGCCACGGAGAACTGGCGTTTCAGGAGCTCGGACGTGTGCTCGTAAGAGAAGATCCAGTCGTCGAGCGGGGTCCAGAGGACGGGGCGGATCAGCACGGGGCGTCCGCCGGTCTGCCCCCATTGTTCGTACAGGGAACGCGGCAGGAGGCATTCGCGCGGCTGGAGGCGCTGGAGTTCGCTCTCGAACGCTTCTCGCGAATCAAGGCGTTCGGTCTGGAATTCGGCGGTGCTGATATCGAGCCAGGCGAGCCCGTAGACGTCCCTGTCCTCGGCCACGACCGCGCAGAGGAAATTGTTGTCGCCGGGCTTCAGGAACGACGCGTCGAGGATGGTGCCCGGGGTGATGACGCGGGTGATGGCGCGCTGGACCAGGCCCTTCGCGAGCGCGGGGTCCTCCATCTGCTCGGCCACCGCCACTTTCAGCCCGGCGTCAAGCAGTTTCGGGATATAGGCGTCGACGGCGCGGTATGGCACGCCGCACATCGGGTTGCCGGCGCGGTGGGTCAGCACCAGGTCGAGGATCGGAGCGGCGCGCAGGGCGTCCTCAAAGAACATCTCGTAGAAATCGCCGGCGCGGAACAGCAGGATGGAATCGGCGGGGGACTCGGCCTTCGCCTGAAGGTACTGCTTCATCATCGGCGTGATGTTCTTTTCGCCGAAGTCCTCGGGAGAACGCTGTTTCGGGGGCCTGCTCATATCCGTCGTCACCGGGGGGGAAATCAGAACGGGATATTGTCCGGATCGCCGTCATCATCCGCAGTCCGGGTGGGGGCGTTCCCCTGCGCGGGCGGGATGAACGTGTCGCCGCCGTCGGCTTCGGGCTGGAACGGCGCCCAGGTCTGGCCTTCCGGCCCGTCCTTCGTGAGGATCTCGATCTTGCGCTTGAGCGTCTCGAGTTTCTGCTGGCAGTAGACGGAAAGGCGTTTCGCCTCCTCGAACGAGGCGATCACATCCTCCAGGCGCGTGCTGCCGCTTTCCATGGAGCGGACAAGCGACTCGAGTTTGGCCATGGCGTCTTCGAACGACATGTCCCGTGCGGATGCGGATTCCTTTTCGGCCTGCGGCATATTGTAATTCTCCCTCGGAAAAGAAGTCTGGACAAAAAACGTGTTAAGAATTATACATCCGAAAACCGGATAGTCAAATAAAAAGCCCGGGAAAGATGGTTTTTTTCTGAAAAAAGAAAAAAGATGGAAAAACAGCCTTGATAAAAAGCGTCCGAATGCTATATTAAACGGATTACGTCTCCGTCAATTACCACTTTCAAGAAAGGCACCCCCTACCATGATGATCAAATGCCAGAAATGCGGCTTCGAGAACCAGATGGGCAGCATTTTCTGCCGGGACTGCGGCGAAAAATTGGATATGGATGCGATCGACCCGAACAAGCTTCAGAAGGACGTCAACAAGGAAAAGAGCATCAAACTCGCCAAAAAACGCATCAAGGAAGCGGTCTCCACCGGCATCGCGCTCCTCGTCGTCGCCGCCTTCATCGCCGTGGTCTTCTACAACGGCGGCCTCCGCAAATACGAGGAACCTGCCATCAGCGCGGCGTCCGCCCGTCAGAAATTCGACAATGTGGCCAACGGGGTCACGAGCGGCAAGGTGACGTATTCCTATCCCGAGGTCAACAGCATGTTCAAGGAAATGGTCGTGCGGCCCCTCTCCGTCGAGCCCGCCTTCGCGAGAGTCGACTCCGCCGAAATCGCCTACGACGAAGAGAAGGACAAATCCGTGATCTACCTCTGGATCACCCTCAAGGACAAGGTCCCGGTCATCTACACCATTCACGGCGATTTCACCTTCTACCCCCTGGAGAACGGAAACCGGAATGAAGAGGCTCCGGCAGAACTGTTCGACATTAGCGTCAGCCGCCTCGACATCGGACGCCTCCCGATCTTCGTCAACACCAAGACCTTCATCGACGGATTTTCCTCTCTCGTGCAGAACGACAATATGAAGTCCTTCTTCGCCCGTGCACAGTCCGTGGAATTCAACGCGCAGGGCATGACCGTCGATTTCGGCGGCCCCGTCAAAAACGCGCCGTCCGCATCGTCCGCCAAGACGGCGACCAACAAACCGACCTCCTCGACCGCGAAGGCCGCACTTACGGGCGGATCCGCCGCCGTCGCAGCAAATAATGAGAAGGCGGAAGCCGCCAAACGGAAAGCCGAAGAGGAACAGGAAAAGAAGAAACAGCTGGAGGAGGAGCGCAAGCGCAAGGCCGAAGAATACAAGCAGCAGCAGAAAGAGAAGGAAGAGGAACGCAAGCGCAAGGCCGAAGAGGAAAAGGAGCGCAAGAAACAGGAGGCCGAGGAAAAAAGGCGCAGGCAGGAAGAGGAAAACGAGAGAAGAAGACGCGAACGCGAAGATCGCCGCAACAACAACTACAACAACAATACCAGAAACAGCAGAAGCTCCAGAAGCTCCAGAAACCGTTATTGACCGTCAATCAGAAGAGGCCGTCGGCTCGACATGTCCGCCCCAGGTGCACAGGAACGGGAGAGGTTCCGGGAGATCTTTCCGTTTGAACCACATTTCCTCGAAGTCGACGGCCAGCATCTGTGTTATTTCGATGAAGGGACCGGCCCTGCGCTGGTCCTGATTCATTCCTGCCCGATGTCGGCGTTCGCATTCCGCAGCGTCATCCGCGAATTCCGCACGACGCGCCGGGTCGTCGCATACGACCAGCTCGGATTCGGGCAATCGGACAAACCGCTCCATTTCGACTACCGCATCGAGAACCACATCGAGCACCTCGAACGCCTGCTCAACCACCTCGGCATCAGCGACCGGATCACGCTCGTCATGCACGGACGCGGCGCGGCGATCGGCATGGGCTATGCGGCCCGCCATCCGGAAAGCGTCGAGTCCTTCATCGTCATGAATGCCATGTCCTTTTCCGACTTCTCGCTGCCGTTCCGCCTCCGCATCTGCAAGTTTCCCATCCTCGGGAACATCCTCGTCAACAAGTTCAATTTCTTCCTCCGCCCCCCTTGGAGATATCCGAAAATCGTCCGCGATGCCTACCTCCTGCCGTTCCCGCGGAGAGAAGACCGCTGCGCCCTCATGGAGTTCATCAACTCCCTGCCGTGCGCGCCGGAGGACAAGTCGGCGCAGTCCATGATCGAGATTGAGACGGCGATCTGGTCGCTTCGGGAGAAACGCGCGCTGATCCTGTGGGGCGGGAAGGACTGGCTCTACACGAAGCGGGCGCTGCGGAAATGGACGGAGTATTTCCCGTCCGCGAAAGTCGTCATACTGCCTCTTGCCGGACGCTTCCTCATGGAGGACGATCCGGCGGAGTTCATCACGAATGTCAGGGAATTTTTTGAAGAAGGAAAGCATCGTCCATGACCCGGGAATCCATCCAGCTGGAAATGAATTTCGACGGAACCAATGAGAACCGGTTCAAGCAGAGGTTCGACCTGGGAGAATTCCAGCTCATCGCCGAACTCCCCGTCCCCTCCGCCGACACGCCGCTGTCCGATGCCGTGCGCCGCGCCTCCGATTTCGAATATCTGATCCATTCGCAGGAACACCCGAAGGCGTCCATCGCATTCGTCGACGAGTCGCCCTCGGGCTATGCGCTCGACATGGTGCAGTTCGCCTCGGAGCTGTGCCGGTATTCCCGCGACCGCCACATCCTTTATCTGCACGGACGCGACCATACGGTGAAGGACATCCTGGAATCGGTCCGCCATGCACATTCCGAGGGATTCAAGAATTTCTGCGCCGTGACCGGGGCGGCCGTACACGGAGAAAACGCCGCGCAGACCCGCAAACATGTGTTTCTGGAAAGCGTCAATATGCTCGGAGCGATCCGGGACGCAGCCCTTCCCTCGATCTCCATCGGGGCAACGGTCAATCCGTACCAGTACACGCCGGAATCCGCCTATGCCCAGTCGTTCAAGATATTCCGCAAGCTCGCCAACGGGGCGGACTACCTGATCGCCCAGTACGGCTGGGACATGATGAAGCTCCAGGAACTGATCTGGAACCTCTTCCGCCGGGAGATCAACATCCCGACCGTGGCCCGGCTGATGTTCCTGACGCCCGACAACGCGGAACAGCTCTGCGCGGGCGCCTTCCACGGAGTCCACATCTCGCCCGATTTCGAAGTCCTGCTGAAAGCGGAACGCGACCATTCGTTCGCGCAGTTCGAGGCCGCCCAGCTCCGCCGAATCCAGATCCACGCCGCGGGCGCGCGCCTGCTCGGGTTCAGCGCCGTCCAGATCGCGGGCGTCACGAACATCGCGCTCCTCGAGACCATTTTCCAGAAGATCCGCGAGGCGTTTCAGGAATTCCGGACCTTTCAGGACTGGCGGACCGCATACGCGGAATACTACGACAGGCTCGACATGGCGCCCTATCCGAACGAATTCTACCTTTTCGACAATCTGCTGGAATCCGACCTCCCCGCCGAACAGCTCGCTCTCGCTTCGGGGATACGACCGCTGACCGGGTCGGAGAAATTCCGCCGCAACCTCGCCGGCGCGCTTTTCGCAAACGCGGACAAGCTGCCGGCACGGGAACGCCACCTGACCAAGAAGCTCCTCGTGTCCTGCCGGGGATGCAACCGGTGCAGGCTGCCGCAGACCGACTACGTCTGCCCGGAAACGTGCCCGAAGGGACTCGCGAACGGCTCCTGCGGATGCGGCAAGGCGAATGGCGACTGCGAACTCATGGATGCGGAATGCATCTACGCGAAGCGCCTCAGGATCGCCGACAGCCGCATCGACTACACCTCCCTGGAGGAAGGCGCAGTGCCGCCCGTCGAAGAACGCCCCTGACCCTTCCCTTTTTCTTTGTCCCACCGATATAATCAACGGCCGCCGTTCGTGAAAACGGCGACCGTTTTTGTGCTGGGAATGTGCCCCGGCTACTTATTTGCCGAGCAGCGAGGGCAGCCAGTTGGAAAGCGCAGGAATATACGTGATCATGAGCACCGAGGCCAGCATGGCGATCCAGAACGGGATCATGGCGGGGGTGACCTTCGCGATCGACGTCTTGCCGATGCCGCAGCCGATGAAAAGGCAGGTGCCGACCGGCGGCGTGCAGAGGCCGATGCACAGGTTCGCGATCATCATGATGCCGAACTGGAGGTCCGACATGCCGAATTCACGCACGATCGGGAGGAAAATCGGGGTGAAGATCAGGACGGCAGGCGTCATGTCCATGAAGGCGCCGACGACCAGCAGGAGCAGGTTGATGAAGAGCAGGATGGCGACCGGGCTGGAGGAAAGGGACAGCAGCCAGTCGCTCACCGTGCCCGGAATGTTCGCCACGGTCATGATCCAGCTCATGGAGGAGCTGACGCCGATCAGGAACATCACGACGGCGGTCGTGATCCCGGTCTCCCTCAGGATGCCGGGGAGGTCCCTGAACTTGACTTCACGGTACAGGAAGACGCTCAGGATGAACGCGTAGGCGACGGCGACGGCCGCGGCCTCGGTGGCGGTGAAAATGCCTTTCAGGATGCCGCCGATGATGATGACCATCAGGAAGAGGCTCAGGAACGCGCGGCGGAACGAGGTCCAGAGGACGGAGAACGGCACCCGCTTTTCGAATTTTGCGCCGGAGCGCATGGCATGCACGATGCAGGCCAGGATGATGCACAGCCCCATCACGATGCCGGGCACGACGCCGGCCAGGAACATCGCCGCAATCGAGACCGAGCCGCAGGCCACGGCGTAAACGATCATGATGTTCGACGGCGGGATGATGAGGCCGGTCGTGGCAGACGTCGTCGTCAGGGCCGTCGAGAAGTTCCGGTCATAGCCTTTCGCGACCATCTCCGGGACCATGAAGCCGCCCACGCTGGCGACGGCAGCGCCCGCCGAGCCGGAGATCGACCCGAAAAGCATGCACGTGATCGTGTTGGCGTACGCCAGGCCGCCGGGCAGATGCCCGACCAGGGCCGAAGCGAAATCGATCAGGCGGCGCGCCATGCCGCCGCGCCCCATCAGGATGCCCGAGAGGACGAAGAACGGGATCGCAAGCAGCGGGAACGAATTGATGCCGAACATCATGCGTTCCGGCACGATGATCTCGGGACGGAACGTGCCGCCCGCGACCGCCACGCCGAGCATGGTGGCGGAACCGATGGCCACGGCGACCGGGACGTTCAGGAAGAGAAGCGAGAAGAAGATCAAGGCGAGGATCAGTCCCACATATTCCATAGTTCACGCCTCCTTTTCGTCCGTGCCGCGGAGATCGGCGGCGAAATTGCGGATTTCGAAATAGAGGATGAAGAGGCCGCAGACCGGGATCGGCAGATACATTACCGCATCCGGGATCTGAAGCGCGGGCATCACGTTCCGCGTGACGAACATGGCCTTGTGCAGCAGGAAGCAGCCGCCGTAGAGGAACGCCACGACGGTGAACGTGAGCGTCACGAGGTGCGCGATCGTCGCCGCCGTCTTGCGCGGGGCGTCGCCCATCATATTCACGATAAGGTCGATGCCGAGGTGGGAGCGGGAGTTGAACGCCAGCGCAATGCCGAAGAAGGAAGACCACACGAGCAGGAGGCAGGCGAGCTCCTCGGTCCAGGACACCTGGCGCCCCACGACGTAACGGGAGACGACGCCGAGGAGCACGTCCAGCACGAGCACCGCCATGCTGGCCTCCAGCAGGAAGCTCAGGGTCTTGACCATGATGTTATGGAAATGCCGCATCACTTGACCTCCTTGATCCGTTCGGCCAGCTCACGCAGTTCCTTGGGGAACGCCTCGTAGACCGGCTTCGAAAGCTCCATGAACCGCTCCCGGTCGACGTTGATGAACTCGACGCCCGCCTTGCGTGCGATCTCCTCGTTGGCGGCCTCGGACTTGCGCCAGGCCTCCCGCTGGTAGACGTTCGCATCGGCAGCGGCCTGTTCGATCCAGCCCTGCTGCTCCGGGGTGAGCGAATCCCAGATCTTCTTGCTCATCACGAGCACGTCCGGGACGCGCTGGTGCTCCGTGAAGGTGAAGTATTTGCAGACCTCGAAATGGCGTCCGGTCACGAAGCTCGGGATGTTGTTTTCCGCGGCATCCACCGTGCCCTGCGACAATGCAGTGTAGAGCTCGCCCCAGGAGATCGGGGTCGGTGACGCGCCGAGCGCCTCCATCGACTCCATGGCGATGGAGCTCTTCTGCGTGCGGATCTTCAGGCCCTTCATGTCGGTGGCGGAGCGAACGGGCTTCTTCGTGGTGTAGATGCTGCGCGCTCCCGCGTCGAAGTAGCAGATGCCCATCAGACCGTCGATCTTCTTCAGGAGCGACTTGCCGATCTCGCCGTTCATCACCGCCCAGAAATGGTCGGAATCGCGGAACAGGAACGGCGCACCGACGACCTGGAACTCCGGTACGGAACCGTCAAGCACGGCGGCGGAGCATTTCGCGAATTCGATCTGCGCGTTCTGCGCCTGCTTGAAGCATTCGTCCTCCGAGCCGATCATCCCGCTGGGATAGATCTGGAGCTCCATCGTGTTGCCGGAGAGCTCCTTCAGACGGTCCGCCATGTGAAGCATGGCCTGATGGACCGGGTGGTCGGCGGAAAGGCCATGCCCCAGGCGGAGGACACGGACATTGCCGGAAGTCCGGGCGGACCGGATCGTGAACGAGGCAATGGCCGTGGCGATGAAACAGGTCGTCAGAATGTTGAGAATCCACCAGGAAATGGGATTCGAAAACATCTTATGGGTCTTTTGAAGTTCCGACATGGCTGGAAATCTTATCCTTTCGAAATGAAAAATGTGAGATTTAAAGTGACAGATGATTGTTATATTTTAGCATAGAATCTGAAAAAATCAAGCAAATTGATGCGCGGGGGCGGGAATTTGCGAAAGAAAAAGCCGCTCCCCCGGGAAAGGGAGAGCGGCGCGAATGACGCAGAAAGCGATGCGATCAATCGAACGCGTGATGGGCGGAACCGAGCACGTTGATGACTTTGTGCTTGTAGAGTTCCTTGAGCATATCGCGGGCGGGGCCGAGATACTTGCGGGGGTCGAATTCCGCGGGCTTTTCCATCAGGACCTTGCGGACGCCGGCGGTCATGGCGAGGCGGCCGTCGGAGTCGATGTTGATCTTGCAGACGGCGGACTTGGAGGCTTCGCGAAGCTGGTCTTCGCCGATGCCGATGGCGTCCTTCAGCTGGCCGCCGTACTGGTTGATCATCTTGACGTATTCCTGCGGGACGGAGGAGGAGCCGTGGAGGACGATCGGGAATCCGGGGATGCGCTCTTCGATCTGCTTCAGGATGTCGAGGCGGATGCGGGGATCCGTGCCGGGTTTGAACTTGTAGGCGCCGTGGCTGGTGCCGATGGAGATGGCGAGGGAGTCGACGCCGGTGCCGTTCAGGAAGGCCTGGACTTCTTCCGGGCGGGTGTAGGTGTGCTGCTCGGCCTTGACTTCGTCTTCGACGCCGGCGAGGACGCCGAGTTCGCCTTCGACCGTCACATCGAACTGATGGGCGTATTCGACGACCTTCTTGGTCAGGGCGACGTTGTCATCGAAGGACTTGGAGGAGCCGTCGATCATGACGGAGGAGAAACCGAACTCGATGCAGCTCTGGCAGAGCTCGAAGGAATCGCCGTGGTCGAGGTGAAGAGCGATCGGGATCACCTTGCCGCCGCCGATTTCGCGGGCGTATTCGACAGCGCCCTGGGCGAGATAGCGGAGAAGGGTCTGGTTGGCGTAGTTGCGGGCGCCCTTGGAGACCTGGAGGATCACGGGGGACTCTTCTTCGGAGCAGGCGGCGATGATCGCCTGGAGCTGTTCCATGTTGTTGAAGTTGAATGCGGGGATCGCATAGTGGCCGGCCATCGCCTTTTTGAACATGTCGCGGGTGTTGACCAGTCCGAGATCTTTGTAGTTGACCATACGGTTGTCCTTTCCTATTGATTAGGGTTGAAAGATTCGCATCATATCAATATAGCATCGCACGGAAAAAAAAGCAATCGTTTTTCGTGAAAAAAAACGCTTTGCGCCTGATTCTTTTCCTGTTTTCCCGAAACGAAAGGGGCGGGGCATCCCGGGATCCGGCGACATGTATCGAAAGCGCGTTGGCAGTGCGCCACTCATGGCGCGGCCCGACAAGCCGGCGCGGCGTCAGTCAAGCGGCAGGCCCATCGCCTTGCGCGCCGTTCGAAAATGCATCTTCGCGAATTTCCGCAGAAACGGCTCCCCTCCGGACAGGAAAAGCTGTTTCGCGGTTTTGTCCACCTGCGTCCCGGCGCCCTTCGGCAGCGGACATCCGGCCTCCTCCTCCAGTTTCGCCAGACGCCGCACGAACTCCGCGCGCGCCAGAATGGATGCCGCCGCCACGGCGACGTCGCGTTCACCCCTGGGGAACTGCTCCAGTCGGACGGCGCGACCGTTTTTGAGCAAGGCATTTTCCACAAGCCGCTTGTCTCCGAACTGATCGGAGATCACATGGCGGCACTCGGGCGCGAACTTGAGCATATTTTCAAGCGCGCGGGCATGGCCCCATGCCAGGAACCGGTTCAGGTTGCCGATGGATTCGTAGGTGCGGTTGTACGCCTCCGGGCCGATGACCACGACGCCGAACTTGCCCCGGACCGTCGTTTTGACCGTCTCGGCGAGCGCGGCGATCTTCGAGTCGTCCTTGATCGCCTTCGAGTCCCGTACGCCCGCCTTCGCCAGCGCGTCCGCGGTCTCCCGGTCCGCCACGAACACGCACGCCACGACCAGCGGCCCGAAGAAATCCCCCTTGCCGCTCTCGTCGATCCCGGCATGCGGGTCCTTGAACTCCAGCAGCGGCGGCGGTTCCGATTCGTCCTGCGCGAGACCGATCAGCGGTTCCAGAACGAACTCGACGAATTCCTGCGTCCCGGCGCCCTGTACGACGAGTTTGCCGGACCGGTACGCCGCCACCTGCGTCTTCTCACGCGAGGCTTTGAAGAGCATGTACGGGCCGTCGGAAAACTCCCAGGCGGAGATCGTTTCAAGGTTTTCCCGAAGGGCTTTCATCTGACCGGGGGTCAGGGTCGCGACGAAACATGTTTTTCCACTCACGGCAGCGGTTCCTATGACAGTTTTTGAAAAGAAATGACGGCAAAACTGGTTTTTTTTCAAAAAAAAAGCCAAAACTTTTCTATTATAGCTTGAAAACTTGCAAGAATCAAGTTAAAGTATGAATGTTTCCCGAGTTTTTTTCGAAACCAGTCGGGGAATGCTCCATCCATACGATCCATAAACCTCGATATAAGGAATAAAAAAGATGAAGAAGACTGCATGGGTTTTTGGAAGCATGCTTGCCGCAGGCTGCATGCTGTTGTCCGTCCCCGTGACCGCACAGGGGAATCTCCCGCAGGGAATGCCGGGAGGAATGGGCCGCAATCCCGGATTCCAGCCGGGAGGAGCAGGCATGCCGGGCGCACCGGGTGCAATGGGGATGCCGGGAGCAATGGGCGCCCCGGGCACGGCAAAGGCCAATCCCGCTGCAGGCACGGCAGCCAGGACCGGCGCCGCGGCCACGGCAAAAACCAATACGGCGAAGAACGACAAGGCTCTTCAGGAAGCCCAGAAATACACGCTCTCGAAACAGCGCACCGACCTCATCAGGGTCACGGTCGACGGCTATGCCGCCACCGACGACCTCTCCGATCCGGCCACGGTCATCGAAATCAGGGAAAAGATCAAGGAACACATGCCGCTGGTCCCCTCCGTTCCCCTCGAAAAAATCGACACCCAGGCGTTGAACGACAAGGCGAAGAAAAAGGTCGAGGAAGAATTCGGCGCCGACGAGAAGAAATACGCCAGTGTCGTGGAAGCCGAAGCCGCTGCGGAATACCCGATTCACAAGATCGGCGACAAGGTCGTCGTGAACTACAACATGGGTCCGAAGCATTTCTCCGTCAAAGGCACGGTCTACCGCATCACGGATAACGCCATCACGGTCGAAGACAAGGTCATCAACCTCGTCGACCTCAACGACGAGACCCGTTCCAAGTTCGATCCCCAGATGAACAAGACCATGCGGGCCCGTTATATTGAGACGCACAACCATCTGATCAAGCGCCTCCAGATCGAAAAGATCCAGGACTACTACGACAAATTCAAAAACGAGATCTTCAAGCGCAACGAGACCGCCGGCTACATCTACGACCCGCAGACCGGCGACTGGTCCACGGCGCAGGAGCTCTGCAAGAACTACATCGACCGTGTCCTCAGGGACAAGAAACGTTCGAAACCGAACGCCGGCTCGCAACAGCAGCCGCCCAAGCCCGCCACTACGGTCGCCGCCATCGATGACAACGAGCAGGAGGACGATCCTGTCGACGAAACCCCGGCCGTCGAAACCGGCAAACAGAACGACACGGTCAAGACCGGAAGTTCCCGTGTGAACGATGCCATCAAGATCGACGACAACGAAGAATCCAAGGCGAAGCACAAATCCGTCCTCGCCAAGGCCGAGCAGCAGAAACAGGATGCCAACGAGAACTACGCCGGCATCGACGCCGACTGCGGCTACAAGAACGCCTGCTGGGGCTTCACCATCGCCGATTCCCGTTATGCCCTCTGGCAGGAACCGGAATTCCCGTACATCAAGCCCGCTCTCGGACGCGACATCATCAGCTTCCCGCCGGAAGGACTGGACGTCGGAATCGCCGGGGAACCCGCCAGCATCGATCTCGTGTACGTCTCCAACAGCCTCTCCAAGGTCGTCTTCATCATGAAAGACTGCTCCAGGCAGGATTTCCTCCGCTTCAAGGACTCCCTCACCGAACAGTACGGCCATGCCGCCGAAGACAGGGGCGTGAATTCCGCGGCGTTCAACAACATCTTCTCCGGCAAGACGAAGCCGCAGCAGATCATCGACGCCGACGAGATCGCGGCCGCCCAGGCTGCCGTGAAGGACGCCGAAAAGGCGTTCAACAAGGCCGATGCAAATCTGAAGGACGCGGGCGAAGACGATGATCGCGGCGAACTTCAGGAGGCCCGCGATGAAGCTGCCGCGGAGCTGAAGGAAGCCATCGCCAAGGCCGAGTCGTACGAGAACGCGGTTTCCTCCGACGATCTCCCCTACGTCTATTCCCGCGTCAAGCTCGCGAAGGACGACGGCGGAAACACTGTGCTCCCCTATGCGTTCAACTGGAAGGGACAGAAAGTCTCCGGCACCCTCGTCTTCTACTATGACAAGGCCAGAGACAAAGTCACCAATCTCGTTTTCGCCAAGGAATATAAAAAGTAATCCGCGCGGATTCAGACGGATCGCACCATCCGGGCAGGCCACACCGGCCTGCCCGTTTTTTTTGCCCGGAAAAATGCTGCCGCCCCTCCTGCGGCGTCCGAAAACATGTCACCCGTAAACAATTCAGATTCAGGACAATACAATTCCGCAACGTCCGATTTTCCCCGATCCGGCCTCTTTTTTGAGAGAATGATTCAAAAAAGGAGGGGCCATGGGCTTGCCCGGAAAGAAAAAGAAAACGAAACCGCCGTCCCAGTTCGGACGGCTTCCATTCCGGCTCAGATACCGGATCGCATGTCTGCTCCTGGAGGGGGCGACGAGCCAGGCCGTGCTCGGCAACCCCGAAGTGACGGGCACCTTGAGTTCGCTTGGATTGACGCTGACGTCCGCCGCAATCTCGCGCTTCAAAAACACGCGTGAGTTCAAAACGATCGCCGAGGAACGGGAGAAAGTCCACCTGGCATACGAGGAGGTCCGGCTGTCCGCCGCCCTGCTTCGCGACTGCGAGGCGACCAGCGCCATCGCGGAGGAATTGAAGATCGACCTGCTGAAACTCGTCCGCGAATGCACCGACGCCACGACGGACGATCCGAAGACGATCGAACGCCTCGTCCGCTCGGCTGTCACACTGTCGAAATCCGTTTCGGACGGACAGAACACCGTCCTGCGGAAACGCGTCGCAGCGTTGTCCGAGGAAAACGTGATGCTCCGCGAGGCGCTGGAACGCGCCCGCATGCAATACAACGAACTGCTTGACCGTCGCCGGAACGAATGGTCCCGCGTGGACGGAGCCGAGGTCGCCGACCGCCTGTCCTCGATCCTCGGCATCAAACCGTAAAACGCCTTTCAAACTCCAACCAATAAGGAATCCGATCATGAAACTGAATCACTCCGCCCGAACCGCCGAAAGAAGCGGCGGGATGCCTGCGCCGGGCCGTTGGATTGCCGCCGATCCCGGGGAACGCAGCCGCTGGCTCCAGATGTCCGAATACACGCCGGCGAACGTCACGCGCATTCTGGAGGCCGCGAACGAAGGCGACATCGCGGAACTCGCCGTCGCCGCCCGCGAGATCCAGGAACGCAACTGGGAAGTCATCCTGGCGATGCAGGTGCGGAAAAGCGCACTCACCGGCCTGGAATGGGGCGTCGAGCCCGGCGACAGCCGTCCGGCTTCGAAGGATGCCGCGATTGCGTTCGAGGAGGCTTTGAAAACTGCCGGCGACGAACCGGGTCTCGCTTCGTTCCATGAACTCGCCGGCCATCTGATGGACGCCGTCATCGCGCCACTGTCCGCGGCGGAGATCGTATGGGGCGCGGGCGGTTCGCTGGCGGGATTCCGTCCCGTCGGCGCATGGCACTTCACGTTCCGCAACTCGGAAACGCCGCTTCTCGTGACGGACGACGAACGGTCCGGCGTTCCCCTGCCGCCCGCGAAGTTCATCGTCCACACGCACGGCGGCGTGGGCGATCCGGCGCGCGCCGGGCTCATCAGGACGCTGATCTGGCTGCACGTGTTCCAGAATTACCCGGTGAAGGACCTCGTGTCGTTCGTCGAACGCTACGGCATGCCGTTCGTGGTGGCGAAGGTCGACCGCAACGCGTGGGAAAACGAACGCGGCGTGATGCGGAACCTGATCCGAAGCTTCGGGCCGAACGGCGGCGGCGTGTTCACGAAATCGACCGAACTTGAGCTGCTCCAGGCGTCGAATTCGGGCGGCGACGTCTATTTCAAGCTCCTGGAGTACACGTCCAGGGCGATTACGAAGGTCATCCTCGGCCAGCTCGCCAGCTCGTCCGAATCCGGCGGGCTCTCCGGCGGCGACGCCCAGTCCCGCGTACGCGGCGACCTGCTGGAAGCCGATGCCCGCGCGCTGGAATCGACCATCCGCACACAGCTCGCCGTCCCGTGGACCAGGTTCAACTTCGGCGGCGCCGCGGCTGTCCCGGTCCTGCGTTTCCGCAACTCCGCACAGGAGGACCGCGCCGTCTTCGCGGGGATCCTCGAAACGCTCCACCGCGCGGGCCTGGACGCCGATCCCGAGGAGATCTCTGCCCGGTTCGGACTCTCGCTGAAACGCTCCGCGGCACCGGAGGTGCTCCCATGACCGCCGCAACGCTCACCGCCGCGAATGCGCTGAAGAGCATCGTCGCGGATGTGTTTCCCGCAGTCGGATTCACCACAGCCGGCACGCCGGAACTAACAGTCCAAGGCAGGCACCTGCCCGCCGGGCTCAGGCCGCCCTGCGTGCTGATCCTCGCAGGCGAAGGGACCTATACGGACAGCACGCTCACGCGGCGCCAGCAGTTCCACCTGATCCTCATCGACCTGCTGGCAAAAACCGACGACGCACGCACGGCGGCGGCTCTGGGGCGTTTCGACGCCCTGCAGGAACTTTTCCCGTCCGACGGCGTGCAGTCCGGCGACGTCGTCTTCCTCCCGGAATCGTTCCGTCTGCTGGATTGCCCGGACGCCCGCGCGGCTGCATGCCTGACCGTCGTCGCGATGTCCCCGGCTGAAGGGGAAGCGGGTTCCGTTTCCGGTTCATCGGGCTCGTCGGGAACGGCCGTGGCATCGAACTGAGCCCGAAATCCCCTCCCCCCAAAAACATAACGCACCGTTGTCTGCCGGTCAGACAGCCGTGCGTTTTTTTGTTTCCGGCTCCAGGACCCGATCGAGCGCAGATATGCTCATTTTGAGTTCAGGATATCCTCCACGACGCCGATCTGTTCCTGTTCGGCCTGTTCGGCAGCCTCTATCTCGGCGGGATCTTTCTCCCTCGAATGGCGTTCCAGCATAACCCGCGTCGAACCGCGACTCAGAAGCTCCTTCGTCGCGGGCCCCAGAGCGGCAAGGCGGCCGTCCCCGGGCGGGATGGCGCCAATGCGAGCGGCAAGTTCGGGATAGCGTTTGATGAAGATGCCCAGGTCCCACGTGTCGGGCGAACCGGGATTCTCGATTTTGATGCTCCGTATGCTGTCGGCCGCCCCGCCAAGACCGCAGATCACGCTCAGATACACGATCTTCTGCGCCGACGCGACCTCAACGCTCCCGAGCAGAAGGCGATTCTGCTGGCGGACCAGCCGGAAATAGCGCGGGCGCAGGCTCGACGCAACCACCACGGTCCCCCCATCCCCGCAGTATTTTTTCGCTTCGGCCCGGACCTCTTCCGGGAGTGTGTCCAGGACATCCCGCGTCACCAGCACGCACGGCTCGGACAGGACGCAGCCTTCGATCTCCAGGACTTCCGATATCGCGCCGGACTCGACCTCCTCGGGCGTGGAGCGGCAGGATGCGGCGCCCGCGCAGACCAGCAGGCAGAGAATCGAAAGGAGGATGTTCGTTTTCATGTGCGGGACGTGTTGTTTCATGCGCAGAATCGATTGTCGGACGGATGCCGGCGGGAACCGGGCGGCGGGGATAATAATATGGTTCTCCGGTCGCCGTATTTCAAGCGTGAAAAGCATCCCGGGATGCTTTTTTTAAGTCTTTTATGTTTTTTTTCGAAAAAAAGTCGGTTTTCGGGTTGTACTGCGGCGTTTTTGGATTAGGTTATGATATCTGTTTTTTTCCGACCCTTTACGCGCAGTATTTAGATAACATGAAAATCCGCCAGCCAATCAAGCCGCAGCCCGATGTTCAAGCCATCGAACCACCGAAGAAACCGGCCATGCCGGAACTCGCTGTTTTCTGCCTTTTCGCATTCATGATTACGCTTTTCGGCCTCATCATGCTCTATTCCACCTCGTTCGTCACGCAGGGCAGCACATATTTCTGGAAACAGCTCACGTGGATGCTCATCGGCCTGGCGGCGGGAACCGGGACGATCCTGATCGGCAGCAAACGCCTTTCCGAGTGGAGCCCCCTCATGATATTCCTGCTGGAAATCCTCCTGATCTGGGCGCTTTTCTGCAAGCCGATCAACGGTGCCAGGCGGTGGATCCAGGTGGGGGGCATGACACTCCAGCCGTCCGAGCTGGGCAAAGTCGTCATCACGCTCTTCATGGCGAAATTTCTTTCTACGCGCACGCGTGCGCTCGAGAGTGAACCGTTCCGGAAAGTCATGTTCCCGAGCGCGGTCTGGGTTGGGCCGGTCATCCTGCTGGTGCTGCTCGGCGAAGACCTCGGGACGACCGTGCTGCTCGGCTCGCTGTATCTGCTGATGCTGTTCGTGGCCGGCATACGGCTGCGGTACATCCTGCCGATCGCGCTGATCCTCCCGGTGGGTGCGTATTTCTTCATCAAGGCGTTCGATCCGATGCGCTGGGCCCGCCTCACCGTGTTCCTGGACGCCGAGACCTACAGGATGACCTCGGGCTACCAGCTGTGGAACTCCCTGCTGGCACTGGGATCGGGCGGCTGGACCGGAGTCGGCTTCACGGAAAGCCGCCTGAAACTGCTGTACCTCCCGGAAAACCATACCGACTTCATCCTGTCCATCGTAGGCGAGGAGCTCGGGTTCATCACGCTGCTGACCGTCATCGTCGCGTATTTGATCCTCGTCTACGTCGGGCTGCGCATCAGCGTGAAGGCCCGCACGCGCCAGGGCATGCTGATCGCATTCGGCATGAGCATCTTCATCGGCATGCAGGCGCTGATCAACATCGGCGTCATCACGGCGGCATTCCCGACCAAGGGCATGCCGGCCCCCATGATAAGCTACGGTGGGAGCAACCTGCTCGCATGCCTCATCGCGGTGGGCTGCGTCGCCGCCGTGGCGATCGACACTGCCATACCGGATTACCCGGACAAGCTGCTGGACTGGGCCGGGAAACGCCTTCACATCAGCCGTTCCTCCGCCGCGGGGGAAGCCGGGCAACCAACTTGAAGCAGGAGTAGCAACATGCAGGAACTGAATCGGCTTATCGTCAGCTGCGGCGGCACCGGAGGCCATTTCAACCCGGGACTGAGTACGGCTTGCGCATTCCGCGATGCGGGCGGGACCCCCC
The DNA here is from genome assembly GCA_017541665.1 of Lentisphaeria bacterium. Lineage (GTDB taxonomy): Bacteria > Verrucomicrobiota > Lentisphaeria > Victivallales > UBA1829 > UBA1732. The sequence continues at coordinate 78,074 of JAFXYP010000073.1, read as the reverse complement.
TGCTCATCCTCGGCGGCAAGCATTTCGACGAGCAGTCGAAGACCGCGGAAAAAAACGGCATCGAATTCCGGCGCGTCTCCTGCGCGCCGCTTGCAAAAAACCCGGTCGGCGCGTTCCGTTTCCTCTCGCAGCAGATGAGAGGCGTCCGTGAGGCGCGCGCCATCTTCCGCGAATTCAAACCGGATGCAGTCCTTTCCATGGGAGCATTCCCGTCCATCCCGGCCTCCATCGCCGCCTGGCGCAGCGGCATCCCGCTCTTCCTGCACGACGGCAACGCCCGCATCGGGAAATCCAACCGCGTCTTCAGCCGCATCGCATCCGGCATCGCCCTTTCCTTCCCCGCCGTCAACGCGAACACCCTGCACTGCTCCTCGGCTGTGACCGGGCTCCCGCTCCGCAAGGCGCTGCTGGAGGACGTCCCTGCGTCAAAGGCGGAGGCCGTCGCCCGGATCAATGCCACGCGCGGAACGGCATTCGCACCCGACCGCCCGGTCGTCCTCGTGTTCGGCGGTTCGCTGGGCGCTGCGGCCATCAACGAGAATTTCACGGTCCCGATCGACCATCCGGGCGCGAAATCTCTTCAGGTCATCCACCTCTCCGGCCCAGGCAAATACGACGCCATTCACGACAAGTATTCCGCCTGCGGCGTCAACGCACTTACGCTCGAATCCGCCTCGGACATGCAGAACCTCTACATGGCGGCGGACCTCGTGGTGTGCAGGGCCGGGGGAAGCACCGTCTCCGAGCTCGCCATCTTCGGACGCTATGCCGTCCTGATCCCGTACCCCTACGCCGCGGAAGGCCACCAGGACGACAATGCGCGCCTGCTGGCAAAGACCGGCGCCGCCCGGATCGTCCCGAACGCCGAATGCTCCCCCTCCCTCTTCCGCTCCATCCTCGCCGAATTCCTGGACGATCCCGGCAAATTCCGCGAGGCGGGGAAAAATGCATGCTCCATGGCGCAGCCGCGTGCCGCGGCCAACGTCATCGACTTCATCGATTCCTCCCTGAAAACCGCCCGATCCAGGGCATGACATAACACCCGGAAGCTCCTCCGCCATGAAAATACGTTGCCCACAATGCATGCGAATCAGCGAGATCCCACATGTCGGCCATGGCAGGATCGCCGTCTGCGCCTGCCAGGCCACGTTCCGCATCGACGATTCGACCGTCGTGGAGGAGTTTTCCCTGCCCGACCTGCCCCCGCCGGAGTCTATCGGCCGCTACTCCATCGTGCGCTACCTCGGGCGCGGCGCGCTGAATTGCGTCTACGAGGGGATCCATCCCGAGCTCCGAATCCCCGTGGCGGTCAAGACCCTTCTCCCGGAATACGCCGCCGACATGCCCTCGCGCGACCAGTTCCTCCATGCCGCGAAGATCTGTGCAAAGGTGGACCATCCGAACGTCGTGAAGGTCTACGAGACCGGCAGAGACGGAAACGGCATCCCGTTTCTGGCCATGGAATTCCTTTCCGGCGGCTCGCTGGCGGACCGAATGCAGGACCATTCCTGCCTGTCCGCAAAGGAAACGGCGGAAATCGGCGCGCAAATCTGCCGTGCGCTGGCCGCAACCGCAAAGCTCGGCATCGTCCACCGCGACATCAAGCCGGACAACATCATGCTCTCCGCCGACGGGAAATACAAGCTGACAGACCTCGGGCTCGCAAAGGCCGACGCGGCGGCAACGCACGGAAACGGCGCCTGCGTCCTGGATGAAAACGCCCCTGTGAAAACGGCGCGGAAAACGAGCTTCGGCACGCTGGAATACATGTCGCCGGAACAGCACATCGACACGGAGTCCTGCGACATCCGGTCCGACATCTATTCCCTCGGCGTGACGATGTACCAGCTCGCAGCCGGACGGCTCCCCTTCGAGACGCAGACCCGTTCCGAACTCCGCCACATGCACATCTCCGTCGAACCGCTCGTCCCCAGCACATATGTGCACGGCATTCCCATCGACTTCGACTACATCGTCATGCACTGCATCCAGAAAAGGCCGGATGACCGCTACCACACGCCGGAGGAACTTCTCGCGGACCTCGAGGCGTTTCTCAAGGATGCTCCGCTCCCCTCGACCACGTGCGGAGCCGTCCCCTTTGTTCGGACGGCGCTGTCGGACAACCGACCCGTCGAGAAGACGGGACACCCCCATTCCGCCTTCCTTCACGTCGCCGCGGGAGTGCTCGTCCTGCTGATCCTGGCGGGCGCAGGACTGCTGTTCCTGCTGGAGCGCTCCAAGGCGGCACAACGCCTGAAACAGCCGCCCCCGACGGAATCCGTGCCGGAAGCCGTACCCGTCATGGCCCCGGGCCAGGAGGAAGCAACCATTCCCTCCTCGCGCCCGTCCACGAAAGCGCTTGATGCGGAGATCTCGATCGAGGGAGATGAAAGCAGCATGAAGGCGTCCGCATTTTTCGAAGACGCGAAAACCGCCGCCGCACAGGCGTTGAAGGACGGTTTCGGGTTTCAGAGGGCCATCGACGATCTGGAAAGCTTCACCGCGTCCGAAGACTACTCTCTGGAGGCGCTGGGTCTCATCTCCGAACTCAAAAAAGCGTCCGATTCGGCAGTCGGGACCCTCATGGCTTCTCTGAACGAAAAAGCCGACCGCCTCATCAGGGCCGGCAATTTCAACGGCGCGATCAACGTCTACAACACCGACATCGGCGAGCTCGCGCCGGAATCGAAGACCGCCCGCGAAAAGAAGATCCGGGAGATCGAACAGATGCTCCGGGATGCCGAAAGCATTCCCGCGGACTCCGGGTCCGAAGCGCAAGAGGAGAACCGTCCATGAACCCGAACAGCTCCGGGCAGAAGCTTCCCCTCATCCTCGTCTGCGGCCCGAATCCCTCCTGGCAGAAGACGCTCGTCTTCGATGAATTCCTCCCCCGCGAAGTCAACCGCGCGAAGGAACGCGACTGCCGGGCGTCCGGCAAGGGCGTGAACTTCTCCCGTGCCGTCCGCACCTGGGGGACCGCCCGTCCGTTCGTCTACCAGTTTTCCGGCGGGGCAGGCGGACAGCGCCTCGAAGACTGGCTGCGGGACGAGGGCATCGAATCCTCCAGCCTCAGGATCGGAGGGGAAACGCGCTGCTGCACCACGGTCCTCTGCACGAAAACGGCTTCCATGACCGAACTGATCGAACCGTCCCCGGCCGTCACCTCGGACGAGGCGGAACAGCTGCGGAGCCGCATTCTGGGCACCCTCCCGGATGCCGACGCCATGGCGCTCTGCGGGACACTCCCCGCCGGGCCGCTCGACGACTTCTACGCCGGACTCGCCGCGGAGGCCGTCCACGCCGGGAAGCCCGTGCTGGTCGATTCGGTGGCGCACCTCCATGAAACGCTCGCCGCCGGCGCTCCATACTTGAAGATCAACTGCGCCGAACTCCTCTCCGTAACCGGCGCATCCGATCCCGAGGCCGCCGCGCTCGGCCTGCTGCAGCGGTTCCCGCTGCAGTACGTAGCCATCACGGACGGACCGGACCGGGCGTTCATCGCCGGCCGGGATGCCGTCCGCCGCATCTCCATCCCCCCGCTTTCCGGCGTCCGCAACCCAATCGGCGCGGGCGACGTCTGCTCCGGCGTCATGCTCTCCGAGCTTCTCGCGGGCTCCGACCCGACGGAAGCCTTCGCCGCCGGACTTGCGGCCGCCTGCGCGAGCTGCCTGACGCAGTACGCCGCGGATTTCGACCGGGAGGAGGCCCTGCGGATCCGGGACGGGATGCGGATCGAATTCGTCACTCCCTGCACATAACGACTCGAAACAAATCTTTCATACCTGAAAAACACACCAGAAAGGAACACTTGAAATGAGCTCCAACACCTCCGGCGGATTTCTCCGCGGATGCCTGATCGCCTTCGGCGTCTTCGTCCTCGTCTGCTTCATCGGCTTCATCGCCCTCTTCGCCTGCATCGGCGCCATCGCCGGCATCGTTGGGGAGAGCACTGCGGCGTTCAAGCCCGGCGCCGACGATTTCACCACCGAATTCATCAGCGGCAACGCCGACGCGGAAAACCGCATCGCCGTCATCGACGTGAAGGGCACGATCACCAGCGACGCCGAGACTTTCGGTGAAGTCATCGCGAACTCGAAAAGCATCGTCAAGCTCATCCGCGCCGCGAAGGACGATGAAAACGTGAAGGCGATCATCATCGACCTCGACACCCCCGGCGGCGAAGTCACCGCCTCCGACGAGATCTACCACGAGCTCAAGCTCTGCGGCAAGCCCGTCGTCGCCATGATGAATACGCTGGCGGCCAGCGGCGGCTACTACGTCGCCTGCGGCGCGAACAAGATCGTCGCGAACCGGAACACCCTGACCGGCAGCATCGGCGTCATCATCTCCAGCGTGGACATCACCGGACTCCTCGACTGGGCCAAGGTCAAGCCCGAGTTCTACACCTCCGGCAAGATGAAGGCCATGCTCAATCCGGCCACCCCCACCACGGAGGAGGAAGCCAAGATCGTCCAGGCGCTCGTCATGGACGTCTACAGCGATTTCGCCGGCATCGTCTCCGAAGCCAGGAACATCCCGCTGGAGAAGATCACGAAGGGCGAACTCGGCGACGGCCGCATATTCGACGGCAAACAGGCGCTTGAAAACGGCCTCGTCGACGAACTCGGCTATTTCTCCTCCGCCGAGGACGCCGCCCTCGAACTCGCCGGGCTCACCCGCGACAACTGCTGCATCGAACGCTACAAGAGCAGCTCCTCCCTCGCCGATCTCCTCGGCCTCTTCGGCGTGAAGGCGCAGCCCGTCACGTTCAACTCGCTCCTCTCCGGCACGAACGTCGTCCTGCCGAAGGCCGGCTGCCCGTACTACCTCTACACGGGTTTCTGATCCCATCCTCCTTCCGCGTGCGCCATGAGAGATTTTGAACAGGAAGTCAGGAACGCCGCCGGACCGCTCCCGCCGATCCAGACGGAGGAGTTCTCCTGGTCCCTCGCCAGGCACTACCTCTTCCGTTTCTGCCGCCGGGCGTATTTCATCCGGTACTACCTCGCGCAGGGGGGCTGGGACGCCTACTCCCACACCCTCGCGCGCGAGGCGTATTTCAGCAAGTATCTGCTTCCGTTCGACACATGGCTCTCGCACACCCTCCGCGACTCCATCCGCGAGGCGTTCGCCAAGATGAGCGCCGGTTCGCCCGGGCACAAACGCCGCGGATTCGGCTTCTACCTCCTGCGCCAGATCGGCAAGGCCACGGCCGACCTGCAGATCAGCCTGAAGAACCGGGAATACCTCTACGACGCGAAACGCCCGGCAATCCTGGAGCACCACCTCGGGATCGGCGACTTCGCCGACGTTGACAAGCTCACAGCCATGGCAGTCTCCATCCTCGGCGACGCCTATGCCATGCTCGCCCGGTCCGACATCATCGCCGACCTCTCCAACATCAGCTTCGTCGACCTCCGCACCGACGACGTCTTCATCAGCATCGACTACAAGGGGTTCCCCGTCTGGCTCGCCCCCGGCCTCATCTATTTCCACGACGGCGCCGCCTCGGCCATCAACGCCGAAGTCCGCCTCACCGGACGCGAGAACGACACCGACTTCTTCGCCAGGATCGGACGGCTGGACTCGCTTTTCGCGCTCTATTGCGCCGGGCGCTACCCAGGATTCCCCGTCAACATTACCACGTTCACATTCTCGCAGGAGCTCTCCAGCGTCGTCTACAATCTCTTCGAGCCGGACATCGAGTCCCTGATCGACCAGAGCAGCGCGGAGATGCTCGCACTCATCGACAAGGACGGCCTCGCTCACCCGGAGGACTTCCCGCCGTGCGAAAACCGCGAGATGTGCCGCAAGTGCCGCTACCAGTCCGCGTGCAGGCTGCTGGAAAACGCCGTCTCCGAAAACGGGAATCCGGTCTGAACCTCCGAGGCGAACCATGATCCAGGATTCCGGCGAAACATTCCGCGTCGTCTCCGACTACGAGCCCGCGGGCGACCAGGCCGACGCCATCCGGCAGCTGAAGGAGAACCTCGACCGCGGCATCCGCCACCAGACGCTCCTCGGCGTCACGGGCAGCGGCAAGACCTTCACGCTTGCGAAACTCCTCGAATCCGAGCTGAACCGCCCCGCGCTCGTCCTCTCCCACAACAAGACGCTCGCCGCCCAGCTCTACAGCGAGTTCAAGGCGTTCTTCCCCTCGAACGCCGTCGAGTATTTCATCAGCTACTACGACTACTACCTGCCCGAGTCCTACATCCCGCAGACCGACACCTACATCGCCAAGGACGCCAGCATCAACGACAACATCGAGCGCCTCCGCCTCAGCGCCACCGCGTCCCTGCTCGAACGCCGCGACACCCTCGTCGTCGCCAGCGTCTCCTGCATCTACGGCCTGACCTCGCCCGAGGACTACGACTCCATGAGCCTCCGCCTCGCCGCAGGCGACGAGCTCGACCGCGACCTCTTCCTCCACATGCTCGTCGCCATCCAGTACGAACGCAACGACATGGCGCCCGAACGCGGCCAGTTCCGCGTGCGCGGGGACTGCGTGGATGTCTTCCTTTCGCAGAAGGAGGAATTCCTCCGCGTCGAGTTCTGGGGCGACACCATCGAATCGCTCTCCCGGCGCGACCTCGTGACGGGCAACGTGATCGCACAGTGCCGCAAGGCGCTCATCTTCCCCGCCCGCCATTTCGTGCTGCCGCAGGAGAAGATCGACGCCGCCATGAACGGCATCATGGAGGAGATGCGCGTCTGCGTGCAGAAATTCGAGCAGGAGGGCAAGCTCGTCGAGGCGCAGCGCCTCTACCAGCGCGTAAACTACGACGTCGAGATGATGAAGGAGATCGGCTACTGCCCCGGCATCGAGAACTATTCGCGCCACCTCTCCGGCCGCGCCCCCGGCTCCCGCCCGTTCTGCCTCGTCGACTTCATGCCGAAGGACTATCTGCTCTTCATCGACGAATCCCACGTGACGCTCCCCCAGCTCCAGGCCATGTACAAGGCCGACCGCAGCCGCAAGCAGACGCTCGTCGACTACGGGTTCCGCCTCCCCTCCGCCATGGACAACCGCCCCCTCACCTTCGAGGAGTTCCTCGGGCTCACCGGCGACACCGTGTACGTCTCCGCCACCCCCGGAGACTACGAGATGAAGATGTGCGGCGACGCCGTCGTGGAACTGGTCGTGCGCCCGACCGGCCTGCTCGACCCGCCCGTCGAAGTCCGCCCGCTCGCCACCCAGATCGACGACGTGATCGCGGAGATCAGGGCCACTGCGGCCGCCGGGGCACGTTCGCTCGTCGTCACGCTCACCAAGAAAAGCTCCGAGCGCCTCGCCGACTACCTGTCCGACGTCGGCATCCGCGTAAAATACCTCCACTCCGAGATCGACGCCATCGAACGCGTGAAGATCCTGAACGAACTCCGACGCGGCGACTTCGACTGCATCGTCGGCATCAACCTCATCCGCGAGGGCATCGACCTCCCCGAGATCCGCCTCGTCGCCATCCTCGACGCCGACAAGGAAGGCTTCCTCCGCTCCCGCCGTTCCCTCATCCAGGTCGCCGGACGCGCCGCCCGAAACGCCGACGGCCGGGTGATCCTGTACGCCGACAACATGACCGACAGCATGAAGGCTCTCATCGAAATTACCGAGGCCCGCCGCGCCAAGCAGAACGCCTACAACGCCGAGCACGGCATCGTCCCCCACACCATCATCAAGCCCCCGCGCGAGACCATCGCCGAGATCATCGGAGCCGCCCAGCCCGAAAAATCCATGTCCGCGCCCGCCGCCGCTGGCTCCTCCCGCGCCTACACCTTCCACGAACCCGGCGCGCCCTACAACACCGGCCTCAAGACCCGCCCCGCCAAAGGGAAGAAGGGACGCGGCATGAAGGGGCAGCCCGTCACGCTCAGCGAGACCGAGGAGATCCTGAAGCAGACCGGAGCCGCCAGCATCGACGAACTCGTGCTCGAGCTCGAATCCCAGATGCTCGAGGCGGCGGAGGCGCTCGAATTCGAACGCGCCGCCCAGCTCCGCGACCGGATCCGCTCCCTCTCGAAAGACCTCGAAGCCCCGCCGTTCTGAACAATTCCTCCATCGTCATTTGAAATCACCTCTTCCATATGATATATTATTAAAAAAACGAACAAAAAATACGCCTCATCCATCCCTTTTCATACTCCCGGAAACCACCCCATGAATCCGCGCCACCTGAAAGCATCCTTCCTCCCCGCCCTCGCGCTTCTTGCGGCTTTGCTCGTTTCGTCCTGCGCCTCCAGCGAACGCATGGAACGCATCGGCTGGGATGCCGATTCCTACTCCGCGCCGAAGTCCAGCCGCATTTCCGGCGGCAAGTTCGACGAAGCCGTCGCCACGCTCCGCACGCCCGTCGGCCTCAAGGACCGCCAGGTCAACATCTGGCCGTTCTGCACCGTGAACAGCCGCTACGTCAGCATCCTGTGGCCGTTCATCGACTGGGACGATTTCGGCATGGCCGTCCGCCCGTTCTACAACCAGGAGGGCAACGACTGCTCCATCCTCTTCCCGCTCTCCTCGTGGAATACCGTCGACGGCGAAGGCTGGGCGCTGAACGCCTACTGGAACGAGGACTGCTACGGGATGTTCCCGTTGTTCCACGCGGGGAAGGACGAGGGCGATTTCTGGTTCGCCGGACCGCTCTTCGGCAACGGCGGACGCGTCGGCCTCGTCCCGATCTGCTACTTCGGGGAGAATTTCCGTTTCATCGGCCCGGTCTGGTGGACACACGAGGAAGCCAAACCCGACGACGACCCGGACAAGAAGGTGTCGCCGGATTTCGGCCTTTTCCCGATCTACTGGAAGATCGGCAGCGGGTCCGCCCTTTTCCCGCTCTATCTCCACATCCCGCATGACACGTTCCTCTCTCCTCTGCTCTGGATGGGCACCAGCCCGATTTACGACGGATGGGGCAACGGCCAGTACCTTTTCCTCGGCTATTGGCGCAACGACTGGGAACGGCACGGATTCTTCCCGTTCTACAAGGTCAACAAGAAAGACGATGCGTTCAACCACGTGCTCCTCTGGTGGTGGGACCACAACTCGAAGGACTGCGGGCTTTTCCCGTTCGCGTGGTTCGACGAGGACGGCGGCATCATCCTCCCCTTCGGCAAGTGGGAGAACCGTTCCGCAACGGGCATGAACGGCGAGGAGGAGACATGGACGGAGGGCAACATCCTCCTGCTCGGCTACTGGGGCCGCCACGCATGGGGCGTTTTCCCGTTCTTCCGCGGCTCGTCGGCCGAGGAGGACATGAAGTACGTCGGCCCGCTGTGGTGGGCTTACGGCGAGGAGGAACGCGAGTACGGCTTCTTCCCGTTCTTCCGCGTCGAGCGCAGCCAGGGCGAGACGAACAAAAGCTACCTCTTCCCCGTTTACAGCTGGGAGAAGGACCGCTTCGGCTCCGAATTCACCTCCATCCCGTTCTCCCGCGAGGACTACGAATACCCCGCGCACCGCGTGACCACGTCCGTCCACGGCCGCCGCTACCTCATCTACGCCACGCACGAAACGCGTGGCAACCGTTTCAGCGGAGCGTTCGACCGCGACGACTATATTCCGCGCTGGGGGTATTCCCCGTCCTACCTGGCCGATGTGAAGGCGCGCATCCAGGAGGACGACCTCACGGGCGAGGAGGCCAGGACCCGGGTGGACGATGAAGTCGCCTCGACCTGGGAGATCCGCACGACCGCGCTGCATCCGTTCTTCGAGTGGACCGGCTCGACCGAGGGCGAACGCGACCTGCGCCTGCTCTTCTATCTCTTCGGATTCGACCGCGACAAGGACTCCTGCTCGAACTGGCTGCTCTGGCATATCCTGTTCACCTCCGGCTCCGAAAAATCCCGGGACAGCTACGGATTCGAACGGACGTCCGCCTACACCAACATCCTGGGCGTCTTCCCCTACTGGTTCCGCGACACCGAGGCCGCGGACCGGGATGCCATGTACGGGGGCGGCACGCGCGGCTACATCGACGAGTGCATCGAGCAGCTCCTGAGGCGCGCCCTCATGGAGGACGGCTCCGAGGAAAGCATTCTGTGGAGCCAGGACCTCCTTACCGACTACATCGGAAAGGGATACCTCCCGAAACAGACAACAGTCCCCCTGCCGCTGCCGGGCGGCGGGCCAGTCATGACCTCGACGGGCGAGGAAGCGAAATCCGTGACCGTCATCCAGCCGAAAAGGATCCGGCAGATCATCCACGGCGTCCCGAACGAGGATGTCTTCCGCGCCTGCGGCATGGACCGCGCGCTCTCCGGCGAAATGACCGCGAAGGAGGCGGAGGACACGGCGAAACGCCTCATGGAGGCCGCCCTGAAGCTGCATACCGAAAACGGCACGAACGTCCAGACCCGCTACGGGTTCTTCCCGCTCTTCGGCGTGGACCGGACCGTGTGCGAGAAGGACGGCGAAACGACGCCCGTCTCCACCGAAGTCCTGACCCCGCTGACCTACACGAACATCGAGGGAAACGAGTCCACCACGAAAGTCCTGCTCGGCCTCCTCGGCGAATGCTCCAGCGAAACGCATTACACCCACGCAAACGGACACGCGAGCACGGACGACGATTTCTCCACGCTCGTGCTCATCCGTTCCAGCACCGAATGCCGCCCCAGAACCTATGGGATGGAGGCGCTGAACGGACTTGCAAAACTTCTCCGCGAACGGCCCGCCGCGGACAAGGATCCCGTCCTCGCCGCGATCTGGGACCTCCAGGTCACGGGCAGCTGCGACGACACGCTGAAGAAATACGCGCGGTTCAAGGAGATCGTCGCCGCCGTCACCGCCTTCCGCGACGGCGCGCGCTCCGCCGCCGACACGCAGGCCATGCTCGACAATGTCGTCCGCTGGGAGAATGAGTATTTCTGGGAAGGCGACGAGGTCTCGACCGCCTCCGGCTTCTACCCGTTCGTCTTCTGGGACAAGGACTGCCTCGACCGCAACGGCGAAATCTCCAACATCTCCAGGTCCTGGTTCGTTCTCCCGCTCCTCTCCGGCGGCACATCCTCCGACGAGGGTTCCTCCCTCGGCATCCTCTGCCCCCTGCTCTATTTCGGCGCGTCACAGCAGCATGACGAGGCGATCCCCGAACCGTACCGCGTCATGAACGCGCACGTCAATGCGCTCCAGGCGTCCCACAGCGGATTCCCGGTCCGCGGACGCACCGACCGTTACGCCCTGTTCATGGTCAACACCAGCGACGAGACGTTCCTCCAGTGGAAACCCGGCACGCCGGACGCGGTCCCCGACATCTACGCCGGGTTGTACCAGCTGTACAAGATGAACATCGTTTCGGGGTTCACTGCCATCGAGCTCGGCCAGCTGACCATCACCGAAGTGCTGGACCTCCCCGCGGACAGGGACAACCAGGACCTGGCGCAATACAAGCGGATCCTGAACAGCGTCCTCGACGCCATGAAGAAAGCCGGCATGAAGCCGTTCGACCGGAACGCCCTCCTGCGGGACACGCTCGAAGCGAAGCTCCGCGAGCTCGCCGCCGAACACATCCACACCCGGACCGTCTCCGGGTTCAACACCGGATGCGGCATCCTGTCCTCCTCCTTCTCCTGCGAGGAGACCGGCGACTACCAGACGAAGGTCCTCTTCGGCCTCGGCGCGAACAGCCAGAAGCTCGGCGAGAAGGAACACCGGAGCATCCTCGGGTACCTCTACAACATGGATACCGACGGCGTGAATACCCGCAAGTTCATCTTCCCGTTCATCACCACCAAGGACGCCCCCGGATTCCACGAGTGGTCCTTCCTCGGCGGCCTCTTCGAACGCTCCGTCGAGGACGGCAAAACCGGCGGCCGGATCTTCTTCTTCCCCTACGGCAACCGCCCGGGGAAATGACGACCGCCGACCGCTTCCCGCATCCGTCCCGCTTTATTTCTTTTTTCGAAAAAACAGGCGGGCGCGGGTTGAAAAAAGCCGCGCGCGGGCTATATTGTTAATAGGGAGCGGCGTTTCCCGTCTGATGTGCGGAATACAGTCACGCTGCGCCGAGTCAAGATGACTGAAAGAAAGGATGATGTACTGAAATGATCCGCCCTGCAATCCATGTTCCGATCACCCCGGTCCCTCCGGTCGAGGACGGCGAACAGCGTTTCCTCATTTGCCCCGTCTGCGGCGAAATGCTCGCCCAGCCGGACGTCGAGTCGTTTCCCCGCTGCCCCTACTGCGACCATATATTCGCGAAGGACCAGGCGCTGGAGGATTTCCTGCTGGAACCCACGGTAAAGGCATGGGTGCGCAGCCAGGACATCCTGCCCGCACAATTCCGCCTCGACGACATCGTCGAGCCGTGACCCCGTCCGCATGCGCCCCGACATCCGCCTGATCGCCGTCGACCTGGACGGCACACTGCTCAACGACCACAAGGAAATCCCCCCGGATTTCGTCCCCATGGTGGACGCCCTGTATCCGCGCGGCGTGCGGTTCGTCATCGCCAGCGGACGCCAGTATTTCAACCTCGCCGCCATGTTCTCCGGCATCGCGGACAAGCTCTTCTTCTTCTCCGAAAACGGCGGGCTCGTGTTCGACGGCGCGGAAAACATCTTCTGCCGCCCGCTCCCGGACGACATCCTGCCCGCGCTTTACCGGACCGGCTCGGCGATCCCGGCGACCACGGTCCTGTGCGGCGTGCAGTCGGCGTATATCGACAGCGCGTGCGATCCCGTCGGACGCGAGAATACCGCGATCTACTACCGGAAACGCACGTTCGCGGACGATCCGCTTGCCGCCGTCGCCGCCGCGGGCGACTCCGTGGTGAAGGTGGCGGTGTTCGACCCCGTGAGCGCCGCGGAACGCTGCGAGCCGCATTTCGCGCCATTCCGGGACCGGCTGAAAGTCACGCTGGCGGGGCAGAGCTGGATCGACATCATGCGCTCCGACGTGAACAAGGGCATCGCAATCGAATTCCTCCAGCGGCGCCTCGGGCTCGCGCCGGACCAGTGCATGGCGTTCGGCGACTACCCGAACGATCTCGAAATGATCCGGCAGGTCGGGTTCAGCTACGGCATGGCGAACGGGCATCCCGACCTGCTCGCCGCCGCACGGTTCCGCGCGCCGTCCAACGAGGACGACGGCGTGATGCGCGTACTGCGCGAGACCTTCCCCGACGCCCTCCCCGGATAAACAATACTGCTTTGTCACCCCGCATCGCGCAGGCGGCGAAGCAGGCGACCGCATTGCAGAACGCCTCCGTCCGGGCTTCCGCGGTTCGATCCCGGACGCGGATCCCCTGCAGTTTTGATTGACCTGGTGCATATACGGCACATCGATAACTTTTCTTTATCAAACTATACCGAATGATTATTTTTGTTTCTATCTTGAGCGGATTATATTATATTCCGTCTTTTCAATCATTTCCTCCCGCTTTCCTTCATGACGATTCCAACACGGCCCCTTGACGCCCCATGAAAAAGATCCCCCTTTCAACTCTGCTCCTGTTCTTCTTCGCCGCCGTGGTCTACGCCGTCGGCGCCGCCACGCGCGCCGGCGTGCCCGGCATGGTGTATGACCGGATCCGCGAATCCCTGCACATCACCGCCACCCAGACGTCCGGCATCTCCAGCGCGGGCGTCTTCGGCTGCATGGCGTTTCTCGGCATTTCGGGCATCCTGACCGACCGGTTCGGCTGGCGGCGGGTCATCCTCGCGGGCATCGTCCTGCAGGTCTTCGGCGAATGGCTCCTGTACACCTTCACGCAGCTCCCGGTCATCTACGCGGGGGCATTCCTCAACGGCGGCGGCCGCACCATCGGCTATTTGACGCTCCTCAAGTTCCTCGACATGGAGTTCGACCGCAAATACTTCTCCGTCCTCATCGGCGTCTTCTACATTTTCAGTTACGGCGGCACGCTTCTCGGCTCCTCCCCGTTCGCATCTCTCGCCGCCGACTACCCCTGGCAGACCATCCTGCGCTGGTGCAACCACCTGACGACCGCATGCGGCGTCGCCGTCGCGGCATGCCTGCTCTGTTCCGCCCGCGCCGCCCGGAACGCCGCCGGGGTCAGAAAACGCGAGCCGTTCCCATGGAGCCAGATGCTCGTCCAGCTGAAGAAGCCGCAGTGCGTGGGGGTGTTCTACTGCGCCGCCACAGGGATCGTGATCTACTGGTCCTGCCTCAGCGTCTTCGGCAAGAAATACCTCTCCGACGTCTGCGGCGCCGAAGCCGGCGCCATTGGCGTCATGAACACCCTTGTGATGATCGAAATGATCTTCGCCGGGTCCGTCAGTTTCCTTTTTGGCAACCGCCGGAAGGTCTTCCAGGCCGCCGGATGCGCCCTGCTCGCCCTCGGCTGCGCCGTCCTCTTCTCCGGGACGTTCCTGCCCGTGGGCTCCGCGCTTCACGCCGCCCGGGCAGGGTTCCTGCTGCTCGGCGCGGGCTACGGCTTCACCTGCATCCACATTTCCGCCTGCCGCGAATTCGTCCCCGCGGCGTTCTCCGCCAGCGCCATCGCGTTCGTGAACTTCTGCGCGAACATCCTGATCATCGTCCTCTCGCAGGTCGCCGGCTCGATCTTCGACCGGTTCAAGGCCGCGGATTCCCTGCTCGCCGCCCCGCCTGCCTTCCGACTCATCCTCGCGATCTGCCTCATCCTCGCGGTCCCCGCCGCCGTCGCCGCGTTCTTCCTGCGTGACTCCCGCGGCCGGAACATCAGCGCGGAGCTGTGACTCGACTATCTTCTTCAGATTCTTTTCATCACCCAGGTCTTTTTTCCGTTTTCTCTTGCCTTTTGCTTGACATTTTCGATACAGCGCATTATATTGTATCAAAAACATACAACATCTGGAGGAAGATATGAGTACATCCAATCTCTGTGTTCGGGTCGACTCCGAATTGAAAAATGCAGTCGAAAGCTGTCTGGCGGATATGGGACTGAACCTGTCCACCGCCATCACGATTTACCTCAAACGGATTGCCAGGGATCATGAGATTCCTTTCAAAATAACGGCGGCTCCGCGAGTCAATCAGGAAACAATCGATGCTATCGCTGAGGGACACCGTCTCGCAAATGATCCCAATGCGCCCGTTTACCATGACATCAAAAGCCTGTTCGAGGCTCTTGATTCATGAAATACGGAATTACATACACCGCTCAGTTCAAGCGGGACTACAAACGGATAAAGAAACGCAGATTCAATATTGCTGATCTTCAGGCTGTAGTTACGATGCTTGCCGAGGGTAAAACACTTCCGGAAGCATACCGGGATCATGCGCTGATCGGATCATATCGCAATGCAAGAGAGTGTCATATCAGGCCGGATTGGCTGTTGATTTACTCCATTTCGAACGAGAAGCTCATTCTTGAGCTGATGCGTACCGGGTCGCACAGCGATTTGTTCTGATTTCTTGCTCTTATGAGGCCGGACCGATGAAACTAAATTTCAGCAAACCCACGAAGTTCGAGTGGATCGCTCTCTGTATCTTCCTGGCCTGTGTAGCGCTCTGTGTTTCTACTTTTTATGGCGTATCGAGGGGGCTTCGATGGCAGTCCGTCAAGCCCGGCATGTACCGCGAAGTCGTCGCCGACATCCTCATTCCGATTGAAAGCAGGTACAATATCACGGACAAGAAATGGAGATACAGGGATTGTTCGATCAAACTTCCCCGGACGACACGGTCGAGCTCAGCATCAGACTCGATCCGGAAGCCGGGGAGCTGGCATTCGACATCGCCAGCGATGTATACGAACTGAAGAAGAAGTCGCCCGTCCTGAGCAAAAAGCCCCTGGAGCTGGAAATATGGGTCCGTGATCCGAAATGCGGCGTCAACCTCCACGTTTCCATCCCGGGCGCGCCGGACCACAAGAAGAAACGCGACATCGAGGAATACCAGGAACTGGCTCGGAAATGGGAGGGGATCCTTCGGCAGGAAGCATGGGAAGAACTCCGGGCCGCGGCGGGGGATGCGGACGAACACGGTGAAGGTGATCCCGCTTCCCAGCAGACGCCGGAATAATATCGGGCAACCGGGCGGGCGTCCATTTTTCCGCATCTTTCGGCGGTTCGACTTGATTTTTACGGAAAAACATGCTATCTTTATATTATATAACGTTCCACCCAAACCTCACAAAAGGAAACAATTGCCATGAAATTCAAAATCGGCGACATCTTTGCGGTCATCTACTTCCTCGCCTATACCTGCCTCGTCGTCTTCTTCCCGTGGAAATATTTTGATTCTTCTCTGAATCTCAGCCTCCAGTCACAAGGCATCCACTGGGTCGGTTTTTCCACAGACGGCCTCAAGAACTTCGGCAGCGTCGTCGGACAATACCCCTACATCTCCGGCTTCCTGAAGGTCGGACTCCTCGCCACGTTCGGTGAAATGATCAAGGTGCGCGGCAAGACCGGAAGCTGGAAGACCCCGGGCCTCTTCCTGAAGTTCATCGTCTGGGGCGTGTACGGCATGCTCTTCACCATCGCATTCGCGATTTTCGGCAAAGGCATCGCCTCCCTCATGACCATCAATCACGCCACCGGCGCCCCCTCCCCCGTCTGGCCGTTCCATTTCAGCAACAAAACGGTTCAGACCATCTTCCAGGGCTTCTCCACCTCTCTGTGGGCCAACCTCATTTTCTGCTTCCCGATGATGCTCAGCCACGAATACTGGAACACCTGCATCAACAAGAAGCGCTTCCTCGGCGGCGGCGAATTCCTCGAAGGCATCGACAAGCATGTCTGGGGTTCCTATCTGCTGAAGAGCATCGTCATTTTCTGGATCCCCGCGCACACGATCACGTTCTCGCTCCCCGCCAACTACCAGGTCCTCATGAGCGCGTACCTCAGCCTCGCCCTCGGATTCATCCTCACCATCAAGCCCAAAAAGAAAGCCGAGTGACCGCGTTTCCCGATCCGGCTTTCCAGCACATACCAACAACCAATCGAAAGGTATATCACCATGAAAAAAATGCTCTTCACGCTCACCGTCGTCGCGGCCGCAGTCTGCGCCATGACGCTCGCCACCTCCTGCGAAAAGAAGGAGACCGCCGGCGAAAAGCTCGACAAGGCCATCGACAGCACCGAATCCGGCGTGCACAAGTTCACCAAGAAGGCCGAAGAGGCCGCCAAGGACACCAACGACGCCGTCGGCGACGCCATCAACGACACGTTCAAAAAGTAAGAAATTCTCTTCATGATGCCGGACCCGCCGCCATGCTGCGGCGCGGACGGCATTCGATGATCCTTCCCCGGTCCCGACATGCTCGGAGCCGGTTTTTTTTTCGTCGGGGGGAGTGCTCGCGGACAAGCCGAAGCCCGCTGAAAACAAGACTTATAGGGACCTATAAAACCTGTCTGACCAGGGGAAAAGGGGAACCATGTCTCCCGAAAAAACGCATACGTTTTCCAGCGGGAGAAATCCGCACTTTTTCCGAACAATGCAAAAAGAATGGAAAAAACGTGTTTTTTTCAAAACCAAGTATTTTTTTTAAAAAAAAACATTTGTATTCTTTTTTTCGGGCGTTATATTAACGGATGGAATACAATAAACGGAATCATGATGACGAATCGCAAACACAGTTTCTGTTCGACATCCGCACGAAATCAGGCGTGCTGCTCCGCCCCATTTTTTTCCCTGTTCAATTCCCCTCGATCTGAGGCAAATACCCCTGTGATGCACGCAAGCCTTTCTTTTGTTTTAATAAAGGCTCGCTTCAACCCGGCAGATCGTTTCCGGTCTCCCTGTTTTCTCCCTTTCCGGATCCCGTGCGCTTCCGCATCCGCCCCGATGCGGCGGCTTTCTTGCGTCTTTTCCTGTTCAACTCAACCATAACCGAAATGAAAGGATGATACATGAAACTCAACCGAAACAGCAGCCGAATCATCATCGGCGTTTCCGTCTGCGTCCTGGCGGCGCTGCTTTCCACCTCCTGCGGGAAGGTCGGGAAGAAAGGCCAGAATGAATACGAACAGGGCCAGGCCGCCCTTGTCGCCCAGGATTACAAAACGGCGGTAACGCAGTTCGCCCTCGCCGCAAACAAGGGCCATGCCGGGGCACAGTATCAGGTCGGTCTCTGCTATGAGGAAGGCAAGGGCGTGGACGAGAGCAGGAGCGAAGCACTCAAATGGTTCAAACAGGCAGCCGAAAACGGCAATGCGGACGCGATGTACAAGGTCGGCGAAAGCTATCGTTTCGGGGAGGACGGAGAAGTATTTGCGGTCGAACTCCATGTCGAGGAACTTGAGGAGCGTCAAATAGCCGATGGTGCGGCCGCCGCCGTTGGAAGTTATTATGAAGTCGAGGATCTCAATATCGATATGATCGAAGCCGTCAAATGGTATCGAAAAGCAGCAAAAGGCGGGAATCAGAACGCCAAGGCTTTCATTGATTCCATGAAAGATGTCAGTGATACGCTGAAGGCCGCCGAAAAAGGCGATGTGGAAGCGATGTGCGAGCTTGGCGAATGCTTTGAGGACGGCAAGGGCGTGAAAGAAAATAAGGCCGAAGCGTTCAGATGGTATCTGATGGCCGCAAACAAGGACTATGCCGATGCGCAGTATCGGATCGGCTTCTGCTATGGCCAGGGCAATGGCGTGAGAAAGAATGCCTACGAAGAGGCCAAGTGGTATAAAAAGGCCGCCGAAAAAGGCCACGCGGGTGCGATGGATCAGCTTGCATTATGCTACAGTTTTGGCACCGGAGTACGGCGGGATAAGGCCGAAGCGGAGAAATGGTCTAAGCTTGCAGAGGAAACCAGAAATAAAAGATGGCTGGATATAGACATACAGGCAGCTGAAAAAGGCAATACGGACGCAATGTACCGACTCGGCGAAAAATACCAAAACGGCAACGGGGTGAAGGAAGATAAGGCCGAAGCGTTCAAATGGTTCAAAAAGGCCGCGGAAAACGGCAATGCGGATGCAATGCTCCCGCTGGGCTGGAAGTATGAGAACGGCGACGGGGTGGAAGAAAATAAGGCCGAAGCGGTCAAATGGTATAAAAAATCAGCGGAAAACGGCAATACGACTGCAATGAACAACCTCGCTTTTATGTATGATCGAGGCGACGGCGTGAAGGAAGATAAGGCCGAAGCGTTCAAATGGTTCAAAAAGGCCGCGGAAAACGGCAAGGAGAATGCATTTCTCCCGGTTGGTTGGAAGTATGCGAACGGCGACGGGGTGGAAGAAAATAAGGCCGAAGCGGTCAAATGGTATAAAAAATCAGCGGAAAACGGCAATACGACTGCAATGAACAACCTCGCCTGGATGTATCACGATGGCGACGGCGTGAAAACCGATAAAGCCGAAGCTTTCAAATGGTTCAAAAAGGCCGCGGAAAACGGCAATAAGGATGCGATGAAGTGGCTTGGCGACTGCTATGAGAAAGGCGTAGGTGTGGAACAGGACGAGGCCGAAGCGGAAAAATGGCATAAACGCGCGGAAGCAGCGCGTGAGTAATCATGGCAACCCGGACAACAAACAGAATAACACGCAACCATCAAATACTACTAACCCCCTTTTCAACCAACTGAAAACGAGAAAGGAACAAAAATGATTTGTCCAAACTGCGGATCCCAGCTCGACCCCGAAACATCGGTATGTCCCATCTGCCTGAAGGAAGCGGAGCAAAAACTGTCTTCCCCGAAGACTTGCAGCTCTCAAAGTTCCACCTACCATCTTCCCAGCAAGAACCCGTTCAGTTTTTACGGCAGGGCGAAAAGAAAGGAATTCTGGTCGTATCTTATCGGCTATGTGGTGCTCTTCAACATCCTTCTGGTGCTTCTCTCTGTGGCGATCAGTCATGCCGAAGATGAATCGACCGCTGCGGTTTTCGAGGGGGCCTTCGTGGTGATCGTGCTCATCCTGCTGATCCCTCTCCTCGCCGTATCGGTCCGGCGCCTGCACGACCTGGGAATGAGCGGGTTCTGGCTCATGTATCTGAATGTCCTGGGACTCCCGGTCATCTATCTGGTCTACCTGCTGGATCTGGATTCTTCCTGCAACCGTGTCATTGAGAAAATCTGGAACAGCAAACACCCGTGGCTCAGCTGGATCGTCACGATCCTTTTCTGGTGGGTCGGCGCACCTCTTTCCCTTTTCCTGCTCTTCATGTATGAGGGAAAGCACGAGGACAACGAATTCGGTCCGAATCCATACTGAACCCGTTTCCATCTCCTGTCCTGAATTGCCGGAATCCGGCATGCGGCAGGACGGAAACAACCACGACCTTCAGCCTCCGGCGAAAACCCGGAGGCTTTTTTTCGATCCGTCCGTTCCTTTTTTCCCGGCGGAGGAAGGACACGCGTTTCCGGCGCGCCTCACTCCTCCTCGTTTTTCGCCTTGCGGGTCATGAGCCCATGCACGACTTCGCGCGCGTCGCGACCGTCATGGATCACGGCGTAGATGCCGTGGATCAGCGGCGTTTCGACGTTCCAGCGTTCGGAGAGCTCGTAGGCCGCCTCGCAGGTCTTCACGCCCTCGGCCACGACCATGTTCATGGAACGGATGATCTCGTCGATCTTGCGCCCCTTGCCGAGCTCCTCGCCGACGTAGCGGTTGCGGCTGTGACGGCTGGTGCAGGTCACGATCAGGTCGCCCACGCCGCTCAGCCCGCTGAACGTGCCCCTCTGTCCGCCGAGTCGCTTGCCCAGGCGGGACATCTCGGCGATAGCGCGCGTCATCAGCGCGGCCTTGGTGTTGTCGCCCAGGCCGCAGCCGTCGACGAATCCGGCGGCGATGGCGTAGATGTTCTTCAGCGCGCCGCCCAGCTCCACGCCGACCACGTCGTACGACGTGTACACGCGGAAGAAATCGTTCATGAAGATACGCTGGACGTACTCCGCGATATCGCGGTCCTCGCACGCGGTCACGACCAAAGTCGGGATCCGGCGCGCGACTTCCTCGGCATGGCTCGGCCCGGAGAGCGCCACGTAATGCGTCGGGCCGAGTTCCTGCCGGCAGAGCTCGCTCATGGTCAGCAGCGAGCTGACCTCGATGCCCTTCACGATGTCCACGACGATCTGCGTGTCGGGGTTCAGGTATGGCTTGAATTTCTGGAGCACGCCGCGGAGGTACTGCGACGGCGTGGCGAGCACGACCAGCCGCGCGTCCTTCACCGCGGATTCCATGTCGGAAGTGAACTCCAGATCGTCCGGGATCGGCACGCCAGCCAGGAACTTTTTGTTCTCATGGTCGCGGTTCACGGCGTCGATGTTCTCCTGGAACGCGCCCCACACCTTCACCTTGTGGCCGTTGGCGTGGAGCGTCAGCGCCAGCGCGGTGCCCCAGGCGCCGTCGCCCAGCACCGCGGCATGGATGGCGGAACTGTCCTGAAGCGTGGCAAGCGACAGCGGAGCCGCCTTCTTCTTGCGTTCGAATTTATTCTCCGTCCCCTCGCGCAACCGCTTGATGTTCGACGCGTGCTTGGTCACGGCCAATGCGGCAAGCAGGAAGAGCAGAAGGATCTCCGGCCGGGTCGCATTCGAAAGCCCGGCCAGGCGGAAGACCACGCAGAAGACGGCGATCGACACGGCGGCGGCGATGCTTGCCAGCGACACGTAGCGCGAGGCGAAGAAGACCACCGCCCACACGACGCCGGCGGAGATCAGCGACAGCGGATTCAGCGCCAGGATCGCGCCCGCGGCAGTCGAAATCCCCTTCCCGCCCTTGAATTTCAGGTACACCGGCCAGATGTGCCCGCAGACCGCCGCGAACGCCGCCACGCAGGCCAGCAGTCCGGCGGGATCGGGGAGACACGGCTCCATCTTCAGCCATTCGGGCAGGTGTTCCACCACGAACTGTGAAGATTCGCGCGTGGAGAGCATGGAGGCCGCGATCACGGGGAACGCGCCCTTCAGGAAGTCGAGGAAGAAGCAGAGGCGGCCCCAGCCTTTGCCCACCACGCGCGTCACGTTCGTCGCGCCGATATTGCCGCTGCCGTGCTTCCGGATGTCGATGCCCTTCATCTTGCCGATGAGGAAGCCGAACGGGACGGCCCCGACGAGGTAGGATCCGAGCGCGATGATGGTGATGGAGACGCCGACGCCGACAGGTGTACTGGAAATCGTCATAAGAATCTTTTGATTTTTTTACGGTGTGTGATATATTAAAGTGTATCATTCAATTTAACTTCATTTTCATTCTTTTTCAAGCGAACAGGTTCTTTTTTGATGGAAAAAAACGCCCAGGCCCGCCTGATCGCGGCCACCACCGCCGAATCCGCCGACCTCGTCTACGGATCCGGATTCTTCGCCCCGGACGAATTCATCTATGCCGAGATCGGGGGCAAACGTTATGCGTTCGTGTCCGTACTGGAGCTCGCTCGTGCGCGTCAGGAAGTCCGGCCCGGCGTCGAGGTGGTCGATTTCGCCGACGTCCTGAAGCAGGCCCCGCCGGACTGCAAACGCTGCCTCGTGGCCGCCATCAGCAAGGTCTACGGCGTGACCCGCTGGCAGGTGCCCGAACGCTTCCCCCTGGTCTATGCCGAGAAGCTCCGCGCCGCCGGGATCGAAGTCGAAATGGCCCTCGGGCCGTTCTTCCCCGAACGCGCCGTGAAGCGTCCCGACGAGATCGAGAAAATCCGCGCC
Source organism: Lentisphaeria bacterium (assembly GCA_017541665.1). Taxonomy (GTDB): domain Bacteria; phylum Verrucomicrobiota; class Lentisphaeria; order Victivallales; family UBA1829; genus UBA1732. Next base: position 55,545 of record JAFXYP010000073.1, on the reverse strand, counting down.
GCGGAGACCGCCACGCAGGAGGCCCAGTACCAGGTGCGCGACTTCATCGCCGAGTCCACGGTCAATTCGCAGGGCTTCCTCGAATGGCACGGCAAAGTCCTGACCTGCGACTTCATCCGCGCCGAGGTCGAAGCCGAGTTCAAGCGCAAATCCTATTCCGCCGTCGGCACCATCATCTCCTGCGGACCCGATTCCGCCCTGCCGCACTGCATCGGCAGCGGCCCGATCAAGGCCGGCGCGCCCGTCGTCTCCGACATCTTCCCGCGCAGCGACGTCAACGGCTACTGGGGCGACATGACCCGCACGTTCGTGAAGGGCAAAGCGCCCAAGCGCCTCTTCGAAATGTACAAGGCCGTCCGCTATGTGAACGAGGCGGTCGAGGCAAAGCTGAAGCCCGGCGTCCAGTGCGGACTCATGCAGGACTTCTGCATCACTTCGCTCGCCGAAGCGGGGTTCAAGACCGGCGTCGACAGCGAGGGCTATCCCTGCGGATATTTCCACGGGCTCGGCCACAGCGTCGGGCTCGAAATCCACGAACAGCCCCGGTTCTCCGCCCGCAATTACGAGCTGCTCCGCCCCGGAAACGTGATCACCGTCGAACCCGGCCTGTACTACCACGACATCGGCGGCGTCCGCATCGAGGACCTGGTGCTCATCACCGACACCGGCATCGAAAACTTCTGCTCCATGCCGAAGGACCTCGAAGTCCCGTAATTCTTTTCTGCTCCGTCCCGGTCTCAAGCTCGCACCATTGACAACTTGCTTTTGTTTGAAGGCAAGTTATCAATGAAATCCCTCCCTGTCGCCTCATCCGCCACGGGGTGATCTGCCCCCCTGTCCGCCCTATTTGCCCGATTCGTCCCATCCGACATCCGCCGCATCCATGCCTGCGGAGGATTGCGGACAGTTTTGAGCTTGTCTGAATTCGGAAAAATCGAAAGACAAGAGTTTTTTGCAAAGGCGTTTTTCCCGTTTGCTTTTTCGTAAAAAAGTGATATTGTATAGGATGGATTGTATCCGAACTGATTCAGCACGGCATCACCGCCGTCCGGCAGCAAGACTTGTAACACACCCCCGGAGGACCTGATATGAAACACAAAACCGCTTGGATCATCGCCCTGATCGCGATCCCCCTTTTCGCGGCAGTAAGCGTCCTGTACGCGCAGACGAGAGACGAGGAAAAAGAGGCGTGGGCCAGCTTCATAAACGAATTGCAAAACCGGATCGACGCTTCGGAATTCGACCTTCAGTTCACTATCACGGACACCGACGGCAAGCCGCTGGACGGCGTCACGATGGAGCTTGAACGGTCGCGCCCGGACGCCAAACTGCTCTTAAGCGGCGGGAAGGAGGAAAAAACAGAGAAGAAGACGGTCGATTCCAAATTCCGCATTCAGGAAAAAGGCTGGACGAGGCTTGAACTCCGTTTCCTGAAGGACGGCTATTATCTCGAAGACAGAAGTTATGGGTTTAATCTCATCGAGATGATGAATTCTGCGGAGGCGTCCCTTCACGCGGTATCGAACTCCACCGGCGAGGGCGAGCCGAAACTCCTGATGAAAGAGGACATCCAGATTAAAATGTACAAAGGCGTCCCCGCCGCCGACCTGGTCGGGACCTCTGGAACGCTGCGATACGATTTCGAAAAAGGACAGAAAACGGTCTGCGATCTTTCCGCGTTCGACAGAAAGCCGGAAAAACCGGAAAAGACGAAAAAGACGACCGTTTCGCCGGAGGACGAGGAGATGGAGGACGAGGAAGAAGAGGAGGAAGAAGAATATGAGGAGGAAAGAACGATCGGAATGAAGTCGTTCGACCTGAAAACGAAGCCGGAACTGACGAAATATATCGAACTGGATTTCAAACGGGACGAAAACGGCGAAGTCCTGTTCGACGGGATGCTTCGGGACACCCCGTGCCCCGCCTCGTTCATCATCCGGCTCCATTCCGATGATCCCGACGACGGTTTCATCGCCGTGGACAAATTGGGAACGGGGTTTGTTAAATGGGTAGAATACGAGAAACATTATCCGACCGCGCCGGAAACAGGCTACCGGAAGGAACTCGTGTGCGATTTCGGGAAAAGAGGCGCCGATGGGCGTTTCCCGTACGAAACGAACTATCTGTTCGCTTTCGTGAAATGCGGACAGCACTATGGAACAATATTTGTTTGTCCCGCCGGTCACGACATAGGTCGGGAAACGTTACTTCAGGTCCGGGTAAGGATCGAGCAGGTGGTCTTGAACCGGAAGGAAGGCGACAGGAACGTTTCGGAAGGCAATTTCTATCGCGAATACATGCGGCCCGAGGGGATCATCCGGAACATCCCGAACAAAAAGGAAGCAAAGAACGAAGTCAAAACCGCTCCCGATGACAAGGTCGAACTGGCGAAAAAACAGATCCAGCTGCTCAACGACGCGCTGGAAGTCTACAGGCTGGACGTCGGGACCTATCCCTCCAGTCTGCGCTGCCTCGAAAAGAACATAGACGACGATCCGCGCTGGGACGGTCCCTACATCGTGCCGAAGGTCCCGCTGGATCCCTGGGAAAACGAGTACCGGTACAGCGTCGACGGGAACGGGAAAGCGTATCGTCTGAGCTCGTCCGGCCTTTCCGAAACGGGAACGGGGGATCCCCCGAAACGGGTACAACAGACCGAACCCGGCGACCGGAAGGAACCGGACATATTCGCGGGATTGCCCCTCTGGGTCGCATCGCGCGACGGAAAGCCCGAAGTCATGCTCCGCAGGCTCGTCAACGAAGCGGCGAAGCGCGCGGGAGCAAAACTCCAGCCGCTCGGCGACGTCAAGTTCACGCCGATCGACGCCGATCATTCCTACGCCGACCTCGATCTCGACATCGTCGACGAATATGCCGGGATCGTCCGCTTCATCCGCGAAATCGAGAGTTATATGCCGCATCTTTCCTGGCGCCGCCTCGAACTCCGCGTCAATTCCGCCCGCGAACGCATCGCGGCCGAGCTTCAGGGCGACGCGTCCGCTGCTGCGGCCTCCGGCAAGTCGTTCCGCCTGAGCGCACGGATTCGCGCCATCACGGACACACCGGCAGCCGGTTCCGCCGCATCGGCGAACGGGAAACGGATGGATGACGCACCGCCTGCCGTCGGCGACACGGACTTCCTCACCCTGCTTTACGATTTGTCTGTCTCGCTCCCCGACGACGCGCTCGTGACCGATTTCCGGCTCCACGACGGGAAATGCGACTTCACGATCCAGACGCATGTGCGTTATGCTGCCGACCTCCCTCGACACTTGCGCTTCCCCGCCTGGACGATCGCCCGGCTGATGCGGAGGGCCGTTTCCGACGACGTGTACTCTTTCTCCGCGACCCTTGCGAAAAAGGACAATCCGGAGCCGCGAAAGGAGACCGTGTCACCGGAAAACAAGATCAAGACCACCGTGGCGCGGAACATCTTCGACCCGGATTCCGCTCCGCGCAGGGAGGCCGGCCGCGGCAGGCCCGCCTCGAACGACACACGCACGAACAACGCGAAAGACCCCGAAGCGGAACGGAAAGAGCAGCTGCGGAAGGCGATCGAGGACCAGAATGAACTGAAGGAACTGCTCAAAACGCTCTCGAAGACGCCGGGCGCCACAAAAGAGCAGACCGATCTGGTTCGCCAGCGCCTGGAACGCGCCGGACAGGAGGTCAGGCGCCTTCGGGAACAACAGAAGTAACCTCGCCCCTGATGCGGCTTCGAGATACACCACGGAGAATTTAATTATGAAACACAAAACGGTCAGCGCCATCGCCGCACCCCTCTGCGGCGCCATTCTTTTATTCACCGCATCCCCTGCGGCATTCGCCGCCTCTGTTCCGCCCGCGCTGCCCAAAACGGCGGAACCCGCATCCGACGAGGAGCAGAGAGCCGCGGCTTTTTCTGCGATGACGGGACAGCTTCAGACCAATCTGGACGAACTGGAAATCGACATCAAAGGGACAGTCGTGGACGAGGACGGCAAACCGGTGGAGAATGTCCGGCTGGAGATCAGGTATGAAAAGCCGGTCTTGCCCTATATGACGGACAACAAATACGAAGTCGAACGGCGCGTGGTCAGCGGAGACTTCGAGATCAAAAAGAAAGGATTCAACGACGTCGAACTCAAGTTCTCCAACCAGGAATACTTCCTCGAAACATTCCATTTCCATGCCGGATTCGGGATGGGCGAGAACGAGGAAAATACGCTGAAACAGCCTGCCCTGCGCGTCGTGCTGGAGAAAAGGCTGCCGACTGCGGAAATAAGCGACCTCCAGCGTGAAAAACTGGAATACAACCTGAGCAGAAAGAGAAAGACCTATTGCGACCTGGACGGTGCTGTTTCGGGCAAAAATGGAAACGGGCAGGTGAAGATGGTCAGCATCCCGCTGGATGAGAAACCGAAGGCAGGCAAATATCTGGAGCTCGATTTCCAGCGGGACGAACACGGCGAGATTGTCACGCGGGAGTTCCCCGGCGTCGTCGACCAGAAGGGCGAATCGCCGAAATACCCCGCGGTCTACATCTTCCGTCTTCATTCCGACGACCCGGAGGACGGTATGATCGTGATGGAGGACGGCGGCTACCTGAAAGACCATCCGTTCGACGGCAAGCCGATCGCGGATCGCCAGGCCTATCAGAAGAGGAGCAGGGAAGAAAACAAGATCGTGGATGATGAGTGGAAGAAGCTCCGGCCGCTTGAACGCCGCTTCGAGGCACCGAAGGACGGCTACACGCTCAAGGAGGTCTCCATCCCGGTGGAGGAGCTGCTCCTGATCACAGGGTCCGGCAAATCGTTCTCGGTCCATTGGCGCGGCGGGTACCGGTGGATGTGGTTCCGCTGCGGAAACCATTACGGGAAGTTCTCCGTCATGTGCGGTGAGGCAGGGACCAGTTCCGGCGTAAACCTCGGCGCGCTGAACGACAAACTCGAATGTTTCTTTTATCTTGAGCTGTATCTGAACTTGAAGCCCGGCGACACCAACCTGAGATCCTTCTTCTGAACGGAACGCCGCGCTGCCCCCTCACCACCCCCAACAGACTAACCCCGATCCCCCGTATTCAACCGGATCAAGTACCACCAAGGAGACCTGAACCATGTTCCCACGAATCGTCGGCAGAACGTTCGTTTTCTTCGCCGCTGTTTCCCTGATTGTCCTGTCTGCCGCCTGCGGAGCCTCCGAGGATAAAACCGGAGCCCCCGAGGATAAAACCGGAGCCCCCGAGGATGAAATCGTTTCGGAAATTCTGACCATCGACCTGGCGGAGGGAGTTCCGCTCAAGATGGTGAAAGTGACCGCCGCAGGCGCAAGTTTCCAGATGGGCGAAGGCGTCAATTCCAAAGCCATGCAGCACACGGTGAACTTCAAGAAGGATTTCTATATCGGCCAGTATGAGGTGACCCAGGCGCAGTGGAACGCGTTGATGGAGGCGAACCCGTCCGCTTTCAAAGGGGACGATCTGCCCGTGGAAAAAGTCCTGTGGGATGAAGTGATGGAATTCTGCCGGAAGCTGAACGAATCGGGGAAAGCGCCCGCCGGTTGGAAATTCACCCTGCCGACGGAATCGCAGTGGGAATTCGCGGCGAAGGGCGGAACGAAAAGCAGGGGATACAAGTACAGCGGCGGCGACGAGCTGGAGGACGTGGCGTGGTACAACGACAACTCCGGCGACGTCAGTCTGAAGGGCAGGCAGCAGGAGCGCGATTATTCGATCCTCCGGCAAAACAACAATAACCGCACGCATCCGGTGGGACAGAAGAAGCCGAACGAACTCGGATTGTACGACATGAACGGGAACGTGAAGGAAATGTGTCTGGATGCGATCGACTTCAACAACTCCGGGCATTCCGACGGGGACGCCGCGATCACGGATGCGGAGGCGTCCGCAATGAAAGATACATGCGTCATTCGCGACGTCGGATTCCTCGGCAGTGCGCAAGTGGGATTCAACACCGAACGCTCCTACACATTCCGGAACATCACTGCGGACAGGTCCTCCGTCTTCGGATTCCGGCTCGCACTGGTTCAGACTGATCCCGCCCTGCTCCAAAACGAAGCCGACTGACCCCGACCCGTCTGAGGACCTGCCATGAAAAAGAAAACCGGCTGCATCATCGCCGTGATCCTCGCCACGACCCTCCCCCTGGCGGTCGGACTGTTATTGACTCTGTATCCTCCGCTTGCCGTGGTTCTTCTGATGGGCAACGCACAGCTTGCCGAACGGAATTCATCCGGGTTCGATCTCGAGGGAACCGTGACGGACGATGCCGGCAATCCGCTGAACGGCGTCACGATGCATGTGACTTTCTCCCGCCCGAAGCTCATGGATTTCAATGCTCCGGATGTGCACAAGGATTACAGGGAAACCGTGAATTCGAAGTTTCAGATCCGACAGAAGCGCTTCACCGACGTCCAAGTCGTTTTCTTCAAAAACGGATATCACTTGGAAACCCTGGACTATAAATCCAAAGGGGCAGTCAATGTCCAGCACGGCATTCGGGTCAGGATGGCAGAAAGACAAACCCCTGTCGCGAATCTGCAAAGCGGCGGGGGCCAGGTTTGGTACAGCATCCAGGACGAAAAGAAACAGGTTTGCGAGATCTGGCTGTCCGACAAAGGAGACGTCAAGGATTATCAGAAGAAAACGATCGATTCCGGTGCGCAGCCGGAAAGCACCAGATATTTTGAATTTGATTTCAAGCGGTATGAAAACGGCAAAATCGTGTACGGCAGCCAGTACAATTCGAAAAGCTATTACCATGGCGCGCCGTGTCCGGTCGCGTTCATCGTACGGTTTCATTCGGACGACCCGGACGACGGCTTGTTCCTGCTGCGGGAGTCTTCACCCGACATAACGCAGGAGGACTTCGACATGCGAAGCAACACGGCTCCGGAGACGGGATACACGGTGCGAGAGATCGAGATCCCGATGGAGTCGGAAATGGATGTGGAGTATTTTGCCAGGAGGATCTATGTCTTCCTGAAGTGCGGGGGGCATTACGGGAAAGCGGAGATCTGGCCTGTCCGGATCACCATTGACGATAAGGAAAAGACCGTTACCGCCGCCGGGACATCCATCGGCATCTCCATCAACCGGACCCCCGGCGACAGAAACGTTACGGCATGGTGAAAACCGCAGCGGGAACGAAACACGTCATACCGGCAGAAAACGGCTCCGACACCGGCGGATTGAGTGAGCCCCCCCGTAGGGCTTACGGGGAAACAGAAAAGCTACACGGGCCGACAATGAGCGCCGGTCACGCCTGATAGTAGCAGGCGACGGTGACGTTGTCGAATCCGCCGCGTTTCAGCGCGGTGGAGATGAGCAGGCGCACGGCTTCCTGCGCGGATTTGCTCCGTTCCATGATGTCGCGGATCTCCGGGTCGGACACATGGCACATCAGGCCGTCGGAACATACGATGAACTTGTCGCCGTGCCGCCGGTCGAAGATGCGGACGTCCGGGTCCAGGCGGCGCTGCTGCCCGATCGACTTGTAGATCACGTGCGCCATCGGGTGCACCTTCGCGTCGGCCTCCGTCATCACGCCCTCGCGGATCCATTTCTGCACGAGCGAATGGTCCTCGGTCAGAGCCATGATGCCGCCGCCGCGGAACCGGTACACGCGGCTGTCGCCGGAATTCGCGACCACCACATGGTCCTGCAGCAGAGCGACCGCGGCGACCGTGGTGCCCATGGGCGCGGAGAGGGTGCCCTGGTCGGCGTTGATGCCGTACACGGTCCGGTTGATGTCCTCCAGCGACTCGTGGAGGAAACGGACCGTCTCGTCCGCGGCGGGCGTCCGTCCCGCGGCAAAGCGCTTCCACTGCGCCAGAAGGCTCCTCGCCGTAAACTGGCTGGCGAGTTCGCCGCCGGTATTCCCGCCGACGCCGTCCGCCACGAAGAGCAGCGCGCAGCCGCTCCCGGGATCGGCGAACGTGCCGAAGCTGTCCTCGTTGTGCTCGCGCTGGAACCCCGGATGGGAATCGGCGGCGATGCTGGACGCGTGAGCCGGGAAAAGCTCGATGACCTGCGTTTTGGACGGCAGATCCTGAGTCGTTTCGCTCTGTTTGCGGGTGGACATGTCGGTTTGCGGTCGGGGGGGTACGGCGGTTGAAAAAAGTATCGAATCTAATGTATCACGTTTTCAGGGAAAAGCAAGCGCGTTTCCGGCAAAATCACCGCTTCGCGGCGCGTTTTCCGCGGTCGAAGACGAAGAAGACGGAACAGGACAGCGCCACGAGGAGCGTCAGCATCGTGACGAGGATCGGGATCACGCCGCTTTCCTTTTTGGAGTATCCCATCGCGGTCATCATCTCGGCGCCCGCGATGTCGCGCGTGCCGGTGCCGCCGAACGATCCGGGGATCGCCGCAATCGTCTGGCTCACATTCGAGATCATGAGGCACGAGAGGAAGTCCCGTTTCGGCTCGGGCCTGACGGCTTCGTCCGGTTTTATTTCGGACACCTCCGCCGTCTGTTCAGCGGCTGCCGGGGCGGCTTCCTGCATGGCTTCCGGCGCAAGCCCGTCGATGCTCCCGGGCAGCTCCGCCGTCTGCGCAGTTTCGCCCGGGGCGGATTCAACTTCCTGAACATTCTCGAATCCGTTCGCCATCAGCCACACGGGCATGCTGAGCACGGGGAAGAAGACGAGCGTGGTGGCGACGATCCAGCCGAGGAGCAATTTCCAGCTGCGGCGGTACAGCGCCACAGCGTCCGCGGCGCGCTTGAACGTGTCCTTCGTGATGCGGTCGGCGATATCGAGGAAGAATTTGAAGAATTTGACCTTGTACAGCAGGTCGCTGAAGAAGACGCAGATCACCACGCACAGCAGCGCGCCGCACACCGCGCACATCACCAGCAGGCCGTTGCGCTGCCCCTCCGGGAACTGCGCGATCGTGTCGCGGCAGATGAGGCACGTCCCGAGCAGGGCGACCAGCAGCGCGCCCAGGCCGCACAGACGGTCCACGAAGATGGAAAACACCACGTTGAACTTGCCGCCCGGAGGCGTCCGCGTGGCGAGGATGCCCGCCTTCACCACGTCGCCGCCGACCGAGCCGCCCGGCAGGAACTGCGAGAAGAACATCCCCTGCATCTGGAGGCTGAACGCCTCGCGGAAGGAGCACTTCACGCCGGCGGCCCGGAGCAGGGTAAACCAGCGGACGGCGGTCAGGGAAAGCTGGGTGTAGATGCAAAGGAACCCGGCGGCGATGCACCATGGCTCCACGAGCTTGAAGTCCTGCCACTTGATGTCGCGCGTGCAGATGATGTAGGCGAGGATGCCCGCGGAAACACCGAACCGGAGCACGAATTTCAGCGTCTTTTTCCAGGCCGGCTCCGGCGGCTTCTCCGATTCCATGACGGGAGAAGCGGACCCGGCAGTGAATCCGGCATTTTCCGGCACAGCAGAGGTTCCCGCCTTCTGTTCCTGCGGCATTTTCTCTTCGTTCACGGCAGATTCTCCTTCTTTTATGATTGTTTCCCCGTCCCCGGCAGGATCCGGCGCAATCCCTCGTACACTGCGACTGCGGTCGAGTTCGCCAGGTTCAGGCTCCGGTTGAAGTTTCCCGGCATGGGGATGGTGTAGAACTGCGGCGCATACGTGTCGTGCAGATACTGCGGCAGCCCCCTGCTCTCGCTGCCGAACACCAGGAAGGAGCCGCGCTCGAACGGGCACTCCCAGTAGCACTGCTTCGCCTTGGTCGAGAAGAAATACACCGGCGCCCCGCCAGCGGTCTTCAGCAGGGATTCGAAATCCTCGTGGATGATGCAGTCCACATGCCGCCAGTAGTCCATGCCGGCGCGCTTCAGGTGGGCGTCGTCGAACGAAAACGAAATGGGCTTCACCAGATGCAGGCGGCATTCCGTGCAGCATGCGATGCGCCCGATGTTCCCCGTGTTCTGGGGGATCTCAGGCGCATGCAGGACGATATGGAAATTGGGGTCGGATGGCATATCGGGAATTTCTCCAAATGAAAACAGGTCGGATGCGGAGGGTATTGTTTTGATTATGTTGAAAATTCAGGTTCACAGGTTCATCGGTTCAAACGCCTACGGGCCTCCACGTCGCCGTTCTTCGCCGCTTCGCGGTACAGGACCAGCGCCTTCTCCAGGTCGATGTCGCAGCCGGTGCCGTTCTCGTAGCACACGGCCAGCTGGCGCTGGGCGGCGGCGCACCCCTGGGAGGCGGCGCGGTTGAACCAGAAGAACGCGGCGCGGTCATCCTTCGCGATCGGTCCGTCCTTCTTCAGGAAGAGCATGCCGAGTTCGTACTGGGAGTTCGGATGTTCGAGCTGGGCGCCGCGGGAGAAGAACTCCGCGGCCAGTTCCGGGTCCTTTTCGGTGCCGATGCCGTTGAGGTTCAGCGTGCCGAGACGGTACAGGGCTTCGGGGCAGTCGGCCTCGGCGGATTTTTTGTACCAGACGAACGCGTCGTCCGAACCTTTGCCGTCGACCTCGCCCGAGGCGATCATGTCGCCGTATTTGAGCATGGCGGCGGGGAGCCCGGCCTTTGCGGCGCGTTCGTAGTACGCGACCGCCTTCTTCGGGTCGGATTTCACATTGATGCCGAATTCGTAGCAGTAGCCCATGCGGGACAGCGCCTCCAGGCTGCCTTTGGACGCTGCCTTTTCCAGCGCCTCGATCATCTTCACGCCGTCCGGCGGAGTGCCGAGCCCGGCGAAATAGCAGTCGCCGAGCACGCGCCAGGCACGCGCGGGGGCGTCGGGGGCCTTCACGGCCTTGGAAACCAGCTCGAACGCTTTTTCCGCCTCCTTCGCCGATACGTCGTCGCGGTTCGAGATCAGAATGGCGGCCAGCTCGACCTGGGCGGGCAGATAGCCGCGGTCGGCGAGCGAACGGATCGTCTTGCGCGCCTTCTCCGGGTCGCGGGCGGGGATGTCGGAATCCTTGAACTTGCTGCGTTCGGCGACGGTGCGGAACTCCACACCGTTCAGCAGGACCATGGCGTAGTTGAACTCGGCCGGCTGGCACTTTTCTTCGGCGGCCTTGCGGTAGCATTCGGCGGCGGCGACGGGATCGCGGTCCACGCCGAGCCCGCGGTCCAGGCAGATTCCGTAGTTGAACATCGCCTCGGGGATCTCGTCGGACGCTTTGCGGAACCAATGCGCCGCGAGCACGGGATTCGCCTTGCGCGTCTCCGTGCCGTAGAAATACTCGTTGCCGAGCGCGAATTCGGATTCCGGGTCGCCGAGGAGGGCTTTCTCGCGGAGTTCATCCTCGGCGGCGGCCATGCGGACGCAGAAAACGGCGGCGCACCCGATCAGAAGCAGACAAACGTTTTTGCGTCCAATCACGATGCACCGCCCGCCGCGGTCACTTACCGCAGCATTTCTTGAATTTCTTGCCGGAGCCGCAGGGGCACGGATCGTTCGGGCCGACCTTCGCTTCGTCGCGCTGGAACGGGACGCCCGGATTCGGGCGCGGCATCACGGGTTCGGGCGCGGCGTCGTCACCCGGCTGCTGCGCGGGGACGGCCTGCGGGGCATCGGCCGGAGCCTGAGGCTCGGCGGAGGCCGTCGTGGATCCCAGCTGGTCGACAGTCTGGTGGCTGAGGATGTACTGGCGCGCGGCCGGGATGAAGCGTTCGAACGCGGCCAGGTTGGTGGCGGAGCGGAAGATCTTGCCGATGATCTGCTGGTCGATGTCGTTCATGAGCGATTCGAACAGGCGGAACGCCTCGCGCTTGTACTCGACCAGCGGGTCCTTCTGGGCGTAGGCGCGGAGGCCGATGCTGCTGCGGAGCTCGTCCATGCTGCGGAGGTGTTCCTGCCAGCGGGAGTCGATGGCGTCGAGCACGATCTGGCGTTCGAGCCACTTCAGCGCGACCGGGTCTTCGAGGGACGCCTTCAGCTCGTACATGTCGAACACCTTCTTCAGGATGCGTTCGACCATCAGTTCGGGAGCCTTCTCGTCCTGGAAATCGACCTGCAGGTCCTGCTCGGAGAACCCGAACGGGAAGGAGTAGTTCAGCCAGGCCAGGAGCATGTCGCGGTTGTAGGTGATCTTCAGGTCGCCCGTGGCGGCCGCGAACGCCTCTTCCACGTGGCGGCCGACCTCGATCTCGATGATGTCGAAGATCGCCTGGCGGCTGTCGTCCTTGAAGAGCGTGTCGTGGCGGAATCCGTAGATGACCTCGCGCTGCTTGTTCATCACGTCGTCGTATTCGAGCGTGCGCTTGCGGATGGAGAAATGGTGCTGCTCCACGCGGCGCTGGGCGGTCTCGATGGAACGGCTCAGGAGCGGGTGCTGGAGCTCCTCGCCCTCCTCCATGCCGAACTTCTCCATGATCGTTACGATGCGGTCGGAACCGAACAGGCGCATCAGGTTGTCCTCCAGCGATACGTAGAAATGCGACATACCGGGGTCGCCCTGGCGTCCGCAGCGTCCGCGCAGCTGGCGGTCGATGCGGCGGGAGTCGTGGCGCGAGCTGCCGAGGACCAGCAGGCCGCCGAGCTCCTCCACGCCGGGTTCGAGCTTGATGTCGGTGCCGCGTCCTGCCATGTTCGTGGCGACCGTGATGGCGCCGCGGCGTCCGGCGAGCGCAATGATCTCGGACTCGCGGGCGTGGTTCTTCGCGTTCAGCACGTTGTGCGGGATGTTCTTCAATCGGAGCATGCGGCTGACGAGCTCGGAGTCCTCGACGGAGATGGTGCCGAGCAGGACCGGCTGGCCGCGCTTGTACGCCGCCTCGGTCTCCGCCACGATGGCGCGGAATTTCTCGCGTTTGGTCTTGAAGACCGTGTCGTTCACGTCCTTGCGGATGCACGGGCGGTTCGTCGGGATCACGACCACGTCGAGCTTGTAAATCTGATGGAACTCGGTGGCCTCGGTCTCCGCCGTACCGGTCATGCCGGCGAGCTTCTTGTACATGCGGAAATAGTTCTGAATCGTGATCGTGGCGAGCGTCTGCGTCTCGCTCTCGATCTTCACGTTCTCCTTCGCCTCGAGCGCCTGGTGAAGTCCGTCGCTGAAACGGCGGCCCGGCAGAATGCGTCCGGTGTGCTCGTCGACGATGAGCACTTTGCCCTCCATGACGACGTAGTCCACGTCCTTTTCGAAGAGGCAGTAGGCGCGGAGAAGCTGGGAGATGTTCTGAAGGCGTTCGCTTTTTTCCGCGAAGGCTTCCTGGAACGCGCGGCGGCGCTGGATCTTCGTCTGGATGTCCGTCTTCGGGTCGTTGTCGATGTCGTGCAGGGCATTCAGCAGGTCGGGCAGCACGAACGCGTCGGGGTCGTTCGGGGAGACGGTGTTGCGGCCGCGTTCCGTGAGGTCGGCCTCGTGCTGTTTCTCGTCCATGGAGAAATACAGCTCCTCCTGCACCTCCTGGAGCATGCCGCGGTTCTGGTCGCTGCGGACGAAGGATTCGTAGCGCTCGAGGCGCTTCAGGATGTCCGCATCCTCCAGGATATGGGCGAGCAGCTTGTGGCGCGGCATTCCGAACTTGACCTGAAGGAGCTTGCGGATGGCGTCTTCGAACTCCTCGTCGGTGGCCTTTCCCTCGTCGCGGCGGTCGATGACGGACTTCGCCTCGCGGAGCAGGCGGTCGCAGAGCGATTCCTGCTTGCGGTACAGGGCGGCGACGAGCGGCTGGAGCTTGTCGAACTGGTGCGTGGACATGCTCACGGGGCCGGAGATGATCAGCGGCGTGCGCGCCTCGTCGATGAGGATGGAGTCGACTTCGTCAATGATGACGTAGTAGTAATCGCGCTGGACGAGCTGCTCCTTGCTGTTCGCCATGCCCATGTCGCGGAGGTAGTCAAACCCGAACTCGCTGTTCGTGCCGTAGGTGATGTCGCAGGCATACTGCGCCTTGCGCTGCGCGGAGTGCATGGAGTTCTGGATGCAACCGACCGTGAGCCCGAGGTACTCGAACACGCGGCCGACCCACTGGGAGTCGCGGAGCGCGAGGTAGTCGTTCACGGTGACGAGCTGGCAGTTATGCCCGGAAAGCGCGTTCAGGTACAGCGGCATGGTGGCGACGAGCGTCTTGCCCTCGCCGGTTGCCATTTCCGCGATCTTGCCCTGGTGGAGCACGATGCCGCCGATGATCTGCACATCGAACGGGACCATGTCCCAGACGAGGTCGTGGCCGCAGACCTGGTAGGTGCGCCCGACCATGCGACGGCAGGCGTTCTTCACGACGGCAAACGCCTCGCACATCATGGAGTCGAGCGATTCGCCCTTCGCATAGCGGTCCTTGAACTCCTGCGTCTTGGCTTTCAGCTGCTCCTCGGTCAGCGACTGGTACTGCTCCTCCAAGGCGTTGATCTTCGCCACCAGGGGACGCAGCCGCTTTACGTCGCGCGCCGATTTGCTGCCGAATATCTTCTTAACGATCGTAGCAAACATGTAGGGTCTTTCTGTGGTTCGTCCGCCGGGGCGGATTCAGGATTTGCTGCCGGGGACGTCGATGGGCTGTCCGGCGCGGCACATGGGGCATTCCTCCGCCGTGTAGGTCGGCAGCGAGAGCTTCAGCAGGCTGAAGAACGGGATGCCGCCGAACGAGGCCTTGCCGCCGCTGCGGTCGGTGATGACCGCGACCGCGACCGGATCGGCGCCGAGCGAACGGACCAGGTCGATGGTCTGCTGGACGCGGCCGCCTTCGGTCACGACATCCTCCGCCACGATGACTTTCTGCCCGGGCTGGAGGCGGAAGCCGCGCTTCAGAACGAGCTGGTCGTTCTCCTTGTCGGCGAAAATGGATTCGATATGGAGGGCGCGGGCGATCTCCTGCCCGACGAAAAGCCCGCCGACCGCGGGCGAGATCACGATGGAGGCGTCGATCCCGGCGGCTTTGATGCGGGCGGCGAGTTCCTTGCAGAGCTCTTCCCCGACCCACGGCTTCCTGAAGACGAGCGCGGCCTGGAAAAAACGGTTGCTGTGCTTCTTGCTGCGGAGCTGGAAATGTCCGGTCAGCAGCGCGCCGGCGGACTCGAATGCGGCGATGATTTCCTGGTCTGTCATGATGGATTGATCCCCTTTCGGTTAACGGAACGTGTCGGGCGAGGACGGCTGGATCCAGAGGTGGAAGTCGATGGACTTGCCGCCCACGTGGAGCGTGAGCATGGTGTTCAGGCGGGTGAGCAGCAGGGCGTAGGGGACCTTCACGCTGCCGCCGGGGACGTTCACGGAGACGCAGCAGTCGCCGAGGATGGGTTCCGCCTCGCGAACGACCTCGATCAGCTTCTGGAGCTTGCCGAACTTCGTGCGGAGTTCATGGTCGAACACATAGGGCTTGTGGCATTTCGGACACAGGACCTGGAGATTGCTCTCCGCGCAGTCCTGGAGGCTGAACTGGACGACGCCGTCGCATCCTTCTTCGGCGCAAATGAAATCGACCTTTGCCTGGCCGTGCTTATTGGTTTTGTCTTCCGGCATTTTGGGTTCCTTGCGGTTGATTCGTGTGGGGGGGTTAAGAACTTTAACTTATAATATAGCATGCCATTTCCATTTATGAAAGCTATTTTTTAGAAAAAGGCGCAAAAATCCCCCTGTTGCCGGAACAATACGGGAAGACAAGACATCCGTGCGCGAGCGGAAGCCGCGCACTATTTCAGTGGAGGACTTGTCCTCCGCATCACACGGATTTTGGTGAGCTGAGGCGACGCTTTTCCGTTCGCGCCGGAAAAGACGAGCCTGGCGGTGCCGTCGGCGGCGATGGATTCGGCGGGGATCGAGACGGTCTTCTCGACGCTCTGCCCGCGCTCGGTGTTCACGTTCTCGGAGAAAATCTCGCGTCCGCCGCAGACGATCTTCAGCGCGGCGTTGCGTCCGCCCATCTCCACGGCCAGCTCCAGCGGCTCGCCGGACGGCAGGTTCGACACGGTATATTCGAACGAGGTTCCGGCGGGCGCGAACCGGAACCGGCGGCCGTCCATGCCGGCACGCGCCTGCGTATTCCCGGTCACGACCTTGTGGTCGATCTCGGACTGTTGGTAGCCGGGGCTGATCTCGTCGACGAGGCGGCGGCTGTTGCCCATTTCGAGGCGGACGCGGCTGATGACCGCGGATCCCTCGGCGTCCCATTCGGCCTTGCCGAACCGGTTGAAATACACCGCGTAGTGTTCATCCATGATGTCCATGAGCGGACGGAACTCCAGGTCCTTCGGATAGATTAAACCGTTGCTTTTGAAGCGGGCGAATCCGTCCGCGGGCGTGAGCTTCGACAACAGGTCCTCCACGTTCTCCGCCACCATCACGGGCGGCGTCTCGTACGTCTGGCCGTCGGTGCGCCAGCCGCGCGCGGCTGGATTCGCCGGATCGGGCGGCACGATGCCAGCGAGCACGAAGGGACCGTACATGAGGCAGACCGGATCGTCGGGCTTGTCGGTCATGGGCACGGCGCGCAGCTGGAAATCGAATCCGATGCTCACGGTGTCCTCGTTCTTCCACTTGCGTTTGATCGCGATATAGCCGTCCTTGCCCGCTTCGGCGGAAACGGGCTCGCCGTTCACCTTCAGCGTCATCTCCTTGCTCCAGTACGGCTTGCGGATCTTCAGCGCAAAATCATGGTCGATGCCGTCGCGGTGGAAAACCTTCACCGTCACGTCCTTTGCGTATGGGAATCCGCCGGAGATCGAAAGGTATTTCCGGGGCGTCGTGTCGATTTTGTAATAGAGGCCCTCCGGCGGAGGATAGCTCCCGACCAGAGTCAGCCATTGCACACCGCTGAGCATGACGTCCGCGTCCCAGAACTGGTTCAGATACAGCTCGCCCCGTTTCCCGGCGACCATCAGCTCGCCATAGCGGCCGGGATTCTCCATGCCGGTGCCGACGCAGCAGGTCCAGACGTGTTCGCTTGTGGAGAAGTTCTTCACGGCGACGGACGCGAGCGGCTGGAAGTAGCAGTACGCGCCCTCGCGGTCGGTGCGGATCACGGACGCCACATGGTTCAGCGTGGCGCGCTCGGTGAAATCCATGACGGAGGCCCTCGGCTCCCACTCGAAGACGAGGCGGGCGAGCTTCAGCATGTTGTAGCAGTTGCACGACTCGGTCGTGTGGGCGGACAGGTGCTTCGCGTCGTCGCCGACCGGGAAGAAATACTCGCCGTCGCCGTGCCCGCCGGTGGCGTAGCTGCGATGGTTCGCCACGCGGTCGAAGAAGAACTCGGCGATGTCCCGGTACTTCTTCTTTCCGGTGAGCTCGTAGATGCGGCCCATGCCGGTCATTTCCGGGATCATGGTGTTGCCGTGGCGTCCGGTCAGGATGTCCTGCTTGCGGCTGAGCGGATCCATCAGTGCCTCGTGGTAGAAATGCTTCTGCGCGCAATCGAGGTACTTCGTGCTGTTCGCGATGGTCGTGAGATCGGCCAGCACTTCATCCATGCCGCCGAACTCGCAGGAGAGCATTTTCTGGTTGTTTTCCGGCGTGAGGCCGGAGACCACGGAGACCACGAAGTCGCCGAACTTGATGTACGCCGCGCGCGCCTTCCGGTACACCTGATAATCGGCTTTCCGCACCGCGTCCGAGAGGCAGACGTCGCGGAGTCCCGCCATGAGCTTATGCAGCGAATAAAACGGCGACCAGATGCCGTTCAGCTTGAACGGCTGCGCATCGACTTTGTTCTCGCGGAGCTGTGTGAACGTCGTTTTCGGGACGGGGAACGCGTAGCCGTCCGGGTCCGCCTCCTGCATCTTCGTGATCTCGTCCACGACGTATTCGATCTGCTTCAGCGCCTGCGGGTCCTGCGTGAGCTCGTACACGTACGCCAGCGCGGAAAGGTAATGCCCCATGGCGTGCCCGGAGAGCTCGCCGTCCTCCCAGCCGTCGTAGCGGTCGGCCTTCTTCGGCAGGCCCGCCTGGATGCGGAACGGTTCCAGCAGGCGGTCGGGCTTGATCGTGTACGCGATGTAGTGATTGTTGATCTTCTGGCGTTCGGCGAGCGGGCCGCCCGTGAGCTTCACATATCCGGCGGGGACGCACGCGACCTCCTTCCCCGAATCCATGTAGAACGGGTCCGTTCCCGGATCCGGATACGGGAACGCAGTGCGCGCTATTTCCGCGGCCTCACAGACGATCCCGGCGCAGCACAGCGTCGCGGCGGACAGGACAAAGCTCGATAGTTTCATGCGGCATCCTCATGTTCTTATGGAGCGGGCGCACAGGGGAAGCGCGCGCCCGGGGGTTCTGCAGTGTGACGATCATGCGATACTATACCGCACGAACCGCGCGTTTGCAAGAATTCCGAGGTCTTTTTATCGCAAATTCTTCTGATTGCCAGGAAATACGGCACGGCAAAAAGGCGTTTTTTCACGCGGAAGAGATGGAACAGATTTGCATTTTTCCTTGTCTAATGCTATAATATTAAGTTATGTTTTTTTCATAAAAACCAGCCAACCCGTTTTCGGAGGTCCTGATACATGAAGCATTTTGAACTGATCCTCGCGGCCGCGATCTGCGGTTCGCTTTGCGCCGGGGCGGCGCTGAACGCCGCCGATACGAAACCCGCCAAGGAGGCGAAGGAAGCCGCGAAGAAATCGGAAGTCGTCTGGCTGACCGACCTCGAGGCGGCGAAGAAACAGGCCGCCAAGGAAAACAAGCCCATTTTGATGTTCTTCACCGGCTCCGACTGGTGCGGCTGGTGCAAGAAACTCCATGAGGACGTGCTCGACAAAGACGAATTCCAGGAGCTTGCCAAGGACGGCCTGGTCCTGCTCGAGCTCGACTTCCCGCGCACGAAGGAGCAGTCCGATGCGCTGAAGAAACAGAACGACGAGCTCAACAAGAAGTTCAAGATCGATGGTTATCCGACCATGGTCCTGGTCGCGCCGGACGGCGAAAAGGAGCTGGACCGAACGGTCGGCTACGACAAGGAACTGGTCAAGAAGCTGAAGAAGACGGTGAAGAAAAGCACGGTCGACGCGAAAAAAAAATCGGGGGAAGATGCCGCAGATAAAGAAGCCGGAGAAGCAGGCGAAGGACTCGCGTGGCTGACCGATTTCGAGGCGGCGAAGAAACAGGCAGCCGCGGAAAACAAGCCCATTTTGATGTTCTTCACCGGTTCCGACTGGTGCATTTGGTGCATGCGCCTCCACGAGGACGTGCTCGACAAGGACGAGTTCAGGGATTTCTCAAAGAAGCTCGTCCTGCTCGAACTCGACTTCCCGAACAATATCCCGCAGTCCGACGCGCTCAAGAAGCAGAACGCCGAACTCGCCGAGAAGTTCAAGGCCGACGGCTACCCCTGCACGGTCGTGCTGGCCTCCGACGGCGAGACCAGGCTCGGCACCATCTCCGGCTACTCCAGGCAATACATCGACAAGATCCAGGACATCCTCGACGGCAAGGGAAAGCCCGTCACCATGGACGAGCTTCAGGAGAAATTCGCCTACCTGCCCGACACGCTCTTGGAGTACAAGGATCTGAAGCTGACCCGCGAATCGGTTATCCAGGAAATCGCGGACGAAGTCCTGCCCCTCGGGATCAGCCTCAGTGACTGCGACGATATCACGCCGGAAACCATCGGCATCATCATCCAGCAGAAGCTCGATGAAGCCATCATGCTTGACATGGCCATAGATGCCGGGTTCAAGCCCTCCGCCCAGCTCGTGAAGGATGCCATCACCTCGGAAGTCAACGAATTCCCCGCAGAACAGAAGGAAGCCCTGGAAGAGGCCCTCAAGCAGCAGGGAAGCTCCCTCGACGAACTTATCGGCTCACTCGCCGACGACAAGGAGCATCAGGAATCTGCCGCGATCAAGCTTTTCATCAACGACTATGCGGAGAAGGCCGCAAAGAAGGACATCGACGAGGAAGCGCTGAAGGACCACTACGAAGCCAACCGCACGCAGTTCCCCGGCGAATACGAGGCCGAGCGGGCGAAAGTCCTGGACACGCTCGTGAAGGCGAAGGCCCCCGCCAAGGCAAGGGAACTCGACAAGGAGATCGAGACGATCCGCAAGACCGTCAAATACTGGAAACCGGAAAACTGATCCGCCGCATCCGACGCCCCGCAAATCCTGCCGGAACCGAAACTTTCCCGAAAAAAGTCCCGTTTCCGGTTTGAAAACGCGGGAATCGGTGCTAATGGTATATAACCGTTTTTGCAAAAGGGACCTGCGGACGCCCCGTCCGCCGGCCTCCGGCAGCAGAACCCCGGCATATCAGACGATCATACAATAACAAACAATAACTCAGCAACAGGAGTGAACATGAACATCATGAAATTCACCGGCAAGACCATTGCGGTCTGCTTCGCGGCGTGCATCGCGGCCGCCGCACTCAGCGCCTGCGGCGACAAGAAGACCGACGATGCCGACGAACAGGTCGATGCACAAGGCATGGAGATGCAGGATCTGGAAATGAAGCCCGCCTCCGAGGCGGAAGTCCTCGAAGTCCTCGCATTCCTCCCCGACCCCGTCGCCACGGTCTACGGCGAACCCATCGCCAGAAAAGAGATCACCGATGAGCTGGTTTCCCAGGGAATCCCGCTCGAGATCTACAAGAGAATCGGCGAGGAAAGGCTCCGCCAGGAAATGAACACCCACATCGAAAGGACGGTCAAGCACAGGGTCGTGTTCAGGCTTGCCGAAAAAGCCGGCTTCAAGCCTTCCCCCGAATTCGTCATCAATGAGATGAAGGAAGAATTCGAAGGGCTCCCGAAGGAGGTGCAGGAAGAGTTCGAGGCGGACCTGAAGGAACAAGGCCTCTCGCTTGAGGACGATATGAAGCAGTTCGCGCAGAACGTCGAGGTCCAGGAGGCCGCCGCCCTCCGCAAGTACATCCACACCACGTTCCTTGACAAGGCGAAGAAGGAAGTCTCCGACGCCGACGTCAAGAAGGAATACGAGGACCACATCGCCGAGCTCACGACACCCGAAGGCATCTCCGTCGCGCACATTCTCATCCAGTCCGACAATGATGAGGATGACGCCGACGCCAAGGCCGAGATCGACGCCATCTACGAAGAGCTCCTCAAGGATCCTTCCCAGTTCGGCAAGCTCGCCCAGGAAAAGAGCGACTGCCCCTCCGGCAAAGCCGACGAAGGCAAACTCCCCGCGTTCGACAGGACCGGCATGAGGCTCGACGGCAGCGGAGCCATGATCAAGGATTTCGTCGACGCCGCATTCTCCATCGAAAAGCCCGGCCAGATCACGAAGCCCGTCAAGACTGCCTACGGCTACCACATCATCAAGCTGCTCGAAAAGATCCCGGAAGAGGTCACCCCTCTCGAAAAGATCAAAGACAACATCACCGAATACCTCGCGGCGGAAAAGGCGCAGAACGAACTCAACAAGGTGCTCGACGACGAAATCGCGAAAAATGTGAAGATCAACGATTTCGCCCCCGCGAAAAAAGCTCCGGCCGCGGAATAACCCCAGTCCGGACGCAGCAAAGCGGCCTTCGGGACATCCGGTTCATCCGGATGTCCCTTTTTCATGCTTGATATGAGGAGAGCATGCACTCCCTCGCGTCACGTGCCGGGACCAGGCAGACGAGATCTTCCGGGAAGTCGGGGGGATTCGGGGGGCTCAGCCGTTTTTCCGGCGGGGCGGATGGCGCCTGACCATGCGGACGGCTTGCTCGAAGGCTTCGATCTCCCCGGGAAGAGGCGCCCGCCCGGCATAACGGATCCGTTCGTAGAGCGCGACGCATTCGCTCAGCGCAGGGTCATCGAACTCTCTCGCCCAGGCGCCGTACGTCTGCCAGGACTCCCGCTGGATGGCCGTCCTCCGCCAGACGTCCATCTGCAGCGAACGCATCATGCGGGCGAGACGCTGGAGCTGCCGCGTCAGCGCGTAGCGTTTGCGGCGTCTGTTCCGAACATACACCGCGGCCGCGGCCGCGAGCAGCACGGGGATGATGATCTCAAAAAAGAAACGGACGGGATGGTTCCGGATCTGGAAGACAGTCCAGCTGTACAGCGCATCCCACACCTGGATGACCGATTGCGCCAGATACCCGCGCCGGAACCAGTAGACGATGTTGTCGAACCGGAACGCGATGAAGTCGTGCGCGTCGCGCCACCAGGAATCCTCCACAGTCAGGAGCGCCTCGATCTCCGATCCGGGCGGAGTCGCCTCAACGAGCGTCCATCTCTGTTCGTCGTCGAGCCAGGCCTCCGCCCATGCGTGCAGGTCGAAGTTCGTCGCGTAGTAGTAGCCCGCCGGATTGTACCGGGCGCAGACGATGCCCGAGACATAGCGGGACGGGACGCCGTACAGGCGCAGGAGCAGGGCCGCCGAGGTCGCGAAGAGCTCGCAGTGCCCGGTCCTGCGGTGAAACAGGAACCGCATCAGCGGGCTGTAGTATTCCCGCCGCCCCGGAACATAGTCGTCCCCCTGCAGGGTGTACGTGAAGCGGTCGGAAAAGAACTGCACCACGGCATCGATCCTGGCCCGAGGAGGCAGGGCCGCAGGGTCCGCGCCGCCGAAGATCTCCTCCGTGAGGACGGCGAGCTGGTCGGCCAGCATAGGCGGAATCTGCAGATACTCGTCCCGCACGCCTTTCTCCGGCGCCATCTCATCCGCAACCGGTTCCTGATATGCGGCGGCGGGGTCCGGCTCGTGGAACGTCATGATGACGCCAGTCGAGGGGATCCAGTTTTCGGCGATCAGGCCGCCGTCGCGCGTAATGGCGGCGGATTTCGCGTCGAGCATAACCGAGGTCGCGTTCGCGGGAAGCGGCGTCACGGCATTGCGGAAGCCGGACGCGAACCGGAATTCCATCTTTTCGGTGTCGTCGGTCCCGGAATCCTGAAGCAGGAACGTCAGCACCGCCAGGTTGCGGTCCTCCTCGCGCGTGATCTCCACGACGTCAACGGGGGTATCGTCGCCCGTCCGCCAGGTCCCGCCGTATGCGCCGCTGAACCTGCTGTAGACATTGCCGCGCAAATACCCCGGCGCGGACGGCGCGATCGCCTGCATGACCATCCGGACCGGCGTGTCCGCGTCGAACTGCGGTATGCGGATCACCGTCTCTTCGGGAAAGACGTTGCCGCGTTCCATCTGAGACGCCTGAAAGGACTGTTGAAGATGCGACCGCCATTCGCGGAACCGTTCCTCCTGGGAGAGGAAGAAATGCAGCGCGCACCAGAATGCCGGGACCAGCAGGAATACCGCCGCCGCACGGACGACGCCCATGGAGTGTATCCTGGCCTTCGAATCGTACCGGACGTCGGAGGTCAGGAGCAGCAGGGTCCCGATGCACTGCATGACGGTGCAGACCAGGTAGGTCTGCCGGTAATGCCGCAGGAGCGGCGTGGTCCCGGCAAAGGAGACGTTCACCAGCTTGGAGGTATTGTAGACGTCGCCGCATGCCAGGCACGACAGCAGGACGACCAGCAGGCACAGGGAGGAAATCTCCCTCGTCCGCATGAACCAGCAGGAAACCGCCGCCGCATACAGCAGGAATGGCAGGAACAGGTGCGACCGCATCAGGAAGTCGGAAAAGGTCAGGCGCTCGTCCGGGATCTTCACGAACAGGCCGGGCATGACGGCCAGGATCCCGACCGCCAGCAGGGAGTAGATCACCGGACGGTCCCGCAGGCGGAAACTGCGCTCCTGGAACAACGGGAAGACGACCATCAGGGCCGTCAGGATCAGGATGTGCGGCAGGTCGTACTTCAGGGAAAGCAGGAACGCCGGCGGCAGGATCAGCAGGCACCGCGTCACCAGCCCGAGCGGACGGCGCTCCGGCGGTTCGTATGCAATCATGGACACGTTCCTCATAACGGCAGATCGTCTCCCGTCAGGACGGATTCCGGCGTCACCGTCCGCAGATTCTCCGGCAGATCGCCTTCCGGGACGTCCGGAGACACCAGAAGGGGCACGATCTGCGAGCCGCGGTCATTCAGGGAGTCAAGAAACGCCCGGGCAGACTCGTCCCAGCGCATCAGCACCACGAACACCGTACCGGACTCAAGCGCCTCCCCGGACAGGGCCTTCGCCCCGCTCCCGGCAAAAGCATCCCTCGCGGACGTCGACGCCATGGCAAGCTCGTCCAGCAGCGGGTCGCAGTCACGGTCCGGTTCGCCGTTCGACGGGAACCGGCTGATGCGGCCGCCCACAGCCAGCAGATCGACATGATACGCCATCGAGGTCAGCGTCTCCGCGATCGATGCCGTCAGGGAGACTGCCGCCTCGAACGTCCGGTCCGTGCGGGCTTTCAGCAGGGATTCCGACAGGCTGAACAGCGAGCGGAGCATTCCGGCGGCCAGACGGGAGCGCGGGACATACGTGTCCAGCAGGACTGCCGCGTGCGAGACGTGTTCCTGCTGGTACTCCTTGATGATCGGCATGCGGTAGCGCGCGGTAGCCCGCCAGTGGATCTTGCGCGGGGAGTCGCCGGGCCGGTACACGCGGCAACCGTAGAAGTCCATGCTCTCGCCCGGACGCGGCACGGAACGCGCGCTCAGCCGGTGCCGGGCGTCGCCGCCACGCGGGAAGAGGTTCCGCAGGTTCCGGCTTGCCGGATGCACGATCAGACACTCTTTCCGGGCGAAAAGGACGGAGTGCTTGAAGAGATTGAACGGGAAGGAGGACTCCGCAACCCCCTGCGGGATGGAGAACACGCCGCGTTTCAACGCCTTCAGCTCCATACAGAACATCTCTTCCGTACGCGCCGGCACCGCGCAGTACCGGAATCCATGGACGCGCCTCAGCTCCGGCAGCTCAATGTTCGGATCGAGCAGCAGGTCGGCGGCGGGCAGGCGCCGGAGATTGCGGACGCGGTAGTTCACGTCAAACGCGACGCCGCACTTGACGCGGGGCGGAAGGTCGCGTCCGACGACGAGGCGGGGACGGAAAATGAAACCGAGCAGGAGGTCGACCGCCAGCAGCACCAGGAGGAACAGGAAAACCGGGATGGCCGGGCTGTGAAGCGCGAACACGGCGAAGAACGCGAACATCGGGATCACGATGAAGAGCAGGCGCAGGGGGCGGCTGAAAAGGCGTTCATACCACGCCATCGCCCAGAAAAGAAGCTTGAGCGACGGCGAACGGTAGTACCGGAACACGAAGCCGAGTCCGTGCGACTCGCGCATCCACTGCGGGCCGTCCAGAAACTTTCCCCAGACGTCGCGGACCAAATGCAGCGGGTTCCGGTTCATCTCTCGACTCCTTCTCCGAAAAAAGCAGCCCTCAGACGGGAACGCGCGTCTTCTTCACGACGGCGGCAATCAGGTCCGCGGCGGAAGCGCCCGCATGGCTGCTCTTCCGGTTCAGGATCAGCCTGTGCGCCAGGACTGGGACGGCGAGGAAGGAGACATCGTCCGGGGTCACGAATTCACGTCCGTTCAGCAGGGCGCGTGCCTGGGCGCAACGGGCAAGGTCGAGCAGGGCGCGAGGACTGGCGCCGAGCGAGAAGCCGTTCTCGGGATCGCGCGTGGCGGCCACAAGTTCGCGGGCGTATTCCTGCACGGACTGCTCCATGGTCACGGCGCGCACGGACTTCTGGATCTCCACGAGGCCGGCGCAGTCGATGACGGGTTCGATGCGGTCCAGCGGATCGTCCTGCCACCGGTCGTTCAGCATGGCAAGCTCCTCTTCGGAATCGGGATAGCCGAGCGAAAACTTCATGGCGAAGCGGTCCAGTTGCGCCTCGGGAAGCGGGAACGTGCCGAAGTATTCGACCGGGTTCTCCGTGGCGATCACGAGGAACGGCTTCGGCAGGTCGTAGCGTACGCCCTCGATCGAGACCTGATGCTCGTTCATGGCCTCCAGCAGCGCGGACTGCGTGCGGGGCGAGGCGCGGTTGATCTCGTCGCCGAGAAGAATGTTGGCGAAGACGGGGCCCGGATAGAATTTGAACTCCCCGGACTGCTGGTTGAAGACCGACGAGCCGAGGATGTCGGACGGCATCATGTCGGACGTAAACTGGATGCGCTTGAAATCCGCCCGGACCGTCAGGGCCAGCGCCTTGGCGAGCGTGGTCTTGCCCACGCCCGGCACGTCATCCAGCAGCACATGGCCGTTCGCCAGCACCGCGTTCAACAGCAATCCGATCACTTCGTCTTTTCCGCGGATGACCTGTTTCAAACGGGTCCGTATCTGTCCGATCGTCTCCAAATGGGACGCCTGGGGGTCTGCCATATTTTCACCTCCGTAAAGCTGCGGCGAAACCGGACGGCGGATGCACCGCCGACAACAATCAAAAACAGCAATTATAATACCCCGTTCCGCGGATTTTTCAACCGGAAAACGCGTTTTTGCCGTTTTTTCCGGCTCTTTTTCGGAAAGGACGGTTGCATTTTCGCGTTTGGAGTCTATCTTATTATTTACGACACGAAACGATTCAAACCCGGGACTCCTCATGAAAACCATCCGTAGACTTCTTGCTCCGGCGGCACTTCTCTGCTCAGCCCTCTTCTGTTGCGGCTACCACAGCTGCGACCGTGAGGAGGTCCGCCTGTATTTCGACCCGGACAACTGGGAGGAGATGCAGAAACCGCCGAAGAACGTGGTCTCCATCCACGAAGTCATCCGCAATAAACAGGGCGACGGCATCGAGCGGACCGTATCGTCGTATTTCGGCGGTGAAGTGACGATCCATTCCATGCAGCTGCTCGATTCGTCCGAGATCAAGGACATCCAGTATCTCCCGATCCCCGGCGACCAGGGATTCTACAACCTCCGGTTCGACCTCACCGAACGCGGACGCATGCTCTGGATCAACCTCAGCGTGCAGCACAAGGGCACCCAGCTGGCATTCGTGATCGACGGCACGGTGTACCGCGGGTTCGTGCCCCGGCAAATCGACGACGAGGCGACCTCGGTCATCGTGGACGGCCCGTTCGACCAGGCCACGGCGATGGCCATCCACAACAACGCGAAATTCAATTATTTCAAGATGAGGAAATGACCTCTCCATGACCATCTCAAAACATATCCGCCGGGTTCTCCCCGTCGTCATGATCCTCTTCACCGCGGTCTTCTGCTGCGGTGCGGGGGGGCAGAGCTGCAGCGCCGACGACGTGGACCGGATATTCGACCCGGAGAACTTCGACTCGTCCGACCGCCCCCTGGAGGGTCTCATCGAGATCCAGGAGATCATCCACATGCGCCGCGGCACCGACAAGGAGGTCATGGCGCCCTCTCTGTTCGGCGACGACCTCTGCCTGAACAAGACCGTCCTTCTGGGGTCCGTGGACATCAAGAAGGTCAAGGCCGTCCCGATCGAAAAGCTGCCCCCCTATTGCAGCCTCGAACTGAAGCTGACCGACCGCGGGAGGCGTCACTGGATCGGACTCAGCCTCCCGAACAAGGCTACGCATGTCGCATTCGTCATCGACGGCCTCGTCTACCGCACCTTCGTCCCGCGCCTGCTCTACGACGACGTCACGGACTCCATCATTGTGGACGGACCGTTCGACCCCGCCACCGCAAAATACCTTGAATCCAACTCGGCGCGGAACTATTTCCGCCTCAACTGACGACCATGACGACACGAATCCACATCCCGAACACTGCCTTGCGCGCTTTACGGGCAGCCATCCGTCCCGCGCTGTTCTTCCTTGCCGCGTCCTGCCTGTGCGCCTGCGAAAGCGGGACCAACATCTTCGACCCGCTCAATGTCGACGAGAAGGAAGATGTCTACAAGCCCGTCGTCGGGGAGCCCGGCGAAGTCGGCGTCGTCTCCATCCATGAGATCATCCGACACACGCGCGGCGACGAGAAGGAATACCAGATCCCGTCCATGTTCGAGGACGAGGTCGTCATCGACAAGAACCAGCTCCTGGACTCCTCCGACATCGTCTCCATCGAAGCCATCGCCATCAACGACCTGCCTGGATTCTACAAACTCCGCTTCCACCTGACGCCCCAGGGCGGCAAGCTCTGGCGCAAGCTCACCGCCTCCGATGACCGCGGCAAATCTCCCTCGCTCGCATTCGTCATCGACGACGTGCTCTACCGCACCTTCAGGCCGCGCTTCCTCTATTCCGACGAGGACACCGTGGTCGTCGACGGCCCCTTCGACGAACCGACCGCGCTGAACCTTGAAGCGAACGCCATCCGCAATTTCATGCACTTCTCCCAGCAATAAAGATTCTACGGCAGAAAGGACGCCTACCATGAAAATACTCTCCGGCATCAAAACGGCCGCGTTGCTTTTCTCCCTCGCAGCGCTCGCGCCGTCCCTTTTCGCGGTCTCGGAGACCTACATCCCGTCGAACGCGAAATTCGCACTCTACGTCAATGCGGCAAAAGCCACTGCTTCCTCCTCGCTCAACACCCTCCTCTACAAGGACGGCGTCGACCTCGCAAAAAGCCTCGACGACGTGGCGATGATCCTGGAGGACCTTAACGGCGACGTCTCCTTCTTCCTCACCGAGATCGACCCCGGCGACTTCGAAAAATCCCTCATGGACGTCGTCCTCTATGCCCCCGGACGCGTCAACGCCATCTACAAACGCCTCGCCGAACGCGAAGACATCAAGACCGAAGCCTCCACCTTCAACGGCGCGCGCATCCTGAAGATTCACACGATCAACGGCAAGACCGACGCCCTCGCCCTCTTCGAGTTCATCTCCGACGACATCATGCAGTGCCGCATGGCTTTCAACCTCCCGGAAACCCAGCCCTTCATCTGGGCCGTGAACCCGGATACGCCCATGATGGTCACCAGCATGAAAGTCAAGGGGGCACTCGTCTCCGCAGCGGTCGACGCCGCCTATGTGCAGGGGAAAATGAAGGCTGAGGAGGAGGCAAACCCCCGTTCCGCCGAGGAAAAAAAGACGAAGATCAAGGCAGGAAACAGCTCCATCGAGATCGACGAGGAGGATCCGGACATCGAGGACATCCGAAACAACGTCAAGTCCATTTTCGCACGCATCACCGAAGGCTCCCGCGGCTCCCTCGACGCCACGATCACGCTCCGCTGCACCAGCTCCGAAGTCCGCGACGAGGTCTTCCGGACCGTCGACGGGTTCGTGACGCTCTACACCATGCTCTCCAGCGCGTCCTTCGAAATCGGCAAGGACGGCAAGCTCATCCAGAAGGGCGGCGGCGCCAACCCGCTCTCCACGCTCAAACACGAGCCGAAGGGCAACGACGCCGTCTTCACGATGAACCTCTCCGAGGAATTCCTCGACGACGTTGCAAAGTCCGCCGCGAAGAACAACAAGAAAAACGCCTCGGCAAAGAAAAAGGACAAATGACCGGGCGGAAGCCCCCGGACTGCCGGAAATGCGCCCTTTCCCGCGCCGGTTCCCTGTTTTTTTTCGTTTTTGCTGTCTTTTTGATTTGAAACCTGAAAAAAATATGCTATCGTATTGTAACGGAGCAGGAAAAATGAGACGACGCGCGCGCAAAAGCGAATCCGGGCAGGTGCTCGCGGAATACACCGTGATGCTCTGCATGGTCGTGCTCGTCGCCCTCACGCTTTTTCTCCTCATGCGCGTTTTTCTCGAATACGGCTGGCGGATCCTGACCCTAATCGCCTGGGAGCCGTGACCGAACCGATACAAAACCTCGAACCAAGGAGCCCTGATATGAAATTCAACAGAAAGTATTACGAAAAGAGACGCCGCTCCTCCGGCGGACAGGCCATCCTGGAGTACATCATCATCATCGCGCTCGTCGCGGTCGCGGCACTGACCGTGCTCGGGCTTTTCGGCGACCGCATCAAGGCCCTGATCGCCGGCACCACGACGGCCATCGGCGGACAGAACTCCGCACAGGCCGCGGGCGACGACGGCGACAGCCTGAAACAGTTGCAGGAAATGGACAAGAACGGCCCGTCCGACATCAATTTCTGATCGGACTGTTCCGCCTGATGAAACGGACACGGGAAGCGTCTGAGCGCCGCCCGTGTCTGATTATTTTCCGAAAAAGGATGTGAGCATGCGCTGTCTGTCCCGACATCTGCCTCGCCGCCGGGCTGTGGGTCCCTGCGGCGTTCAAGGACGCTCCGAGGCGGCGGATCCCGCCTGGGGGCGCGCGGCGCATTGCATCCGGGCAGGCAGGCATGCGCGCCGGAAAGGGGAACGCGGCTCCGCGATCCTCGAATCGTTCCTCGCCATGATCCTGCTCGGGTTCATCCTCTTCGGCATTCTCCAGCTTTTCCAGCTCGCGCTCGCCGACATGGTCGCCGACTACGCGGCCTTCCGCGGCGCACGCTCCGCAGCGGTCGGCTTCAAGGATTACTACGCCATCCGGGAGGCGCAGATCAAGGCCGCGCCCGCCTCGGGAGCCATGGTGACGCCCGACCTCGGCAGATACTCGAGCTGGAACTCGGTGGAGACGGAGAAATCTCTCCTGCGAGGCTTCATGGAGGGCAACCGCTATGTGGAATACGCCTACTGGGGCGGCAAAGACCGGTTCCATACGAACTACCTCTGCCCGTATTATGGCGAGCCCATGATCGGCAGATGCGACGACTGCAGTGAAGGCAGGCACCCAGAACTCGATTTCAAGGTGAACGGGTTCGACCAGACGATCCACTTCGATTTCGAGTTCGTCCATTATCCGCTGGACATCCCGCTGCACGACTGGCTCACCGGGCGCGACTCCATCAACATTTCGAGCGAAGCCGAGCTCACGAACCATTCCTCGGCATTCCTGGAGTGACGGCGCATGACGAAACGGCACGCGACAGGATCACGGCGGAGACGCGGCGAACGGGGACAGGTGCTCATCCTGGCGGTCGTCGCGCTCATTCTCGTCATCATCGCCGTCCTGCTGCTCTTCGACGTCCAGACCGTGATCCGCGGCAAGGTCAAGGCGCAGAACGGCGTGGACGCCGCCGCGCTGACCGGAGCCGAGTGGCAGAAGCACTCGCTGAACCTGATCGGCGAACTCAATCTCGTGCGCGCAACCGGGACGCTGATCTCCGACCCGTTCTTCGCCAGGGGGATCCTGGACGCCCCCTCGGAGACGGGAAACGCCGCGGAATTCTTCGCCGACCTTCCGCAGCCGATCACGCAGGAGGAGTTCACGCTGTTCCCGGAAAAGGCGGAGTTCTACAACGAGGACGGCACCCTGAACGTCGAGAAGCTGATTCGCGAGGTGCTTCGCGTGGAGAAGCAGAAACGCTATCTCGACGCACTCGACGACCTCGTATCCCAGCTCCAGACCCGTATCGCGTTCACCGGTCCGCTGATCGGATTCGGCGCGGCGCAGCAGGCGGCAAAGAATAACGGCATCACGTTCGACTCCGAGGCCAGTGACTTCTACATCAAATACCTGAACCTCGTCGGAAACAACGGCATCTACGAACGCATCACGCCGGTCTTCGTCCATGACTACGCCTGGCGCGCCCCGTACGTCTCCATGCTCGAATCCATCCTGGACTACTCCGCCTTTCACAACGACTTCACCGGAAATACGGAAAACCGCGCATACGGGATCGCCGCCGGAACAAAATTCAAATTCGTCGGCATGCCCAGCCTCGTGACCGATCCGCCGACCGACTTCTCCATCTACCTCGGCGACAAGAATTTCTACGATATGATCCACGCCCGCGACTGGTGCGGACTCGACCGTCTCCTCCGGCTTGATTTCAACGGCAACTGGTGGGGCGATTTCGAATGCGAACTCGACGAGAATTTCTCCAACCAGTCCGAAATCCTCCCCCTCCACATCTCGTTCTCCGACATGCCCGGCACCTACGAAAGCGCAAACGGCGAGGCGAAAGCCCTGGACCGCTTCGCCGAGGCAAGAAAAGAACGGCTCTTCTCCGAAACGTTCAACCGGGAAAACCCCTATGAATACACCGTGATCGACGACGTCGTGAAACGCGAGGAGCATGAAGAGAAACGGCACACGTACTACACGCTCACCAATATCTCGATCACGATCAACACCGCCATCTTCGAACAGAGCTACAACGACGAAGACGCCGACCGCCGCTACGACCTCCTGCCCCGCCTCTCCTGGGCCGTCTTCGATGAAGAATGGGCATCGTTCGGCTCCGACAGGGAGGAATGGGAGGAATACCTTCGGGGACGCTTCAAGCCGGGCATGGACTACCGGTCCGGCGCGCTCGCATACTTCGAGGCGAAACAGGACACCGTGACCATCTCCGGATCCATGGGGCGCCCGCGGCGCGGTTCCCGCGCGCCCGACGTCGGGCAGGTCTTCTCCAATACGGCGGCGGACTCGGATGCGAGAGGCGTCTCCCGCGCCCTCGGCAGGCTGAACTCGAACTCCGTCGAACGGATCGAAACGAACGCCGAGGCCAAGCCAATCGGCCGGATCAGGACCAAAGACGGACAGTATCTCCGCCCGTTCGAGGCCGGCCGCATGGTCCTGCCCGTCTTCACGGAGACCGCCCTGATCCCGATCGCCATGGAGCCGGTCGACGGCTTCTCCATGCTCGATCTCGACTGGCTTTACTACCTCACGGAATTCGTCCCGCTCCTCTCCGGCAGCCCGAGCCTCGAGGACGCCTGGGAACGCGCCGTGGAGCTTTATCCGACCCACCTCGGCTATTACGCTTACTACGTCGCCGCACTCGCCATGCTCGGCAACCCGGTATTCCGCCAGGCCGGACTCGACTGGCTGGACGCGACCGCGGTCTGGACGAAGGATGAACGCGGCAACCGGATCCCGATGTACACCAACCGCGAGTACAACTGCACCGGACGCAGGGGCGAATCCGGCGGAAGCGGCGGCTGGAGCGGCACGGTTTTCTCAAACGGAGGACCGTCCAAACTGCATTGAGCAGGACGCGCCTCGCCGGACCCAACAAACAGAAGGAACATTCCATCATGCCCGATTTCCCGTTCAAATCCGTTACCGTCGGCCTCCTCGAAGTCAACTGCTGCCTGGTCCGGCTGCCGGGCTCGCGCACCCTGTACATCATCGACCCCGGCGGCGACTGGAAGCTCATCCAGGCCGAGGCGAAGACGTTCGACTTCGACGAGGCGGTTATCCTCTTCACGCACGCCCACGTCGACCACATCTCCGCCGCAGGGGCGGTCGCGGATGCCCTGAACATCAAACGCGTCTACCTCAATCCCGCCGACAAGCCAATCTACTACAGCCCCGGAAACGTCATTGCAAACTACATTCCCGCCGCCGAAAACCTCCCCGACACGGCATGGCCGCCCGAAGACCCGCGGATCCAGGTCCTCCCCTGCCCCGGACACTCGCCCGGCGGCGCGGCATACTATTTCCCCGAACTCGCCACCGTCTTCTCCGGCGACACGCTCTTCTTCAGCTCCATCGGCAGGACCGACCTGCCCGGCGGAAGCGAAAAGGAGCTCCTGGATTCGGTCCGCAATCAGCTGTTCAAGCTCCCCGACGACACGCGCGTCGTCCCGGGGCACGGTCCGTTCACGTCCATCGGGTACGAAAAGAAGAACAATCCCTACGTCTGAGGTGGCGTCCCGCCCGAAAAGAATTGGAACCCCTGCTCAGTCCGCCGGAGTGTTTACCGCACGCCACGCCGCTGCCCGCCGCACCATGTTGTCGCGGAGGAACGCGGCAAAGAAGAAGATGTCGTTGGCATGGAAGATGCCTTCGCCCATCTGCGCGCTCGCGTCGTACTGGCTGTCGCCCGGCAGGTCCACGATCAGCCCACCCCGCGCCGGATCGGCGCGCACCGAGCCCAGCAATGATGCTTTGAACGTACCCGCAGGCTCCTTCTCGGACACATAGTAATACGCCGTATCCTGCGACCCGGAGAGGTCCGCGGGCGTGCTGTCCGTTTTCCAGTTCACCGGATTGATGACGGATCCGCCGGGCGTAGTGAAGATGTTGTCCCCGGCATCCGCGGAAACGGTGTTCCAGACCAGGATCACGCCCGTGTCGTCCCCGCCCTTTGCACGGCGAATCCCGCGCCCCTCGAAATCCCGGTCGATCTCTGCTGCCGTCTTCTTCGGGAGCCCGGCAAGATAGGCGGCGGCAAACCCGGATTCCGGCGTGATCTCCGGGGTGGTCCGGAGGAGTTCGTACAGGTCGGACGCGCCCTGGCTGTGGCCGATCAGGATGTACGGCATGCCGGGCTGGTGGAAAAACTTCATGAAATGCAGGAACGCAGTCTTCGTGTACTCAATGCCGTACCGGAGCAGCGTATCGCCCAGGCCGGCGGTGAAATCGGTCTCCAGCACGGTCAGGTAGTCCGCCTGCCGCACGAACGGCGCGTACAGCTTCAGCGGATGCACGGGATCGGTCAGCAGCCCGAACGTCAGGCCGATGTAGTCCGAAGCTTTCGTGCGGATGCGCTCGAACCGGTGGTCCATCACCGGGCGGAGCTTGTTCTGGAAGAGCGTCGGATAGATGTAGAAGACCTCGAATTCCGGCAGAATGGATTCCGTAGCGCCCATCCGCACCCAGCTGGCGGGGTTGGCGTAGTCGGGCGCGGGAGGGATGACCAGCGGCGCGGTGA
Organism: Lentisphaeria bacterium; assembly: GCA_017541665.1. Classification (GTDB taxonomy): domain Bacteria; phylum Verrucomicrobiota; class Lentisphaeria; order Victivallales; family UBA1829; genus UBA1732. The sequence goes on along the minus strand of JAFXYP010000073.1, from coordinate 21,259 downwards.
TCTCCACTGCGGGCTTCGCCGATTCGGCGGCTGCGCCTTCCTGCCCGGCACCGGAGGTTTCTGCGCCCGTTTCCGCCCTCGCCGGCGTTTCCGCCTCGTCCGGGCGGCCATACGAGCATGCGGCCAGGACAGAAAGAAGGGCCGGGCAGAAAAGAAGGAGAAGGGAAAACCGCAGGAGACGGAAGATTTTCGAGGCGGAGTTCATCACCGGATGCATTGCTTTGGAATTATTCAACACGAAAATCGTGTTTCGAAGAAACGATGTTGATAATTTACTCCGGAACGGATGAAAAAACAAGGTAAAAAGTTTTTTTTCCGTTTTTTTTCGTTTTTCGGTTTTCATTTTCGCTTTCCTTTGCTATATTTTAATGGCACAAATTGTTTTCAACGCTTTTTCCCGAAAGGAGTCCCTCTTATTATGAAGGCCGTTCGTCTGATTCCCGCCGCAGCAATCGCCGCCTGCCTCGCACTCACCGCATGTTCCGATTACGTCGGCAAGGAAGCCACCCACCCTCTGTACGCGAAAGCGATGAGCGCGAAGACGGCGAAATCCTACCGCGAATCCGCCGAAAGCCTGGAGGAATTCCTCACCATCTGCCCGAAGTCCCCGAAGGCACACTACGATGTGGCGCTGCTTTACAAGGAGAACCTCGAAAACTACCCCGCCGCCATTTACCATCTGCTGAAATATCTTGAGCTCAGCGGCGAGGCCCTTTCCAAGCAGGACCAGGCGGACATCCGCCGCTACATCCAGGACTGCGAACGCCTGATGTTCGAATCCTACCGCATCCGCAACGACATCAAGCTGGCCGACGACGTCCCGCAGGCCGATCCGGCCAAGCTCGCCGCGAAGAACGCCGAAAACGCCGCCCTCCGCGAGAAACTCCAGAAGTACATCGAACACGAAGAAGCCATCCTGGCGCAGAACAAGGAACTCCGCGACCGCAATGACCGTCTCACACGCGCCGCTGCGGCAGCGGCGACGACGGCGGCTTCGACCTCGACCACGGCAGCCAGGACGAACGCCGCATCGACAGGCGCCACGGCGGCTGCTTCGACCTCGACCGCATCCCGCAGCAGCATCCCGTCCTCCACGACCGGCACTCCCGGCACCACGATCGCCGGCGAGAACGGCGTGCGCTACTACTACGTGGCAAAAGGCGACGGTCTGCAGGCCATCGCGCAGAAGATGTACGGCAAAGCCTCCATGTGGAACATCATTCAGGAAGCCAACAAGGAATCGATCGGCGAACGCGGCATCCTGAGGATCGGGATGAAGCTCGTCATCCCGCCCGCCCAGCAGTAACCGCCTTCAACCAAGGGGATACCGTATCATGAAGAGATTCAGACACTGGTTTGCGGCCGCTCTGCTTCCGCTCCTCGCCTCGTGCAGCTTCAGCCTCATCCCTTCGGCCGAGTATATCGAGCAGAAGACGTTTGACCTCGCATCGCCTGTCCCGTTCGACTCGCTTCCGTTCATTGTCGAGGTCGATGCGTTCTCCAACGAATGTTCCGGCCGCTTCAAGATGGTATTCCGCGAGGACGACAACCAGATTGTCGTCGATGAGTTCAACCACTGGTCAATGCCTCCGGCAGCCATGGTGACCAAGTATCTTTCCGCACGGTTCGCCTCGGCAACCGGCAATCAGAACCGGATGGAAAAACCGGTGTTTGAGCTTGACGGAACAGTGCTGAACTGCGAGATGAACAAGCCCGAACAGCAGGTCGACCTGATGGTTCACTACTTCATCATCGAACAGGGCAACGACAAATTCAAGATTACCGGCACGGAAAATTACCGCATACCGGTCAAAGACACCTCCGCCGAGTCGTTCGCAAACGGAATGAATGAGGCCGTCTCCAAGCTCGCCGACCGGATCGTAACCGTCCTGACGAACGAGCTTAAGGACAGGGTTTCCGAGGCGAAAAAAGACTCGGACGGAAAGTGACCTCACGGTTTCCCAGCCCTCCAAAATCCAGCGGATCCAGCCCGACGCCACCATGATCGACCCGGATGCCATCATCGCGCATTTCTACCCAGAGGACACCCCGCTCCGGCGTCTGCTCCTGCACCACAGCACGCAGGTCCGGGACAAGGCGCTCGCCATTCTCGCCGCCCGGCCGTCCTCAGCCCCCGCCCTTGATGCCGGGCTCGTTTCCGCAGGCGCCATGCTCCACGACATCGGCATCCTTCAATGCCATGCGCCATCCATCCTCTGCATGGGGACGCGTCCCTACATCGCGCACGGAATCATCGGCGCGGAGATGCTTCGCGGATACGCCCGGACGCACGGCATGGACCTGGAGCCCTTCGCCCGCATCTGCGAACGCCACACGGGGACCGGCATCACGGCGCGCGAGGTCCGCGAACAGGGCCTGCCGATCCCCGAACGCGATTATCTGCCGGAGACGCCGGAGGAAAAGCTCATCTGCCTGGCGGACAAGTTCTTCTCGAAGTCCGGCGACAGGAAGGAAAAGCCGCCCGCCGCGGTCCGCCGTTCCCTGGAAAAATTCGGGCCGGACACGGTGGCGCGCTTCGATGCGCTTCTCCGTCTTTTCGGGCTCGCCTGACTTGCGGCACATCCCGCATCCGCCGCATTTTACGGTTTTCCCGAAAAAAACATGCGTTTTTTTTGACAAAACCATTCGATTTTTTTAAAAAGTGTGGTAATGTTTTATGATAACACCGCCAGGCTAACGGCTCGCATGCAGCAGAAGGGAAAAAAATGGCTTCGTCAGGACAAACGATCATAACCGGCATCGAATTCGGCACGGACAAGATCTGTGTCATTCACGGCAGGCCGGACCAGAACGGGAACATCGAGGTGCTTTCCTTTGCCTCGCTCCCAAGCAAAAACTCCGTCGTCAAGGGCACGATCATCGACCAGAACGCCGTCCTGAACATCCTGAAATCCGTACTTGAGGAGTCGGAAAAGGGACTCGGATGGAAATTCAGCCGTGCGGAACAGCACGTCTATTTCCTGGTCAACGGAATGCATGTCAGCTCCAGGTTCGGCGAGGGTACCGTGCTGAACTACAATGAGGACGGAAAGATCACGGAAGCCCACGTGCAGAAGGCGATCGACAGCGCGAAGAACCTGGCGGTCTCGACCGACCTCATGAACATTCAGGTCTACGACTCGTCCTTCCTGCTCGACGGCACGAAACGCACGTTCAACCCGATCGGCAGCCTCGCGGAAAAGCTCACCGCCATCATCCATATCGTCTTCGCGGACAAGAAGCGCATCGACATGGTGCAGACCATCCTCCGCGAACTCGGGTTCGAATCCGGCTACCCGATCTTCGTCCCGCTCGCGGACGCCTACGGCGTGCTGACGCAGGACGAACGCGACCAGGGCACGCTGCTCTTCGACTACGGCGCCGGAGTCTGTTCCTATGTGCTGCTCTACAAGGAGGGCGTGCTCCTGAGCGGCACCATCCCGACCGGTGCGAACAATGTCGCGAACGACCTGTCCATCGCACTGGAGCTGCCGTATGAATTCTGCCAGAAATTCCTGCGGGAATCCAAACTGAAAGCCCTGCGCGACGAGGGCAGAAACTTCATCGAATACAAGGTTTCGTCCGGCGGCGCGGACAAAATCCGCCGGATCCCGCTCGACTCCTTCGAAAAAGTCATGGACCTCCGCCAGCGCGAGACCTTCACGCTCCTCAAAAAGGAGCTGGACCGCACCAACATGATGCCGTATCTGCAGAACTGCATCGTCATGACCGGAGGGGGCTCCATGATCGACTCCGCGCCGAACATCATGATGAACGTCATGAACGTCCCGGTCCGCTGCGGCGAAGCCATGAACGTGACAGGCTCCCTGTCCTCCTTCCGCAACCCCATGCCGTGCTACGCCGCGATCCTCGGGCTCGTGAAGCATGCCGCCGTCCTCGAGGAGAATTCCCCGTCCGGGGACGGAGGATTGCGCCGCACCATGGTCCATGCCACGGACCAGATCCTGCAGAAGCTTCAGGAATTCGGAAAGGCTCTCAAGATATGATGGAAAACACAGCAAACACGTCCGCCGGCCTCTCCAGGGCTCCCATCGGCAACGGAAAAGCGCTCGTCGTCGGCATCGGCGGCTGCGGCATCCGTATCCTCGAATTCCTGCGGAGCAACCCCCGCGCAAAATGGCTTGTGACTCTCGCGGTCGACACTGACGGCGGGGTCCTCGCCGGGACGCACGCCGACGCGGTCATCAACGCTTCGGCGGACTGGAACTCGAAATCCTGCGCCGGATGCGGCGGCGACATCATCCGCGGCGAACGCGCCATCTCCCACGAACGCGCCAACCTGAAGCAACACATCCGCGGCTTCTCCCTGATGATCGTGACGGGCGGGCTCGGCGGCGGGACCGCCACCGGCGGCGTCCGCACGCTCGCAAGCGTCGCCCGCGAGGAAGGCGTCCCGACGATCTTCCTGCTCACCACGCCGTTCTCGTTCGAGGCGCATTCCCGCCGCAAGAACGCCGACGACTGCCTGCAGGAGATCCTCCCGATCACCGACGTGGCGCTGACGATGCCGAACGACCTGCTCTTCAGCACGCTCCCGCCCGACACGCCCGCGGAAAATGCGTTCGCGACCTCGGCCAGGGAAATGGCGCTGACCGTCGTCGGCATCGCCTCGGTCCTGCGCTGCCGCGACCTCATCGGGACCGATTTCGCCACCTTCATGCGGGCGCTCCACAAACGCAAGGCTTCCTGCGGCATAGGCGTCGGATTCGCGGAGAACTCGGACGGGCTCGACCGCTGCGCCCTCGCCCTCACGCGCATGCTCGATTCGCCGTTCCTCGGCGGCAACGAGGCCATGAAGCGCGCGGACGCCGCAATCATCACCCTGACCGGCGGACCCGACCTGGAGTTGGGCGAAATGAAACGCACGCTCGAACTCGCAGCAGGCGTCATGCCGAAGGGTGTCGAACTCCTTTCCGGCGCAAATGTCTGCGACGAGGCCGCCGGCTCCGTCCAGATGACCGCCGTCATCTTCCAGTATTCGCCCGAATCCAAGCCCGCCCCGCTCCCCAAGCGCACCTCGCCCGCATCCCCGCTCCCCACGGCGGCCCATTCCGACGAACTCCCGCTGCCCTTCTCCGCCGCATCGAACAATGTCGAGGAGGTGGAGCTCGGCCTCCAAAGCTACGACAAGGGCATCTTCGAGAAGCTGCCAGCCGTCCGCTTCCGCGACGAGGACCTCGATATCCCGACCTACCAGCGCCGCAACATCCGCATCGACAAAGGGAGCTGACCGCCATGACCTGCCGTTTCCTCTTCGCCGCGTGCGCCGTCCTGCTCGTCTGCGCCGCCGGATGCCAGGATGCCGCCGACCCGCCGGCGATCGACGGCGAGCTCGCCATGCGCTATGCGCAGGGCAACTACGACCTCGGGCCTCGCATCTATCGCACCGAGGGAGCGGCAAAATCCGCCGAATGGATCGAGAAACAGGCCATCGAAATGCCCGGCCTCCTCGAATCGGGCGGCCGGGTCCGCATCATCGGCCCCGGGGCGGTCAAAAACGTCGAAATCGTCATCCCTCCGACCGTCCGCAATACGGCTCAGGGGGACGACTGCGACTTCATCGTCGTCGGCGCGCACCACGACACGAAACGTCTCTTCAGCGTGCCGGATTTCGCGGGTGCGAACGACGGCGCCTCCGGGGTCGGAGCCCTGCTCGCGATGGTTCGCACGTGCGTCGAGTACATGCAGAAACGCCCCCTTCCCTGCGGCATCCGTTTCGTCTTCTTCGACGGCGAGGAGGCACTCTACCAGTACACGGAAACCGACGGCCTTGTGGGAAGCCGCGCCTACGTGGACATGCTCGCGAAGAACGGCGAAAAGGACCGCTGCCGCGCCATGGTCCTGCTGGACATGATCGGCGACAGAGACCTTCACATCGACCTCGCCGGCAACTCCACGCCGGCGCTCGCGAAACTCGTGATGGCCGAGGCGGAAGCTGCCGGACACGCGGACAAGTTCTCCCCCGGCGACACCGCCATCCTCGACGATCACTACCCCTTCCTTCAGGCCGGAATCCCCGCCGTCGACCTGATCGACTTCCAGTTCGGTCCGCAGAACTGCTACTGGCACACCGGCGCCGACACCATGGACAAGATCTCGGCGGAGAGCATCAAATGCGCCGCGGACGTCGCGCTCCGCACCGTCTGGCGTCTCGCCGCATCGGGATTCAAAGACCTGCCGAAATGAGCATCGACTACTTCCATTGCCGTGAAAAGTTCCTGGCGCTGCCAGGTGTCCACGAGGCCAGGAACGGGCCGTACCGGTTCGCCGTCGCCCCGGGCCCCGCGCAGGACTGCCTCGCGGAGCATTGCACCGAAGTCGACGATATGATCCGGGACGGATGCCCCGCCAAGACATCGACCGAGACCAGCGCCGCCGTCTGCACGCTTCCCGGCGGCCGGAAGGTCTTCATCAAGCGCAACGGCAACCGCGGGGTCGGGTTTGCCGTCAAATACTTCTTCGTCCCGGCGCGCGTCTTCCGGGCGGCGCTGGCGGCCCGCCGCGTCGAGGAGGCCGGGATCATGACCCCCCACGTCCTCGCCGCCGGCGAAAAGCGCCGCGCGCACGTCCTGCTCGGCGGCTACCTGGTCACCGACGCCGTGACGAACGCAAGCGACCTGATGACATACACGATCAAACGCCCGGAGGCGCCTGCGGGAATGCCCGCCCTGCTCCGGGAGACCGCCCGGATCGCCGCCACGCTCCACAACAGCGGATTCTACCACGGCGACCTGAAACTCGTCAATCTCTACCGCACGAACGGCAGCGATGCCTGCGGCGTCTGGGACCTGGATTCCGCACAGACATTTCCCGGCGAAGTCCCGCACGCACTGGTCGTCCGCGAACTCGGACGAATCGTGTCGTCCGTCCTGATCTTCGCCGAACAGAACCCCGCGTTCCCGGACAGCTTCTTCGACCTGCGCCGGATCGCACAGGGCCTGCTCGACGCATACGCGGCTTCGGCAAAGGGCGCGGTGCCGTCCACGTCCGAAGTCATGGACGCCGCCCTGACGCGCTGGCTGAACAAACGCAAGCTCCGGTTCGATTATGGAGGACAAACAGCATGAGCAAACACATTTTCACGCCGAACGGCAACACCCCGCTTTTCGTCAATGCCGACAACGGCGGCCTCAAGTTCATTTTCCCCTCTCCCGAGATCTTCACCATCTCCAATCAGGACATCCTCCGCATCGACGGCTTCTTCGACCCGTACATCACGCCGGACGACCTCCCCGGCTTCTGGTCCGGATTGCGCCCGGAAACCGACCGGACACCGGCACTCTTCCTGAAAAAACGCGTCTACCCGACCGGCCTCGGCCTCCGAAACCTTTTCTCCCGCACCAACCCGTTCCGCCGCGCCGAATGGGCCGCCAGGGCCGTCGACGCAGGCGTCTCCACGCCCGCCGTCATGGCCATCGGCATCCGCAGGAAAGGGCTCATCATCAAAGCCGTTTACCTGGTCATGGAAGCTATCTCCGACGCGGAGGAGGCCACGGACATCTTCTGCCGTCCGAACGCACGGGCGCGCGTCGCCCTCTTCATCGAGGACAGCTCCCGCCTCATCGCGGCGCTCCATTCCGCCGAGCTCTTCCACGGCGACTTCCGCCTCTCCCATTTCTACTACCGCGGCGCCGTCCTCTCCCTCTGGAATCCGGGCTGGCTTCAATCCTGGTCCGGACGCCTCTCGGAACGTGGCATCCTCCGCGACCTCGGCTCTCTCGGAGCCGCCATCTGCAACGAGGCGGCGAAACACAGGCCCGCGCTCGACGACTTCATCTCCTGCGACGCGACCGCGGAACTCCTCCTTTCCGCATACGCCGAAGTCGCCCCGGGCTGGATCCCGCCTCTGGGACGGCTTGTGCGGACCATCGAGAAGAACTGCGCCCAGATGCGGCGGTAAACGCCCGTCCGCACCGGCTCATCGGTCCAAAAAAAAGCCTCCGGCGAACCGGAGGCAACAAATCAAAACAACAACTTGACAGGCCGAACGGAACAACGCTCCGAAGCGTCGTTCCCATGGAACGGATGCCCGTTCCCGGCCGGACAGGGAAACGTCCGGGAAAAACGCCGGGGAAAAACGGAGGATTCCGTCGACCGGAAAGGCTTGGCTTACTCGGCCTTCGCAGCGACCAGCGCGGCAAGACGGGATTTCTTGCGGTTGGCCTTGTTCTCGTGGATCACGCCGACCTTGACAGCCTTGTCGAGCGCGGAGCATTCCTTGCGGAAGAGCTCGGCAGCTGCGGTCTTGTCATCGGAAGCGGCGGCCGCGCGGAAGGTCTTTTCGAGCGTGGCGAGGGCGTTTCTGTGGGATTTGTTTTTGATGCGGGCTTTTTCGCTGTTGCGCTGCGTCTTCACAGCGGACTTGCGGACATACGTTTTGGGCATGGTGTCACCTTTCGGTTTTTCGATATGTTTTCAGAACAAATGCGTATTCGAATAATTTTTTGAACAATCAATATACCATGCAGCGCCCTGTTTTTCAAGAAGAAAAGCGGAAAAAGCGGCGTTTTTTTTCTTTTTTCCGCGTTTTACGGAAGATTTTGACCCTTTTTCCCCGCTTTCGCCTTGAACTATTTTCATTTCGATGTATTGTATATTAATGCTGTGATTTGCGCCTGCGAATCCCGGTACAAAGACGATGGACCGCGCGTCGAAAACGCGGCCCGTCCATGCAGTAGACCGCCAGACCTCTGAAGCGGAAAGACTGCCGGACCATCCGGTCCGCGCGGTCGGGACGGCCAGGGGCCTGTGGGGTTGTTTTGCATTTGTGCCAGGGAGAACGGGACGGAATGCGGCAGGAACACGCAGGAAAACCGCGGACGGCGGAAGCCGTTCCCCGGCATCACGATATCATACACGAACCCGGCACCTGAAGGAGTTACAAACATGAACAACGAATTACTGGCTATGCTCGAATACATCGAGCAGGAACGCGGCATCAGCAAAGAGCAGGTGGTCAAGGCACTGGAACAGGCGATCCTTTCCGCATACAGGAAGAGCTCCCGGCCCGCAAGCGATTTGAACGTGAAAGTCAATCTCCGCACAGGCGAACTGAAGGCCTGGGCGCGGCTGAAAGTCGTCTCGGAGTTTCCGACCGAAGACGAGATCCTTCTGGCCGACGCCGTGCGGCGCATCCCCGGCGCGAAGATCGGCGACATCGTGGAATGGGAAGTCACGGCAGCCGACTTCGGACGCATCGCCGCGCAAACTGCCCGCCAGACCATCGCCCAGATGCTCCGGAAGGCGGAAAAGGACATCGTTCATGACGAGTTCAAGGACAAGGTCGGCGAGATCGTGACCGGCACGGTGCACCACGCCGACGCCGCCGGCATCGTCGTCGACATCAAGAAATCCCAGGGCATCATCGCCGGACGCGACCGCATCCCGGGCGAACAGTTCTCCGCGGGCGACCGCATCAGCGCCCTGCTCGTGAAAGTCGACATGGAAGGGTCCGGCCCGAGCCTCATCCTGACCCGTACGTCCAACAATTTCGTCCGCCGCCTCTTCGAACGCGAGGTCTCCGAGATCCACGACGGCGTGGTCGAGATCGTCGGCATCGCGCGCGCCCCGGGATCCCGCTCCAAAGTCGCGGTCAAGTCCAACGATCCGCGCGTCGACCCCGTCGGCGCCTGCGTCGGTATGCGCGGCCTCCGCGTACGCAATATCACGAACGAACTCGGCAACGAGCGCATCGACGTAATCCCGTACAACAGCGACCTGAAGACCTTCATCGCGAACGCCATGCACCCGGCAAAACTCCTTGACATCGTGCTCAACCCCGAGACGAAGACCGTCACGATCCACGTCGACCAGGAGAACTCCAGGCTCGCTTTCGGGCGCAAAGCCCAGAACGTTCGCCTCACCCAGCGCCTCATCCAATGGAACATCAACATCGTCATCCAGGAGAGCGAGGAAGAGGAATTCGCCCGCAAGAAACAGGAGGCCGCCGCAGAACTGGCTGCCAGGGCAGGCATCTCCGCCGAAGCCGCAGCAGCGCTTGTCGAACACGGCTACCTGACCGTTGAAGGGCTCGGCAATGCTTCCGCCGAAGACCTCGCCGCCATCGCCGAACTCACCGACGATGACCGCGCAGGCATCGCGCAGGCCGTCGCCGCCGCAAAGGCCGCTTCCCCCGCGGAAGAGCAACAGCAGCCCGCTGCCGAAGACGCCGGCGCCGCAACGGATGCCGAACAGCCGTGACAAACGGTAAAACCGCGTTATTGAGGAGTACCCATCATGGCTACCAAAAACATCAGAATCAGAGACTGGGCCACACAGCACGGTCTTCAGAATAAAAACGTGATCGCCGCGCTCGACGCGTTCGGGTTCCCCGGCAAGACCGCCTCGTCCAACCTCCCCCCGGAGGCCATGGACCGGCTCGTCGCAAAATTCAATCTTAAGCCGGCCGGAAAACCCGCATCCGAAAGCAAGTCCGAACAGCCGCAGAAAACAACGGCAAAACCCGCTCCGAAAAAGCCGGAAGAACCGAAGAAGGACACGGCGAAACCGCAGGCTCCGGCACAGCCCCAGGTCCAGCAGAAACCGCAGGCTCCGGCCCAGCCTCAGGTCCAGCAGAAACCGCAGGCTCCGGCACAGCCCCAGGTCCAGCAGAAACCGCAGGCTCCGGCACAGCCCCAGGTCCAGCAGAAACCGCAGGCTCCGGCACAGCCCCAGGTTCAGCAGAAACCGCAGGCTCCGGCACAGCCGCAAGTTCAGCAGAAACCGCAGCATGTTCTCGGCGGCAATACCGCCAGATTCTCGTCCGATCTCGACGACGGGGACGACGGCATGCAGGGACGCCGCGAGAAATTCAACCATCCCGGCGGAGGCAAGAATTTCCGCCATGAGACCCGCGGGCCCGGTTACGACAACCGCGGACGCGACAACCGCGACAACCGGGGCGGACGCGACAACCGCGACAACCGGGGCGGACGCGACAACCGCGACAACCGGGGCCGCGACAACCGCGACAACCGGGGCCGAGACAACCGCGACAATCGCGACAACCGTCAGAACACCGAACCCCAGGCTGCGAACAACGTTCCCGGCCGCGAGGTACATATCAAGACCCCGATCGTGGTGAAGGCGCTCGCCGAGGCCATCGGCCGCAAGCCGAACGAAGTCATCATGAGCCTCATGATGATGAACGTGCTGGCGAACATCAACCAGACCGTGGAATCCGACGTCGCCCAGAAGCTCGCCGAGAAATTCGGCTGCAAGCTTATCGTGGACCATCGCGACAAGGATCTCCACATGCTCAAGAACGAGGTTGAAGAAACCGTCGCGCCCGAGGACCGCGTGTACTCCTGCGCCGAATCCGAACTCAAGGAGCGTCCCCCGATCGTGACCTTCATGGGCCACGTCGACCACGGCAAGACCTCCCTGCAGGACTGCATCCGCAAGACCCATGTGACCGCATCCGAAGCCGGCGGCATCACGCAGAGCATCGGCGCATCCGTCGTCAACCTCGACGGCAAGAACATCACGTTCGTCGACACCCCCGGTCACGAGGCGTTCACCCAGATGCGCGCCCGCGGCGCCAACGTCACCGACATCGTGGTCCTGGTCGTGGCCGCCGACGACGGCTTCATGCCGCAGACGGTCGAAGCGCTGAACCACGCCAAGGCCGCCAAGGTGCCGATCATCGTGGCCGTCAACAAGATGGACCTCCCCGAGGCCAATTTCGACCGCGTCCTCCGCAATATGCAGGAACACGACCTGATGCCCGAAGACTGGGGCGGACAGGTCGCCGCCATCAAGGTCTCCGCCCGCACGGGCGCCGGCATCGACGACCTCCTGGAGCGCATCCTCCTCGAGGCGGAAATGCTGGAGCTGAAGGCCAACCCGAAGAACCCGGCGCAGGCTTTCGTGCTGGAATCCGAGCTCGAACAGGGCCTCGGCGCCACGGCGAACGTCGTCGTCAAGAACGGCACGCTCCGCGTCGGCGACGCCATCATCTGCGGCCAGTATTTCGGCAAGGTCAAATCCCTGATCGACAGCCGCGGGCATCGCGTCCCGCTCGCCGGCCCCAGCACCCCGGTCAAGGTCGTCGGACTCTCCGGCGTCCCGCCCGCGGGCACCCGCCTGGCGGTCTGCGAATCGCTCGCCGTTGCAAAATCCCTCGGCGAGACCCGCGAAGCGGAAAACCGCAGGGAGATCCTCTCCGCGAAACCCGTCGCCGCCGGCTTGGAAGCCCTTTTCTCCCAGATGGAGGAAGGCAAGCGCAACGACCTGAAGGTCGTGGTGAAGGCCGACGTTCGCGGTTCCACCGAGGCGATCGTGGAATCCCTGAAGAAGAAATCGAGCCCGAAGATCAGCATCGAGGTCATCCATTCGGACGTCGGCGCCATCACGGAGAATGACGTGATGCTCGCCAGCTCCGCCAATGCCATCATCCTCGGCTTCCATGTGCGCGTCAACCCCGGCGTAAACGACCTCGCCAAGAAGGAGCGCGTCGAAATCCGCCTCTACAGCATCATCTACGAACTGCTGGAGGACATCGACGACGCCATGGCCGGCCGCCTGGAACCCGAAAAGCGCGAAAAGGAGCTCGCCACCGTTCGCATCCTCAAGATCTTCCACCTCTCCAACGGTTCCGACATCTGCGGCTGCATCGTCGAAAAGGGCACCGCGAAGGTCGGCGCGAAAGCCAGGGTCTACCGCGGCAAGGAACTCCTGTTCAACGGTGAAGTGCGTTCCCTCCGCCACCTCAAGGACGACGTCCGCGAGGTCCGCGCCGGCATGGAATGCGGCATCCGCCTGGACAACTTCGCCGATTTCGACGAGGGCGACACCATTCAGCTCTACGAAATCGAACTGAAGAAACAAACACTGTAAAAAGCCAGGAGGCGCACCATGCCTCGAAACAACAGAAAACACCCGGTCGCTTCCGTTGACCGCATCGTCCGCATCAACGAGCTGCTCAAACGCGTGCTCGCCGACCTCATGGAGACGCTCGGATTCAACGAGGAGCAGGGCCGGATCATATCCATCACGCGCGTGGACTGCGCCTCCAACCTCAAAAGCGCCGCCGTGTACGTCAGCATCCTCGGCGCAAAAAACGAGGAGGAGGAGGCGCGCATCATCCGCCGCCTGATCGAACGCAAATCCGAGATCCAGTCGCTCATGTCGAAGGAGGTCATCCTCAAGTACACGCCCGTCCTCCAGTTCGTCCTCGACCATTCCGTCGCCGACGGGGACCGCGTCCTGGACCTGCTCCGGCATATGGAGGACGACGACCATGCCGGCAACTGATTTCACCGGCATGGCGGCCGCGCTGGAGGCCGTCCGCGACAATCCCGCCCCGGTCCTCGTGGTCACCCACGAATGGCCGGACGGCGATGCGGTCGGCTCCGCGTGCGGACTCTGCACTCTGCTGCGGGACAACGGCTTCCGCGCAGAGTTTTTTCTTGCCGCCCAGATGCCGGACTGCTACCGCCCGTTCCTGCCATACCCGTCCGCTGAGTTCACTGCCGAGGAGATCAACACGAAATTCTCCCTGGTGCTGAACGCGGACGCGTCCACGGTGAAGCGCATGGAGCTCGGCCCGGCGGACTTCGCCTCCATCACGATCCCGGTCATCACGTTCGACCACCACCCGGACGACGAGATGTTCGGCACGCTGACCTGCCTGGACCCGGAAGCCAGCTCCACCGCCGAGCTCGTCTACCGTTTCGCCGTCTCGCAGGGCTGGAGGATCTCCCCGGCGGCCGCCACCTTCCTGCTGCTCGGGATCACGACCGACACCGGATGCTTCCGCTTCACGAACACCCGCGCGGCATCGCACCGTGCGGCAGCCGACCTGCTGGAACTCGGCGCCGACCAGGACAGCATCGTCAACGAGGTATACCTCTCGAAGCCGCTGAACATGGTCCGGTTCGAAAGCGAGCTCTTCTCCGGCATTCGGACAGCGTTCGACGGCAAGTTCGCCTGGATCCCGGTCCCGCGCGAACTGCTGGAGAAATACGACGTCAACCTGCGGAACACCGAACAGCTCATCGAGCTCGTGCGCGGGATCCAGGGCGTCGTCGTCGCCGCTCTCCTCAAGCCAACCTCCAACCCCGGCATCTACCGCGCCTCCCTGCGTTCCAAGGATCCCGGCATCTCCGTCGGACGAATCGCGCGCGGGCTCAAGGGCGGCGGGCACGAAATGGCCGCCGGATGCTCCATTTTCGCAAAAACCCAGGCGGAGGCCGCCGAGGTGCTCCTCCGCCATGTCAGGAAAGAAATGAACCATGAAATATGACCCCAAGCGCCACAGGCTGCCGCCCTTTACCCAGAACGGCATCCTCCTTGTCAATAAGCCGAAAGGATGGACCAGCCACGACGTCGTCGGGTTCTTCCGTGCACGGTTCAACGCAGTAAAGGTGGGACATTGCGGCACGCTGGATCCCGCCGCCACCGGCCTGCTCGTCATCGTGTTCGGCAAGTTCACGAAGTTCAGCCAGAAATTCTCCGGCGAGGACAAGGTCTACGAAGGGACCGCGCTCCTCGGCACGCGCACCGACTCCCAGGACATGGACGGCACCGTGCTCGGCACCGCCGACACGTCCCGCCTCACGGTCGAACAGGTCCGCGAGGCGTTCCTGAAGTTCCAGGGCGACATCATGCAGACGCCGCCGATGGTGTCCGCCGTGAAGCACAACGGCGAACGCCTGTACGACCTGGCGCGCAAGGGCGTCGAGGTCCAGCGCGAACCGAAACCCATCACGATCCACTCCATCACGTTCCAGAAGTTCGACCTCCCGTACGTCGACTTCGTGGTGTCCTGCTCCAAGGGGACATACATCCGCACGCTCTGCGCGGACGTCGGAGACGTGCTCGGGTGCGGCGCCGCGCTCTATCGTCTGAACCGCCTCAAAAGCGGCGATTTCGAGCTGAAGGACGCCGTGGACATCGAAACGGTCAGGACCTGGGAACAGGAAGAGCTCAAGGCCGCCATCAACGATTTCCTTTTCAACAAACTTTCCAAAATGCCCAAGTTCGCATTTTGACGATCCTTTTCAGGGGGGCACGACCATGATTTATCTGACCAACGCCCAGCACGAACAGTTCGACAAGGCACTGACCGCATACGCGGAAAACAGGCCGCGCGGGTGTTTCGAACTCGACGAGGCCGCGCCGGCCATTGCGGGCAGCATCACGTGCGAGCCGGGGCAGGAAAAGGACCTGCTCGAACGCGTCCGCACCATCATCAAAGGCGACCACCGGGTCTTCGAGCAGGACGGACATTGCGCCCTCCGCACGAAGTTCTTCAACGGCGCGCGCATCAAGATCGTCCCGTCCGATTTCGAGCTGGCAAACGGCATCCTGCTGCCGGGCGACCGCTTCGAGGCATTCAACCCGGACGAGCTTTCCACCGACGATTTCAAGCTCTATGCGCCCGGGTCGAGCACTCCCGCGGAGATTGTTCCCATCCAATGCGATTTCGCAAAACTCGCGCCCTACTACATCCTGCTCGGGCACGGCGACATGCTCGACGCCTTCGCCGCGGAATCCCATGAAAACTACATCCGGATGCGCTCCGCGAAAAACATCCGGAACGTCATGCTCGACGTTTCGGCGTTCGACCTCAGAGACTTCTATTTCCAGACGAATTTCCGCTTCGGCGACTTTATCGTCCTTACGGTCGAAAACGCCTCGGAAGGGGTCTTCTCCCTCGAATACCGGCCCGCCGAGCTGGACGCGTCGAATGCCGACAAGGTCGAATGGATCGAACAGTTCGAAGCGGCGCTGATCGAAGTCTGGCACCGCAATTACAATTATATCACGGTCACCGAACAGCTCGCCGCGGGGTTCTTCTGCGCCTACGCCGCCGGAAACGACCTTCTCGCGCACCCGCGCGTCTCGTTCGACGAATTCCACCGGAACATGATCGAAGTCACGCTGAGCAACCAGGACGGCGAGACCATGATCGTGCCGCTGGACGAGACATCCGAACCCGGCGCATACGCGCATGGCGGCGACGACCATGAGCATGACCACGACCATGAGCACGAACACGGCGGTCCCTGCACATGCGGACACGATCACGGCGGGCACGACCCCATGCACGGGGAACACCGCGACGGCGCGCCGAAGGACGGCGACCCCGTCCCCGGCCTCTCCGCAAGCGATTTCTCGGCCTCGTCCGGGCACCTCGACTCGCTGGACGCGATCCTGTCCGACGTGAACGCGCCGATCGGATACGTCGAGCTGTACGCGTTCACGTTCGACGCCATCGCGAACGGCATGGACTTCAACTCCTTCCGCGCGTCCATCCTCGGCCTGATCGAGCACGATTTCGCCGACGATACGCAGGAGGTGGCGTTCCTGAACTTCCTCGACGAAAACTGGGAGGCGTGCTCCGAGGCGTACCACCCCGGGGAAGACGCCCCGAAAGCCCCGATCCGCGCACGCCTGATCGAACTCGACAACGCACGCATCGCCATGACGAAGGCTTTCCTCGCCGGAGCGGACGAGGAGAAGCTCAAGCGTTTCACCCCGCGCGTCCGGCATCTCCACCGCGCCATCATCGACACGCTCGCCCTGCTGAACAACCAGGCGGACCTGCCGGAAGGCCCCGAACTCGACGCCCTCGAACAGCGGATCGAGGACATCGAGGACGAATGGGACGAAATCGAGGCGGATTTCGAGAACTGAGCGAAGCATGGCCGGGACCGTACTTTGGACAGGCGAGGGCCTCCGCCTCGCCATCGGGACGCAGATCCTGCTCGACGACGCGAAGATCTCCATTCACGCGGGCGAACGCGTCGCGCTCGTCGGGAGAAACGGCAGCGGCAAATCCACGTTCATGCGAATCGTGGCGGGCACGGAACAGCCCTCCGCGGGCGAGACCACCTGCGCGCGCGGCCTGCGCATCGCCTGCATGGAGCAGGACTGCACACGGTTCCACAACGTCTCCGTCCGCGACGCCATCGCCGAGGGGCTGGAGTTCTTCAACGGCATCCACCGGCAGCTGGACGCCCTGCGGCCGGGTTCTCACGAACAGGAAAAGCTCGAACGCATCCTGACGCTCCATGACGCCTGGGACCCCGCGCGCAAGATCGAGATCATCGCGCAGAAACTGAACCTGCCGCCGCGGGATTCCCTCTGCGGCTCCCTCTCCGGCGGCGAACGCAGGAAAGTCATGCTCGCACGCGCCGTCGCCGCCGAACCCGACCTGCTGCTGCTCGACGAGCCGACCAACCACCTCGACATCGGCGCGATCACCTGGATCGAGGAGTATCTGGCGGACTACCGCGGCACCTGCCTGTTCGTCACGCACGACCGGTGTTTCCTGGACCGCATCGCCACGCGCATCGTGGAGCTTGACCACGGCAAGTTCTATTCATGCGAGGGCTCCTACGCCGACTTCCTGGCCGCGAAGGCCGCGCGCGAATACCGCGAGGACCAGGCGGAATCCAAACGCCAGAGCTTCCTGCGCCGCGAAATCGAGTGGGTGAGGCGTTCTCCGAAGGCGCGCCTCAGGCGCAACCTCGGCCGCATCAAACGCTACGAGGAGACCGCCGCCCTCTCCGCGCCCGACCGAATCGGCAGCATGGAGCTCATCATTCCGAAGGCGGGCCGCCTCGGCAACCAGGTCGTACGGATCGAAAACGTCAGCCACGCCATGGGCGGAAAACCGCTGATCCGGCATTTCTCGTTCGAATTCGAAGCCGGCCAGCGCGTCGGGATCATCGGGCCGAACGGCGCGGGCAAGACCACGCTCCTGAAGCTCATTACGCAGCAGCTCACGCCCGACGAAGGGAAGATCGAGGTCGCTCCGACCGTCGTATTCAACTACATCGGGCAGTCGCATCTGGAACTGAATCCGAACCGCACCGTGCTGGAGGAGATCGGCGAAGGGCACGAGTTCATCAACCTCGGCGACGAACGCGTCTCCATCCGCGGCTACCTCCGGCGGTTCCTGTTCGAGGACGACCGCGTGAACACGCGCATCGACCGTCTCTCCGGCGGCGAACGAGCCCGCATCGTGCTGGCGAAGATCCTCAAGTCCGGCGGCAGTTTCCTGATCCTCGACGAGCCGACCAACGACCTGGACCTGCCGTCGATGCGCGTGCTGGAGGAAGCCCTGGCGTCCTACTCCGGCTGCCTCGCCGTCGTCAGCCACGACCGCTATTTCCTGAACCGCGTCTGCACGCACATCATCGCATTCGAACCGGACGGGCACCTCTTCGCCGGACCGGGCGACTGCGACTATTACCTCGAACACCGCGCCGCCGTCCTGTCGGCCGCCGCCGCGCCGGCTCCGAAAAAGGACGCGCCGCCCCCGAAACCGAAGAATCCGCCGAAAAAACTCTCCTACAAGGAAGAACGCGAATTGGCTGAGATCGAACCGGAGATCGAACGGCTGGAGGCGCGCATCTCCGAGATCGAGGACATCTTCTCCGCGCCCGATTTCTTCGCGAACCACGGGTCGGAATCCGCCTCGCTTCAAAACGAGCTGAACGGACTCCGCGCAAAGACCGAGGCCCTGTACGCACGCTGGGATGAACTCGAACAGAAGAAACAGGCCCTGCAATCCTGAGGCGGATGCGGAAACGGGACAGACCATGGGCAGGGATTTCGCAGACAAGCTCGCGCGCCGTCAGCTCTACAGCCACGTCCCCGAGGCCGAGGACGGCGCCGCATTGACAGACTACCTCGCCGCGCATTTCAGCCGGTTCGACCGCGCCGGGTGGAACCGTGCAGTCGAGGCGGGACTCGTGACCGTGAACGGCCTGCCCGCCCTCCCCGGCGCAACCGTGAAACGCCACGACCGCGTGGGCTACTGGCCGCCGGAAACGCCGGAACCGGACGCCGAGCTGCATTACCGCGTGGTCTACGAAGACGACAGCCTGCTGGTCATCGACAAACCGGGGAACCTGTGCGTGCACCCGACCGGCCCCTTCTTCCGCCATACGCTCTGGCACCTCGCCGGAAGCCGCTACGGCGAGATCCCGTTCGTGCACCGTCTCGACCGCGAGACCTCCGGTTTGGTCATCGCCGCGCGCACGCGCCGGGCGGCGGCCGCCATGGACAACGGCAACACGCCCGTCCGCAAGGAATACCTCGCGCTCGTCACCGGGGATTTCCGCGGACGCATTCATGCCGAGGGATTCCTGATCCGCGACCGGACCAGCGCCGTCCGCAAGAAAAAACGGTTCGTCCCCGCAGACTCACCGGAGGGCGAATCGGTTCGCCTCGACCCGACCGCCGAAACCGCCGCCACCGAGCTCATCGAAGAATCGCACGTGCCGCCGGACCTGACGCTCGTCCGCGCCATCCTCGGCACGGGCCGCCAGCACCAGGTGCGCGCCACCCTCCATTCGCTCGGATTCCCGCTCGCCGGGGACAAACTCTACGGACCGGACGAACGGCTCTTCCTGAAGATCGCTTCGGGAAGCCTGACAGGAGACGATTTCGCCCGGCTCCGCTTCAGCCGCCAGGCGCTCCATGCCGCCGTGCTGGAGTTCCGCCATCCCTTCACGGGGGAAACCGTCCGCTGCGAATCGCCGTTTCCTCACGCAGAGTTCGGGTTCTGAACGCACAATCGCTGTTCGGAAATCACCCTGTGATGCGGACCGCGCCGCCCGCGGCATCTTCCGGCGGACGCACGTCCGCGAGACGGGCGAACCACTCGAAACTGTGCGACGGGAACTGTTCGTGTTCGCCGTCGAACACCTCGAAATAGACGTTTTCCGCGCCCGCCGCCTCCAGTTTCCGCACGAAATCGACCGAATGGCGGTACGGCACGACGTCATCGTGCCGGCCGTGATGAATGGAGACTGCGGTCGTCTTCAGGGCGGCGAGGTGTTCCGAGGGGGAACGCAGCGCGTATTCGTCCGGCACGTCCGCCGGGCTCCCCCCCAAACACGCCTCCAGGTCGCGAACGTAATGCTGCCGCGTCTCCGTGAGGTGGGCATGCCAGGCGTTCAGGCTGGAGACCGGGCACCAGACATCCACGGCACGAAACACCTCCGGGGCGTCCTCCGCCGTCAGCAGCGCGGCATGCCCGCCGCCCGAACAGCCCAGCAGAAAGATGTTCCCTCGGTCAATCGGTGCGGTCCGGGCGGCATGCTCCACGGCGTCGAGGATGTCGCGGCGCGCCTTGAGGCTGCCGCAGGCGTCGGAACGGTGCGGATTCACCTCGAGGTTCGGTCCGCGGAATTCCGGCAGGAGTAGCGCCCAGCCGTACCTTTCGCAGAGCGGCAGGTAGTTTTCCACCTGATTGAATCGGTCGTAGCTCCAGGTGTGGAGCCCGACGATGAGCGGGACCGGGACGTCCGTCCGCGGGCAGTGGAAAAGCGACGGCTGAATCGTGCCGTCAAGCGTGGATTTGACTTGGATCGTGTTCGTTTTTCACCTCGGAATGAGTGTGCGGATTGAGAAGAAAGAAAAAGCTCCTCCCCGGCGGAACGAAAACCGGGGAGGAACAGAGGCAAAATCGGCTGCTTACTCGAAGAGCCAGGTGGAAAGATAGCGTTCGCCGGTGTCGGGCAGGAGCGCCACGATGCGTTTTCCGGCGAATTCCGGGCGTTTCGCGAGCTCAAGTGCGGCCCAGAGCGCGGCGCCGGAGCTGATTCCGACCAGCAGGCCTTCCTGCGCGGCGGCCGCACGGGCGGTCTTGCCCGCGTTTTCCGCGGAAACCCCGATCACCTCGGTGATGAGGCCGGTGTTCAGCACTTTCGGCACGAAGCCCGCGCCAATGCCCTGGATCTTGTGCGGACCGGGTGCGCCGCCCGCGAGGACCGGGCTGGTGTCCGGTTCGACCGCGAAGATCTTCACGTTGGGATTCTGTTCGCGCAGATACTCGCCCACGCCGGTCAGCGTGCCGCCGGTGCCGACGCCTGCCACGAACGCATCGACCTTGCCGTCGGCGTCCGCCCAGATTTCCGGCCCCGTGTGCGCCTTGTGGTAAGCCGGGTTCGCCGGATTCTCGAACTGCTGCGGGATGAACGAGCCGGGATTGGCTTCTCGGAGCTCGAGCGCTTTCGCGATCGCGCCCTTCATGCCCTTTGCGCCTTCGGTCAGGACGATCTCGGCGCCGTATGCCTGCGCGAGTTTGCGGCGTTCGATGCTCATGGTTTCGGGCATGGTCAGGATCAGGTGGTAACCCTTCACGGCCGCGACGAACGCGAGCCCGATGCCCGTGTTGCCGCTGGTCGGCTCGATGATGAGCGCGCCGGGCTTCAGCTGTCCGGCCTGTTCGGCCGCTTCGATCATGGCGAACGCGATACGGTCCTTCACGGAACTT
>JAFXYP010000072.1 GCA_017541665.1 Lentisphaeria bacterium | reverse complement strand
GTCGATGGAGACCAGCACGGCGCGGGCGAGCGGCTGACGCACCTTCAGCGAACGCTGGGTGCGGAGGAAACGACCGAGCGAGACGGCCTTCTGCGCGAGGTAGTTCTGGCGCTCCAGCTTCTCGTCGCGACGGAAGAGTTCCGGCTCGGGGAAGTCGCAGAGGTGCACGGATTCCGGCATATCGTCCGTGCGGAGCGAACGGTAAATCTCCTCGGTGATGAACGGGATGAACGGCGCGGCGGCCTTCGCGAAGGTCACCAGCACGTAGTAAAGCGTGGCGTAGGCCTCGGCCTTGTCGCGGTCGTCCTGGCTCTTCCAGAAACGGCGGCGGCTGAGGCGGATGTACCAGTTCGTCAGGTCCTCCACGAACGCCTCGAAGCGGTTCGCGGCGGGCTGGAGCTGGTACTGGTCCATGTTCGTGCGGATCTCCTGCACCATGTCCGCGAGGCTGGAGAGGATCCAGCGGTCGAGCGGGTTCGAGGGATTCTCCGGGGCGGAGAGCGGACCGGGCGCGGGCTTCCAGTTGTCGACGTTCGCGTAGGTCATGAAGAACGAGAAGGAATTCCAGATCGGCAGGATCACGCTGCGCATGGCCTCCTTCACGGCGGCCTCGGAGAACTTCAGGTCTTCGGCGCGGACGACCTGCGAACCGAGCAGGACCAGGCGGAGCGCGTCGGCGCCGTAGGTATTCACGATCTGCATCGGGTCGGGGTAGTTGCGGAGGCGCTTCGACATCTTCTGGCCGTCCTCGGCCAGGACCATGCCGTTCACCACCACGTGCATCGCAGGCGGCTTGTCGAAGAGCGCGCTGGCGAGGACCGTGAGCGTATAGAACCATCCGCGGGTCTGGTCCTGCCCCTCGGCGATGAAGTCGGCGGGGAAGCCCTCCTCGAAGTGTTCCTTGTCCTCGAAGGGATAGTGTTTCTGGGCGTAGGGCATGGACCCGCTCTCGAACCAGCAGTCGAGCACTTCCGGCACGCGGCGGAGCACGGTGCCCCGTTCCGTCGTGATCGTCATCTCGTCCACGAAATGCTTGTGGATGTCGGTGACCTTCTTTCCGGTCAGTTTTTCGAGCTCGGCCACGGAGCCGACGCAGACGGTCTCGCCGGTCTCGGCGTTGCGCCAGATCGGCAGCGGGCAGCCCCAGTAGCGGTTGCGGCTGATCGCCCAGTCGCGGGCGTTTTCGAGCCACTTGCCGAAGCGTCCTTCCTTGATATGGGCGGGGACCCAGGTCATCTGCGAGTTCGCGCGGAGCATTTTCTCCTTGATCGGGTCGATCTTCACGAACCAGGTGGAGACGGCCTTGTAGATCAGCGGGGAGTCATCGCGCCAGCAGTGCGGATAGCTGTGCTTGATCGTGCCGCGGTGGACGAGCTTGCCTTCGGCTTTCAGGCGCGCCATGATGTCCGCGTCAACGTCCTTCACGTAGCGCCCGGCGTAATCCGGCACCTCGTTCGTGAACTTGCATTCGGCGTCGAGCGGGCAGACGCCCGGCACGCCGTTGGCCGCGCCCGCGACGGCGTCGTCTTCGCCGAAGCCAGGGGCGATGTGCACGATGCCCGTGCCGTCCTCGGTGCTCACGTAGTCGGCATTGATGATGCGGAACGCGCCTTCGGCTTCCTTGTCCGCGAAATACGGGAAGAGCGGGATGTAATGGCGGCCGGCCATTTCCGTGCCTTTGAAGCGGGACAGGATCTCCGGCATGGCGTCCGCCTTATAGTACGCGTGCAGACGGGATTCGGCGAGGATGAACGTGTCGTCGCCGTCCTTCACCTTCACATATTCGATGTCCGGCCCCATGGCGAGTGCCATGTTCGACGGCAGCGTCCACGGGGTGGTCGTCCACGCCAGGATGCTCGTCTCCGGCTCGTCCTTCAGGCGGAACCGGATGGTGATGGCCGGGTCGGTCACTTCCTTGTAGCCCTGGTTGGCCTCGAAATTGGAGAGCGGCGTGGAGCAGCGGGCGCAGTACGGCAGGATCTTGTAGCCTTCATAGATGAGGCCCTTGTCCCACAGCTGGCGGAACACCCACCAGATGGACTCCATGTACTTCATGTCCATCGTGCGGTAGCCGTTGCGGAAATCCACCCAGCGGCCCATGCGCTTTACGATGGTCTCCCATTCGCTGGTGTAGCGCAGCACGATGCCGCGGCATGCCTCGTTGAACTTGCCGATGCCGTAGTCCTCGATCTCCTTCTTGCCGGAGAGCTTCAGCTGCTTCTCCATCTCGTACTCGACCGGGAGGCCGTGGCAGTCCCAGCCGAACGTTCGTTCGCAGTATTTGCCGAGCATGGTCTGGTAGCGCGGGATCACGTCCTTGATCGTGCCGGCGAGGATATGGCCGTAGTGCGGCAGGCCGGTGGCGAACGGAGGCCCGTCGTAGAACAGGAACTCGGGATTCCCTTTCCGGTTCTGAACCGACTTTTCGAAAATGCCGTTCTGCTCCCAGAAGGCAAGATTGGATTCTTCGATGGAGGGGAACTCCGTGCTCCCCGAAACTGCTTTGAACATAAGTCAAAACCTCACAATATGGGAAATTGAATGGAAAACGACGAGGAGAATCAGAGGCGTTCGATGCGCGCCATCTTCGCATACGGCATACGGAGCACGCGCGGGGTCTCGCCCTCGTTGGATTCGAGTTCGAACACCGCCAGCGCGTCCTGCGCCTCGAGGATCTTCGCGATCATGAGCGCGGACCCGTCGGCGAGCTCCAGGCGGAACTGCGCCTTGATGCTGGAGGCGTCGGAGGAGCCTTTGAGCTTCGCGAAATTGTCCTTGTTCGGCGTGGAGTCGATGCGGCGGCGTTCCGCCTCGATCTGGTCGCGTTCCGCGGCCATGCGTTCGGATTCGCGTTTCGCCTCGGAAACGGCCTTCGCCTGGATCGTGAGCTTGCGGATGAGCAGGATGACCGGATAGACGACCGGCAGCAGCAGGCCGAACCAGAAATGCTTTTTGCCGTTCAGCCCGGTCGTGTTGGCGAACTCGAAGGAGGCGAACCCGGACAGCAGCCAGACCAGGATCAGGATAAACCAGACGAAGCCCCAGCCCCGCTGTTCGTTCGCGATGTCGATGAAACTGCCGGCGCCGGAGAGAAATTGCGAAAACAGTTCTTTGACGAATTCAAGAATTCCGCTCATGTTTTGTTCCCTTGGGGTTATTATAGTGAAACCTGATGTTTTAATGCAAGATATTAATATAGCATCGTTCTTGAATTCTTCAATATTAGAAAGCACGGAATCCGTTTTTTTTCACAGTCGTCCCATGACCTTTTTCGGAAAAATGCGACGAAACAACTATGCCGCCGCCCTCGGAAAAAAAGAAAGGACATGCAGGATCGACAAGACCCTTTTTCTCATCCCCATTCCGGTTCGGATCGGGGAAACAACGGCTCTCCGGTCAATAGGACTCCGGGACGAGGGCGAGGCGGAAGCCGAGGTTGTTTGGCAGATAATCGAACTCTGCATTGTCCCCGCGTCTCTTGACTTGACAATCATAGTCCGCGTAGTTCCAGCAGCCTCCCCGGATCACCCGTTTGCCTCCACGGTCATTCTGGCGCGTAAACTCCGCTTTCGGTGCGTCTCTATTTTCCTTCCAGTCATCCAGGCACCATTCATTCACATTCCCGGAAATATCGTACAGACCAAGTTCGTTTGCACGCTTCTTTCCCACAGGCTGCGTTTTGGAGGAGTTATTCATGTACCACCCCACATCATCGATATTGTTGCTGCCGCTGTAGGTATACCCCTTGCTCTTATTCCCTCCGCATGCCGCATACTCCCACTGCATTTCCGTCGGCAGCGTGAATCTCCAGCCCTTCGGCGCCTTCCCGGTACTGTTCAGATTCTCGCAGAATGACATTGCTTCATTCCATGATATCGTCATCACAGGGAGATCGTCCCCCTCGAATTCCGAGGGATTATACCCCATTACGGCTTTCCACTGCCCCTGTGTCACCTCCGTCTTTCCGATGAAATAGTCTTTTGTCAGCGTCACCTTTTGCGGCCCTCCTTTTGTCTGGGTTTCAAACGTGCCCGCCTCGACTTTTATCATTTCCAAATTCCGTCTGTTGGGGAAGGCAATAGTCGTCTTTTCGCCGGTCATTGTGACGGTCATACTCCCGATGAGCTGCGCCAAAGCTTTTTCTGCAGCCTTTGCATACCGGGCATCTCGTTCCGCCTCTTCCCGAGCTTTTCGCGCTGCGTCCTCTTCCCGGGCTTTTTGTGCGGCTTCTTCCCGGGCTTTTCGCGCGGCCTCTTCCATGGCTTTCCATGCGGCGTCCTCCCGAGCTCTTCGCGCCGACTCTTCTTCCCGAGCTTTCCGTGCGGCGGCCTCCTCTTCCCGAGCCTTTCGGGCCGCCTCTTCCCGGGCTTTTTGTGCGGCCTCTTCATCCAACCGCTGCTGTTCCAGCCTCGCCTGTGCATGGGCGGAACCGAGTTCCGCGGCCTTCCGATACCAATCGAACGCTTTCTTCAAGTCCTGTTTGACATATTTGCCATCCTCATAGAAGGAACCGATCACGTCGAACAGATCCGCATCCTGAAACCCCTGCTCCGCGGCTTTCGCATACCAGCGGATGGCTGTCGCCATATCCAGGGGATTTCCTTTTGAATCAAATGTGCTGTAATACCTGCCGAGACTGATCATGGCATCCATGTTTCCCTGCTCGGCCGATTTCGAATACCAGGAGATGGCCTCGTTCATGTTTTTTTCGACGCCTTTGCCGGTTTCATAGAACTGCGCGATCTTGTACTGTGCTCCGGCGTGTCCGTTCTCCGCGGCTCTGCGGTACCAGATCGCGGCCTTGTCCTCGCTCCGGACCTCTTTGCGGTTCTCGAAACAGGAACCGAGTCTATACTGCGCTTCGGGGTTTTTCCGGTCCGCCGCTTTCCGGTACCAATTGACGGCTTCCTTGCAGTTTGGAGGAAGACCCCTTCCGTTTTCATAGCAGGCGCCGAGGGCGAGCTGGGCTTCGACAATGCCCTTTTCCGCGGCTTTCCGGTACCATTTGACCGCTTCCCTGTAGTCCCGGGGGACGCCGGTTCCGTTTTCATAGCAGACGCCGAGCTTGAACTGCGCGTCCAGATCGTCCTGTTCCGCCGCTTTCGCATACCATTGGGCGGCTTCCGCCATGTTATTCTCTTTTTCGCAATTCAGTCCGAGGTAATACTGCGCCTCGGGATCTCCTTTTTCGGCATATTCGCGGACCGAAGCTGGATCGTCCTTGTCGAACTTCGAATCTGCGGCAAATGCCGTGAACGAAACTGCGGCGAAAAGAGCGAAAAACATGGAGAGAAAGGTCTTCAACGGTTGCCTCCGGTCTATTGGATGATTACAGGTCATAATGCACTGTATTCCATGGTGTCGTGCGGCAGCCCCCTCGATCGTGCGGAGTCCCGCCGCCTTCGCTAATATACATTCCCAAAGAGTTATTTCAAGCTTTTTTTTCAGTTCTTCGACGTATTCTGACGGAAAAAATGAACAAGTGCCAGGGAAACAGAAAGATGCCGGTCAGTAGGACTCCGGGACGAGGGCGAGGCGGAATCCGATGAGCTCACTCTTCATCTCGGGGGGAGAAGAATCCCGGGCAGAGGGCCGACAGAATCTTTTGCCATCGAACCAGCTGCCACCCCGGTGCGCCTTTTTCGTTCCTCCGGAACTGCTGCTGGACGAAAATTCGGCAATCAGCCTGTTGCTCTGGGAAACCCAATCATCCAAGCACCATTCCCACACGTTCCCGTTCATGTCGTAAAGCCCCAGCTCATTGGATTTCTT
Source organism: Lentisphaeria bacterium (assembly GCA_017541665.1). Classification (GTDB taxonomy): domain Bacteria; phylum Verrucomicrobiota; class Lentisphaeria; order Victivallales; family UBA1829; genus UBA1732. The sequence continues at coordinate 44,976 of JAFXYP010000072.1, read as the reverse complement.
CCCTGCCACAGGATCCGGGGGACCGTTGAGAAAACCGCAATATGCCACTTCTCCGAGTTCATTGCTTCCGCTGTACAGGTATCCTCTGCTCAGCCTGCCCCCGCGGGCGGCATATTCCCACTGCGTTTCCGTCGGCAGGGAGAACGTCCAGCCACTCGGAGCCTTACCCATACGGTTCAATGCATTGCAGAACGCCATTGCATCATTCCAGGACACTGACTCCACGGGCCGAGCATCTCCCCCCGCCGGGAAATGCGACGGATTGTTCCCCATCACTGCTCTCCACTGTGCTTGCGTCACTTCCGTCTGTCCGATGTAAAAATCACGTGTCAGCGTCGCCCCGTGTTCGATCTCATCGGAATTGCTGTTCCTTTCGTCCCGAACGCTCATTCTGAACGATCCTGCCTCGACTTTTATCATTTTCCATGAGAGTCCGCTTGGGAGGGAGACCGTCACCATAGAGGCTCCGACCTCTACGGGGCCGAGACGGGTATACCCGGCTTTCGCGCCCGCATGTCCCGATTCCGCGGCTCTGCGGTACCAGTTCTGCGCTTCGAGAAAGTTCTTTTCGATGCCGTTACGACCGGTTTCATAGGCCTGGCCAAGCCTGTACTGCGCCTCGACATACCCCTGGTTGGCGGCCTTGGTGAACCATGCGATGGACTCGGCAGGGTTTCTCGCGACAATGCTGCCGGAATCGTAGCAGACGCCGAGTTGATATTGCGCCGCAGGATGGCCCTGTTCCGCAGCCTTGAGGTACCATTTGAACGCCTCGGAGGGGTCCTTCTCCAAACCATTGCCGGTTTCATAGGCTTGCGCCAGTTCATACTGTGCATCGGCATTGCCGGCCTGCGCGGACAGCTTCATTTCGACGATCTTCAATATCTTCGATGCTCCGACATGGCCTTGTGCCACGGCTTTCCGGAGCCATGTGGCGGCCTCGCTCAAGTCCTGCACGCCGTTGTCCGCACAGAACAGGCCGGTCCGGTATTGCGATTCGGCATGCCCCTGCTCCGCGGCCTTGCGGAACCATTGGACCGCTTCGGAGGGGTCTTTCTCCATGCCATCGCCATTTTCATAGGCCAGGGCGAGCTTGTATTGTGCATCGGCATTACCGGCCTGCGCGTTATATTTCAGTTCAACGAGCGGCAGACGCCTTGACGCTTCCTCATTGCCCTGATTCGCGGCCTTACGGTACCAGACATTCGCCTCGGAAAGACTTTTTTCCACACCGTTTCCGGTTTCATAGGCCAGGGCAAGACGGTATTGCGCCTCGGCATGACCGCTTTTCGCAGCCTTGAGATACCATGCGATGGCCTCGGCATAGTCCTGTGTCGTACTTTTCCCGGCTTCATAGGCCAGGGCAAGATGGTACTGCGCCTCGGCATGGCCCTGCTCCGCGGCCTTGCGATACCACGAAAATGCACGGGAAAGGCTTTTTTCCACGTCATTTCCGTTTTCATATGCCTGAGCCAGCTTGTACTGTGCATCGGCATTGCCGGCCTGCGCATTCATCACCAACTCGGCGAACGGCAGCCGTTTTGACGCTTCCGATTTGCCCTGCCTCACAGCCAGGCGATACCATTTGACGGCTTCTGCATAGTCCTGTGTCGTGCCTTTCCCGGTTTCATAGAATAAACCGGCCTTGCACTGCGCCTCGGCATGCCCCTGCTCCGCGGCCTTGCGATACCATTTGAGCGCCTCGGCATTGCTTTTCTCCACACCGTCGCCGGCTTCATAAGCCTGTGCCAGCTTATATTGCGCATTGGCATTGCCGTTCTGCGCGTTCATCACCAGCTCGGCGAACGGCAGCCGTTTTGACGCTTCCGCATTGTCATGGCGCACAGCCAGGCGATACCACTTTACGGCTTCGGCATAGTCCTGTGTCGTGCCATTCCCGGTTTCGCAGAACAGGCCGGCCTTGTACTGCGCCTCGGCATGGCCCTGCTCGGCGGCCTTGCGGTACCATGTAAACGCCTCGGAAAAGTCTCTTGTCACACCGTAGCCCTTTTCATAACTTAAGCCAAGGACGTATTGCGCCAGGACATGTCCCTGTTCCGCAGCCTTGCGGCACCATTCGATCGCCTCGGGGCTGAAGACTCCCGAGGAGTTCAGAGTGATACGCTGCGCGAGTCTGTATTGCGCCTCGGCATGACCGCTTTTCGCGGCCTTGCGATACCATCGCTCAGCTTCGTAGATGCTTTTTTCCACGCCGTCACCGGTCTCATAGCGCAACGCAAGCCTGTATTTCGCTTCCGCGCCGCCGAGCGTCGCTCCGATCTTCAGCCGGTTGCTCCAGAGGATCACGACCAGAACGACGAGCACGAGCACGCAGCCGGCGACGACGGCAAATCGTTTCAATTTTCTCGCGGCAATCCGCAACTGCTGGCTCGACACGATCTGGTCAAGAACTTTCTCCTGCGCGGGAAGCGCGCAGGTCCGGGCAAGGCGGAAGTTCAAATTCTCGAGCAGCGGCCTCGTGCAGTTCGCCAGTTCGGACGGGTCTTTCACATGACAGGCCTCCATGCACTTCCGAAGGAACGTGTCCGACTGCGCCTCCCGAATCCGCTCCAGCTTTACCCGGCGTTCCAGCGAGGCGTATTTGAATGCGAGCATGAAAAAATCATCTTCGTTCAGCGGCTTCGGGCAGCCGGGAAGATCAGCCTCGCTCGAAACATGATTGGTTTCCATACATTTCCGAACGAAGAACTCGGCCTGGTCCTGCTGGAGTTTCTGAAGCGTTTTCTGACGTTCCGGGGAAGCGCAGAGCAGCGCAATCTTGAAATAGACGTTTTCGGCCAGCGGCGTCAAGGTCAGCGCCAGGTCGGCTTCGTTGTAAAGGCGGTTGGCCGCCAAACATCTTCCGACAAAGAATTCGCACTGCTGCTGCCGGCTTTCCTCCATTTCCGCCCGGCGTTCAGGAGAAACCATGTTCAACAACCGGCAGAAATCCGGTTCCGTACTGAGGGGAATGCTCACCTGCTTCAGTTCCGAAACGCGATATTTCTGCTTGATTCCCTCCAGCATGTAATCCGCCTGGTCGTACTGAATCTTCTGCAGCTCCTTCTTCCGTTCCGGGGGAGCAATCTCCAGCGCCGCCCGGAAATCGGCGTCTTCGATCAACGGCTTTCTGCACAGGTAGAGCTTCGACATATCCGAAACGCCGTTGGCGTCCAGGCATTTCTTCAGGAAGCAATTGGTTTGCGTTTCCTGCCGGATCGATTCAAGCTGCCTGCGGCGTTCCGGCGAGGCGTATTTCAGCGCGATCCTGAAGTTCGTATCGTCCTGGATGCTGCAGGCGCTGTTCCGCAAAGTCTCCTCGTCGGGAATCCGGCGTGAAAGCATGCATATCAGAAAATACAGTTCGGGATCCTCAGGATTGGTGTCGAGCCTTCTTTCACAATACGAGACGGCTTTTTCCCAGTCGTCCTGCGAGACCAGGATCGCAATGCGTTTTTTGACGTTGTCGATATCGGAAATGCTGCTGTCCGTGTCCGCAGACTCTTTTTTCGCCTCGTTCCGGCCGGCTCCCACTACTTTCATGATACCGTAGAGCAGATCCTGCATGAATCCGATCTTGTTCATATCCTGGCTCTGGAACATGGCGAGCTCCTCCGGGATGTCGTAGGCATCCATGTCCCGATAGCACGGGATGAGAAGCTTCGAGCTGTCATTTTTCTTCAGTGCGAGGAAGCGGCTCCACTCGTTCTTCACCCAGACGGCGTCGAAATACTCGCGCCGCGAGCCGATCACGAGCATGACTTTCGCGGAGTTCAGCGCGGCGAAGATGTACGGCTCGTACTGCTGGCCGAGTTTGTTCTCCAGCGTGATGCGTGAGAAAAAGACTTTCAGCCCCTGTTTCGTGAGCTGGAAATAAATATCCTGCGCCAGCACGGAGTCCCGTGTGCGCGTGCCGCCGTCGGTCGTCTCCTTGTAACAGATGAAAACGTCATAAGGCTTCTCCTGCGCTGAAATCCGAAGGATGTTTTTCTGTATTTCGGAGATCCGGCGCGCTTCCTTTTCATAAATGTCGCGGTCATAGCCGACGGCATATTTCAGCGCGTTCAAATAGTCCGGGTCCGCGAGGATGGACTCGTATTGCACCCGGTGGCAGGTCGGAATGCGTTCGTGCGTGACGGGGTCCTCGACGTATTCGATGCCGTATTTGGAGATGAGCAGGCCCCACCAGGCTTCCGGGTCTTCACTGTCGATATTGAGGATGGCTTCATAGGAGGATACCGCCTTGTCGAAGTTGTTGACCTGGCGGAAATGCTCGGCGCGGTTGTAAAGCTGTTCGCGCTGGGGGGTGTCGATCTTCGGGAATGTCGTCAGGCTGCCGCAGTAAGGGCATTCCCCGGAGGTCATGCCACTCTGCAGATCGATCTGCCCGCCGCACATTTTACAATGAATTTTTGCCATGATGCCCCATTTCTCCAAAAATAGGAATAATTTGTCATATAAACTATACCCGGGAAGAAGCAAAAAGCAAATCATTTCCCCACAAAGAAAGAGAAAAAACAGCAAAGAAACGGTTTCGTGCAAAGACAAAAGGCCCGTCCGAACCGAAAAAGTTCGGACGGGCCGGATGTCGCGTTGAACGCGGTGTTCCGATCGGGAACGGCTTACTTCATGAGCTTGCCGACTTCCTGGTAGAACTGCATGCGCTTGGCGGCGTCGCTTTCGGCCTGAGCGAAGAGCTCCTCGGCGTGCGCCGGGTTGGTCTTCAGCAGGGCTTTGTAGCGGCCTTCGCTGCGGATGAATTCCTGGAACTTGCCGTCGGACGGCTTCTTGACATCCCACGTGAACGGGACTTCGTTCGCGGGGTTGTAGCGGTACAGCGGGAAGTAGCCGCAATCCACCGCGCGCTTCTGCTCGGTCTGCGTCTTGCTCATGTCGATGTTGTGGGCGATGCAGGGAGCGTAGGCGAAGATGATGGACGGGCCGTTCCAGGCCTCGGCCTCCTGGAAGGCCTTCAGGGTCTGGGCGCGGTCGGCGCCGAGGGCGACGCTGGCGACGTACACATAGCCATAGCTCATGCACATGAAGCCCATGTTCTTCTTGTAGGTCTTCTTGCCGCCGGCGGCGAACTTGGCGACCGCGGCGGTCGGGGTGGACTTGGAGGACTGTCCGCCGGTGTTGGAGTAGACTTCGGTGTCGAGGACGAGGATGTTCACGTTCTTGCCCATGGCGACGACATGATCGATGCCGCCGTAACCGATGTCGTTGGCCCAGCCGTCACCGCCGATGATCCAGACGGACTTGTCGCAGAAGTAGTCGGCGAGCTCGAGGATCTTGGAGAGGGTGGGCTTGCCGGAATCGCAGCAGCAGCCGGCGAGCGCCTTTTCGACGGCGGCCTTCGCAGCCTTCTGGGCGGCGATGGCTTCGTCGGTCTTGGAGTTGTCCCAGAAGCTCATGGCCTTGTTCAGGGCGTCCTTCAGGTCGGCCGGAGCGGACTCGCAGGCGAGGACCTTTTCGACTTCCTGCTTCAGGAGGGTGCGGTTGGAATCCACGGCCATGCGCATGCCGAAACCGAACTCGGCGTTGTCTTCGAACAGGGAGTTCGCCCATGCCGGACCGCGGCCTTCCTTGGTCTTGGTGTACGGGATGGTCGGGAAGGTGCCGGAGTAGATGGAGGAGCAGCCGGTGGCGTTCGCAACGATGGCGTTTTCGCCGAAGAGCTGGCTGACGAGCTTGACGTACGGGGTCTCGCCGCAGCCCGCGCAGGCGCCGGAGAACTCGAAGAGCGGCTTGCGGAGCATGGCGCCCTTGACGGTGTTCACGGTGTTCTTGCCCATGATGTTGTCTTCGGCGGCTTCGAAGAAGGCCTCGTTGGCGTTTTCGCCGGCGGCGCGTTCTTCTTCGAGGGTGGACCAGACGAGGGCCTGCTTGCCTTCCTTGGCGGTCATCGGGCACTGGTCGAGGCAGACGCCGCAAGCCATGCAGTCTTCGATGAAGACCTGGACTTTGAACTTGAGGCCGTCAACGGCGGGGACCGGGTTCTTGGTCGTGAAGCTGGCCGGGGCGGAGGCGAGCGCCTCGTCGCGGAAGAGCTTCGTGCGGATGGCGGCGTGCGGGCAGGAGTTCGCGCAGATGCCGCACTGGATGCAGTTCGCGGCGACCCAGCGCGGGACCTTCGGGGCGAAGCCGCGCTTTTCGAGACAGGCGGTGCCGGTCGGGAGCGTGCCGTCGATGGACATGGCGGAGACCGGGATGGCGTCGCCGTTGTTGCGCATGCTGGGCTCGATGATGTTCTTGGTGAACTCGTCGGCATCGTCCGGGATGAGCTTCAGGTGTTCGGCGTGCGGGACGCCGTCGAGGGAGGCCGGGACCTTGATCTCGTGGCAGGCGTCGGCGGCGAGGTCGACCAGGGAGTTGTTCATGTCGATGACGTTCTGGCCCTTCTTCGCGAAGGTCTTCGCGTTGAGGAGCTTCATCTCGGCGGCGGCCTTGTCGAACGGGACGATGCCGGAGACCTTGAAGTAGGCGACCATCATGACGGTGTTCGCGCCCTTGCCGCGGAGGCCGGGCATGTTCTTGATGATGGCTTCGGCGTTCACGTTGTAGAACTTGATCTCGTTCTTGATGATGTATTCCTGCATGTCGCGGGTCAGGTGACCGAAGACTTCGTCGTCGGAGTAGTGGCTGTTCAGCAGGAAGGTGCCGCCCTTCTTGAGGCCCTTCAGCAGGTCGTAGCGGCCGATGTAGGCGGCCGTGGAGCAGGACACGAGGTCCGGGCTGGTGATCAGGTAGGTGGACTTGATCGGGCTGTCGGAGAAGCGGAGGTGGGAGCAGGTGAGGCCGAAGGACTTCTTGGAGTCGTAGGCGAAGTAGGCCTGGGCGTCCTTGTCCGTGAGGTGGCCGATGACCTTGATGGTGGTCTTGTTCGCGCCGACGGTGCCGTCGCCGCCGAGGCCGTAGAACATGCAGGCGGTGGTGCCTTCCGGCTCGGTCGTGATGTGCTCGTCGATCGGGAGGGAGGTGTTCGTCACGTCATCGTCGATGCCAACGGTGAAGCCGTGGAAACCGCCCTTTTCGAGGTGCTTGAAGACGGCGAGGATCATGGAGGGCGTGAAGTCCTTGGAGGAGAGGCCGTAGCGGCCGCCGATCACGGTGATGGCCGGGTTGTTGACGGCGATCTTGACATCCATGTAGAGCGGTTCGCCGATGGCGCCCGGCTCTTTGGTGCGGTCGAGGACGGCGATGCGCTTGACGGTCTTCGGGAGGGCGGCGAGGAAGGCTTCCGTCGCGAAGGGACGATAGAGGCGGACCTTGACCAGGCCGTACTTGGTGCCGCGCTTGGCGTTCAGGTACGCGATGGTCTCGTCGATGGCTTCGCAGCTGGAGCCCATGGAGACGATCACGTCGGTGGCGTCGGGAGCGCCGACATAGTCGAAGAGGTGGTAGGCACGGCCGGTCAGCTTCGCGACGGCGTCCATCTTTTCCTGAACGATGGCCGGGCAGGCATCATAGAACTTGTTGACCGTTTCGCGGCCCTGGAAGTAAACGTCGCCGTTCTGGGCGCCGACTTTGCAGACGGGCTTCTCGGGACGGAGGGCGCGAGCGCGGAACTCTTCGATGTACTGGGGTTCGACGAGCTTGGCGATATCCTCGTAGGGGATTTCCTCGAACTTGTGCACTTCGTGGGAGGTGCGGAAACCGTCGAAGAACTGGAGGAACGGCACTTTGGCCTTGTAGGTGGAGAGGTGGGCGACGAGCGCGAGGTCCATTTCTTCCTGGACGCTGGCGGCCGCGAGCATGGCGAAGCCGGTGTTGCGGCATGCCATCACGTCGGAGTGGTCGCCGAAAATCGCAAGGGACTGGCAGGCGAGCGAACGGGCCGTGACATGGAAAACGGTCGGGAGAAGTTCGCCGGCGATCTTGTACATGTTCGGGATCATCAGGAGCAGGCCCTGAGAAGCCGTGTAGGTGGTCGTGAGAGACCCGGCGGCAAGACAGCCGTGGACGGCGCCCGCGGCGCCCGCTTCGGACTGCATCTCGACGACCGAGACCTGCTTGCCCCAGATGTTTCTCTTGTCTTCGGCGGCCCACTGGTCGACCCATTCGCCCATGGTGGACGAAGGAGTGATCGGGTAGATCGCGGCGGTTTCGCTCAACGCATAAGCAACGTACGCGGCTGCGTAGTTGCCGTCCTGAGTGTTGATTTTGCCCGGCATTTGAGTTTTCCTTTGCTGGTTGGGTTAAGTTATAGCTGTCGGCTATATGTATGATTTGGGAGAAATTATATTCTCTTAATATACCACGAATTCCCGCTGTTGTCAAGGCTTTTTTCGCAAAAAACGCGCTCGCGCGCGGAAACGCATGCGCGAAGACGGCCGCAAGAACGAATAAGATACCGCGCGACGGATGATGTATCATCCACCGCACAATCCGCCTGCCCTTCCCCCAAAAAACGAAGACCGCGCACCGTCACGCATCTTCCTGTCCGGACGGAACCGGCAGGAAACGGGACGACGCACGGTCCTGAAAAAGTAGAAAAAGCAGCCCGGACGATCAGATCACTTCGCGGGCTTCTTCCCCTTTGCGGCAGGTCTCTTCGCGGGCGCCGGCTTCGCGGCGGGTTTGGACTCCGCCTTCTTCGCGGGCGCAGGCTTCGCAGCGGGCTTTTCCGCGGGCTTCGCAGCGGGTTTCGCAGGAGCCGGGGCAGCTTTCTTTGCCGGAGCGGGCTTCGCGGCAGGCTTGGCTTCCGCCTTCTTCGCGGGCGCGGGCTTCGCGGCAGGCTTTTCCGCAGGCTTCGCAGCGGGTTTCGCAGGAGCCGGGGCGGCTTTCTTTGCCGGAGCGGGCTTCGCAGCGGACTTCGCGGCAGGTTTGGCTTCCGACTTTTTGGCGGGCGCGGGTTCTTCCTTTTTCGCGGGTTTCGCGGCAGCGGCAATCGGCACTTTTCCACTGGCCTGTTCCGGCGTAATGGGAACCGCAGTCAGCACGCCGGTCTCGATCAGATGCCGGATGACGTTCTTGCCGGTACCGGTCAGCTCCAGAAGACAGCGCAGCGGGAAAATAAAGCGGATAAAGGCAACAGGTTTGTGCGGTCCGTTCTCGCCCTCATAAACGAGATGATACAGGTCCATGGAAACCAATCCGCGGGAAAAGATGACGTTCGCCACGCCATCGCAGAACACTTCATTCATGTTTTTTCGCTCCAATCATGTTGATGTTTTAGGTCCGGGACACCGGAGAAGCCGCTGCGCGCCGAAGCCGAACAGTTTCAGGCATTTGCGGCGTCTTCTTTCCAAAAAGGCCGTACCCGGTCCCTGAAATCTACGTTACTATAGCCCCTTTCCGCGTAAAAATCAACAGGCAAAAAGGACTTTTTTTGAGTTTTTTTGAAAAACGGCGGAGGAAGAAGACCCGGCGGTCCCGGCGGCCGGCTTTTTACTGAAGATTCATCGCGGTGGGCTGCGTGGAGGTCGGCGGGTACACGGTCGGAACCGGAAGCGGATCCTGCCGGTCCACGGGGCCGATGCGGCGGGAGATCGGCCAGAAGACGAAAAGCGCGCGGCCGATGATGTTCCGGATGGGGAGCGGGCCCCAGTCGCGGCTGTCCAGGCTGTTCGCGGTGTTGTCGCCGAGGGCGAAACAGCAGTCGTCCGGCACGGTCAGCTCCACGTTTTCCTCCAGGCGTCCCATGCCCTGGTGTCCCTGGTAGCCGCCCTGCGCGGAATACACCTTGCAAAAAGCCGGATTGAACCATTCCGCCGGTCGGAACGTATTGGAGTTCTTCGGGCGGATATACAGATGCCCGTCCTGAATCCTGAGCGTGTCGCCGGGCAGCCCGGCGAGGCGTTTGATGTAGTAGTATCCGGCCAGGGGCACCCCGTTCGACGAACAGAGTCCCTCGGTATTGAAAACGAACACCTCGCCGCGCTTCAGCGGCTTGAAGTGGATGGAAACGCGGTCGACGAAAAGATGGTCGCCGGACGACAGCCAGCCGTCGAACACGGTCTCGCCTTCCCGGTACGGACGCACCCGAGGGTCTTCCGGCAGATAGCGGAAGATGTTGTCGCGGGGCTCCGTGCCGGGCACCAGGAAATCCTGCCCGCCGAACTTGAGGATGGAGCCGGTGCGGTAGAAATCGCCGGGATGCAGCAGGGACGGGATGAGCGAAAGCCACGGGCGGACGACCGGGACCGGGTCGGAATCCAGCCTCGCATAATCGCGCGGCGAAACGACCTTCGCATTGGACGCGCCGAGCGGCGTGCAAAGCTTCACGAAGGAATTCCGGTACGGATCGGACGCCTGCCGGTCGATATAGTGGATGCCGAACAGCGTCGGCTGCATGCTGCTGGTCGGGATCTGGAACGGCTGGACGAAGAGAGCGCGCAGGCCGAATGCCACGCCGAACGCCACGGCGAGCACGTCCAGCACGGAACCCATCCATGCCTTGAACGTGGACCGTCCGGAATACGCGGCATAATCCTGCGAGACAGCCTGAAGCTCCTCGGCACACTGCGAAGGGTCGGGATTCGAACCGGCCCGGTCGGCGGCTTCCATGAATTCCGCAAGGCGCGCCTTCTCCTCGTCCGTCAGGATGTCGTCGTCCTCGATCAGCGTATGGCGCACGGACGAGACGATCTCGCGGTGGAGCTTGGCGTTGGAACGCTTCTGCCAGAATGTCTGAAGGGAATTCACGGACCGCCTCACTGCTCGTTGTTCTTCAGAACGGCGATGAACGCCTCCTGCGGGATGTTGACGCGGCCGATCTGCTTCATGCGCTTCTTGCCTTCCTTCTGTTTCTCCAGCAGCTTGCGCTTGCGGGTGATGTCGCCGCCGTAGCATTTCGCCAGCACGTTCTTCCTCAGCTGGCGGACGGTCTCGCGGGCGATGACCTTGCCGCCGACGGCGGCCTGGATGGCGATCTGGAACATCTGCGGCGGGATGACCTCGGCGAGGCGTTCGGCGATCTCCCTGCCCCGTGCATAGGCATGGTCGGAGTGGACGATGCTGGCGAAGGCATCGACCGGCTCGCCGTTCACGAGGATGTCGAGCTTCACGAGCTTTTCGGTCTGCCATCCGGCGGGTTCGTAGTCGAGGCTGCCGTATCCGCGCGTAATGGATTTGAGCCGGTCGTGGAAGTCGATCAGGATCTCGTGCATGGGGATGCAGGCTGTGAGCATCACGTGGCTTGCGTCGATGCTCTCGGTGTTGGTGCAGATGCCGCGCTTGTTCATCACCAGGTTCATGATGTCGCCTATGTAGTCGGTGGGGGACATGATGTGCGCATTGATGAGCGGTTCCTCGATATGGTCGATCTCGGACGGGTCGGGCAGATGCACCGGATTGTCGATCTTCAGCATCTCGCCGTTGCGCAGGTACACGTGGTAGATCACGCTCGGATATGTGGCGATGATGTCCATGTTGTACTCGCGGCGGAGGCGTTCCTGCACGATCTCCATGTGGAGGAGTCCGAGGAAACCGCAGCGGAATCCGAACCCGAGGGCGGCGGAGGTCTCGGACTGGTAGTGGAACGCCGGGTCGTTCAGCTGGAGCTTGGCCATGCTGAACTTGAGCTGTTCGTAGTCGGCGGTGTCGATGGGGTAGATGCCGCTGAAGACCATCGGCTTTACGTCCTGGAACCCCGGCAGAGGCGCGGCGCACGGCGCGGCGGCGTCGGTGATCGTGTCGCCCATTTTCGCGTCGGCGGGGGACTTGAGGTTCGGGATGATGTACCCGACGTCCCCGGCCTCGAGCTCCTTCATGGGCTTCATCTCGGGTGTGAAGACGCCGACCTCCTTGATCTCGCTCTCGAGCCCGGTGCTGAACATCTTGAGGCGGCTTCCGCGCGACAGGCTGCCGTTGAACATGCGGACATACGTCACCACGCCGCGGTAAGCGTCGTAGATGGAGTCGAAGATCAGCGCCGCGGCGCCGGGTTCCGCCGGTTTCTTCGGCGGCGGCACGCGCTGCACGATGGCCTCGAGGAGCTCCGGCACGCCGGTCCCCTCCTTGGCGGACACCAGCAGGACCTCCTCGCGCGGGATCGCCAGGATCTCCTCCAGCTGGTTGTAGCACAGCGGCAGGTCGGCGGCAGCCAGGTCGATCTTGTTGATGATCGGGATGATGAAAAGGTTGTGGCGCATGGCAAGGTTCACGTTCGCGACGGTCTGCGCCTGGACGCCCTGCGTGGCGTCGAGGACCAGGATGGCGCCTTCGCATGCGGCGAGCGAACGGCTGACTTCGTAGGAGAAATCCACGTGGCCGGGAGTGTCGATGAGGTTCAGCTCGTATTCGAGCCCGTCGGATGCGGTGAAGAGCATGCGCACGGGGTGCGACTTGATGGTGATCCCGCGCTCCTGCTCCAGGTCCATGGCGTCCAGGAGCTGGGCGTGGACGAGGTCGCGTTTTTCGACCGTGTGGGTGATCTCGAGCATGCGGTCGGCGAGCGTCGACTTCCCGTGGTCGATATGTGCGATGATGGAGAAATTGCGGATGCGGGTCAGGTCGTTCATGGGGTCATTTTCCGATGGATTTTGAAGCGGGGTGAAGGAGTTTCCAGACGCGGTAGTATTCGGAGAGCCCCCACGCCTGAGCATCGCAGCCGCGCGGCTTGTGGGGCCAGTCCCCGTCGAGGATTTCCGGCATATGCATGATGCAGCCGTTGTCGAGCTGGACCGACATGGAGGAAAGCAGGCTCACGGCAGTGGCGCGCCCGAACGCGCCGTGCGTGATGTAGTACGCCTCGGGGAAGAGCGGCATCTGCCAGGTCCAGGCGGTGCCGTTGTGGTACGCCACCTTGCGCCGGGTGTCCTCGTCGCCGCAGTAATGCCCCTGGTACGGGTACTGCGGGTCGTTCAGCAGGGCGCCGTCCGCACCGTAAACGGGAAGCGGGTATTTGACGGGGCGGTCCGCCAGGCTGCGGATGCCGCCGGGCACGAGAAGTTCGGAGGTATTGAGCAGGATGGAACGCCGCAGCGCGGTATCCTCGACCAGTCCCAGCGTGATCGCCAGCAGCTGGTTCGGGCGGAGATGGTCGTCCGGTTCCGCCTTCGACGCCGGGGTCCCGGGCGCGCAGTGGAGGCAGTCGGAGAGGTAGCCCTCCTCCGGCAGCGGGAAGAGCCGCAGGAATGATTCCCTGACGCGGGCGGCGAGCTCAGCCCAGCGGGCGCCCTTCTCTTCCGGGAGCGAATCCGCCAGGAACCGCAGGGAAGCGTACCAGAGAGCCTGGATCTCGACCGGATAACCTTCGCGGGGCGTCCCGGCGGGGTAGTTCGTATCCATCCAGGTGAAATGCGCCGGGCTGAAGATGAGGCCGCTTTCCGCATCGCACACGATGCCGTTCGGCGTCCCTTTGACCAGCCCCTCCGCCAATTCCACGAGGACGTCCAGCAGGGTTCCGCGGTCCTTGACCGGGGTCTTCAGAAACGCGCGGCTGCCGAGCGCGGCGCACATGTCGCGCACGCCGATGAAAAGCCACAGAGGGGCATCCGAGGTGTCGCGGTTCCCGGTGTCGGTCCCGGCGATCATGTTGCAGATGGTCCCGTCCTTCGCCAGCGAGGCGAACTGGAGCAGGATCTGCTTGACATCTTCATGGAACACCGGTTCGGTCATGAGCCCGCGCACGAAAATGAGCGTGTCGCGGCCCCAGTCCAGGAACCACGGATACCCGGCGATCACGGTTTTCAGTCCGCCGCGCTTCACGACGAACGCCCGCAGACTGTTCAGCATTACGGTCTGCAGGTCGTCGGTCATCGGGTCGTAGCACGGCTTCTCCTCCGGCGCGGGCGGGATCTTCGGTTCGTCCTCGCCGACCATGACCTGGCCGATGAGGTGAATCGTGTCATTGCCGCTCAGTTCGCATTTGAAATAACCGGGGCTGTACAGGTCGCAGTTCGGATCGAGGCCGCGTTCCGCCTCGTTCTCCTGGTAGTTCATGTACGACCATTCGTCGGAGCGGCGGAACGTGCCGCCGGAAACGATCATGCGGAAGATGCGGTCGGGGGCGGGCTTGAACACGAATCCGCGCGGGGACTCGGTGACGGCGGCGGGGAACGCGTCCTGCGGCCCTTCGGAAGCCTTGGTCAGGCAATGGAAATTGCGGTCCTCCAGGTCGGGGCTGATAAGCAGCCGGACCGGCTCGGTGTCGGCGATGGTCCCGTCGACCTCCGCGAAAGCGTAACGATGGAACGACGCGCGGACGGCGTTGCGGTCCGGGATCATGGAAAGCCGGAGCATAAGCCCGACCACGCGGGCGTTTCCGACCGGGACCTTGAAATACCACACCGCGCTGCCGTCGGACGCGATATGGAAACGGTCGATCATTTCGGTGGTGATCGCCTGGCGTCTGGCGCGGCAGATCATCCAGAGGCGGAGACGCCGCCAGATGATGTGGCGGTCGACGGGGATTTCCGGGTGAAGGTTCGCCAGCAGGATCGCATCGTAACGGCTGAGCAGGCGTCCGCTCTCCATGCACACATGGACCGCGGCGCCCCGTCCGTTCGTCTGGAGGAAGGTCCGTCCGCGCAGGAAGAACTCGTCGCGCATAAGGGAGACGACGGCCTTGTCGACGTCGGCCGGCAGGAGCATCAGGACCGCGTTGTCGCGGCGGAGTTCGTCGCCCTCGGACACGAAGACGGACACTTTCAGTTCGGTCGGCTTGTCCGGCACGGGCAGCGGCGGCACGATGGAGACGAAACGGCCGTCCTCACAGGAGATCGAGCGGGCCGTGGCGACCACGCGTCCGTCGCCGCGGACGATGAAGAACCGGAAGCGCACCGGCGCGGACACCAGGATCGAACGTCCCGGCGCGACGATGACTTCGCGATGGAGGTCCGCCGGCCATTTCCAGACGATGTAGGGGATGTCCGCCCGGTCGTCGAAAAGGTCCTGCAGGAAGCCTTCGGGAGACTCGCGGAGGCGGCGCGTCAGCGCGTGGATATCGTCGTCGGAGAGGACCGGGGTGCCGCGTTTGGCGGTCAGAGCCCGGAGCACGAGCGAGGCCGCCTGCTGTTCCTCGAGATGGTCGTATTTCAGGCGTCCCCCTGCGGCGGCTTCGTCGACTTTCGGCAGCCAGTCCGGCTCCGGGGTCAGGCAGACGACCTGGCCGGGGGAAAGCGTCAGGCTGCATTTGCAGCCGTGGAGGAACAGGATATCCATGCGGCGGCCGGAGACGAGGTCGTACATCTTCTCCTTCGTGAACGTGGCATAGCTGATGTTCCATTCCACGGTCGTGGTGCGGTTGCAGTCCAGGTTCATGGCGGCGATGATGAAATGCTCCACCTCGCGGTTGGTCCGGATGACGACCACACCGTCCGGGGAACCGGAGTCGATGCACTTCACGAATGCGCCGTTGAAGAACGCCGGATGCAGGGCGAGGATGGTGTTGAGGCGGGCGATGAAGGAGATCTGGTTCGGGGACGCGCCCCAGTTCAGCGCGCTGTCCTGATGGACGTCGACCTTCTCCTTCGCGAACCACTCCACGCCGTTGGTGAATCCGAACGCGCCGCAGGAAGACGCCATCGCGCTCAGCGCCGTGCGAAGCATCGCATAGCGTTCGCCGGACGCGGCCAGACGGTTGTTGTCGTGCGTCTCGGCATAATGGACCATGAGTCCGTTCGAGCAGGATTCGTTCCAGGCGTAGTTCAGGTAGCCTTCGATCTGCTGGCGCGAGTAATTCTGGAAGAGTTCGGAATACGCCCAGTCCATGTTCGCGCGGTCCAGCAGGGCCTGCGTGACCTCCAGTGCGCCGCCGAGTCCTTCCAGCAGGAAGACGGTGTCCGGGAATTCGCGGCGCACCATGGCGATGATGTATTCCCAGGCGGACTCCGGGATCATGTAGCCGGCGTCGCAGCGGAATCCGTCGACGCCGCGGCGGCACCAGGTCAGGAAGACGTCTGCCAGATACTTCCAGAGGGGCGGATTCTTATGGTCGAGCTCGATCAGGTCGCCCCAAGTGACACCCCAGGCGCCCGGGGAGACGAACGTGCCGTCGTCCCGCCGCACGAACCAGTCGGGATGCTCCTCCTGGAGCTTCGACGCCCAGCCGGTGTGGTTGATAGCGATGTCGAGGAAGATGCAGGCATTCCTGCGGTGGACGGCGTCGACCAGCTCGAAGAACTGCTCCAGCGGGGAGGCCTTCGTGTCGAACTCCGCCAGGGCGGGGTCGACCGCGGTGAAGTCCTGCGAGGCATAGGGGCTGCCGAACCTGCCCATGCGGGCGTAAGTGGTGGGCACGGGATTGATCGGAAGCAGGTGGATGATGCGGCATTTGAGGCGGTTGACGATGTGGTCAAGCTCGCGGATGAGGCCGCGGAACGTCCCGCCGCACGGGATCACGGAGTATCCGGCGTCATCGAGCACGCCGATGCCCTCGGGCGTCACGCCGGGCGGCAGGGCGGACGCGGGACGCGCCTTGTTCGCGCCGAACTGGCGGACGAAGGCGCAGTAGATGGTGTTCGAAGCGCAATAGGCGGCGGAGATCACGTTCAGGTGCAGATTGTCGCCCTTGACCCACGCCGTGTTGCCTTCGCCGTCCACGAAGCCGCATTTGCACTCGAAATGGCCGACCTCGGACAGCGCCAGGCGCACGCGGAACGTATATTCGTCGATCCGCTGCATCGGGATATTGTTCCAGTCCTGCCCGATCGGATTCAGCCGCCGCTCGGCCCGTAGAATGATCTCGTCCCGGTGGATGGCGGCATTGCCGATATTGGTGCAGAGGAAGGCTCGTCCGTTCAGCGGCTCGGAGCCGGCGAGCGTAAATTCAATGGTATCCCCGCAGAACCGCTGCAGGTGTATTCCGGCATCGGGATGTTGCGTCAGTTCAGGCATGCTCGAATCCTTCGTTATGCCGCCGGGCGGCGTGTCATTCGATTTCGACGTCCTTCGTCTTCGGAGAAACGGGTATCTCGAACACTTCGGATTTCGTCTGGAGCGTGTTCAGCGCGATCTGGGCATAGAGCGCAACGGTGTAGCGGGCGCGGCGCCGGGGCGGCTCGGCGTGCTCCAGGAACGTCAGCGGCACGTCGATCAGCGTACTGTTGTTCGGCTGAAGGACGAGCGAGGAACGGCGCGGGCGGGATTTCCGGGAGGACTCTTCGCCGGGCTTGATGTCGGGCCAGGCGAGCTTCCAGTCCTCTTCGCGGATCCCGTCGGACTTGCCCGGTTCGCAGAAGGCGTAGTACAGGCGGATGTTGTCGGTCTCGTTCATGTACCATTCGTTCACGGTGACGACCGAAACGTCCTGGTTTTTCAGCAGGAACGTCATGGACTGGTTCGGCACGCCGAGCGTATAGTCGAGGCGCAGATAGCCGTGCTCCAGCGACATCTTCGCCGTGATCGGCTGGAAATAGCGGGACTCGTCGAAATCATGCTGCGCGGCAGGTTCGGCGGAACACGCGCCCAGGAACAGGAGCGCAGCCAAGGCGAACAGGATTCTCGTTGTTTTCTTCATTTGCCGGTCGCTTTCTGCGGTTTCCGCGCGCCTTTTCCGTGCGGCAGAGAACCGTCTGCATGGTTCCGGGCGGGTCAGCCGCGCGGGGCCGTGGCTCCGGATTCGAGGGCGTCGCGCACGTCGTCGTTCACGCCGGTATACCTCGGGTTGCCGGGCATGATGCCGCGGTTCGACTGCTTGATGAAGTTCACGAACAGCTCGACCTCCGGGCAGTTCGGGATCGTTTTCTCGATCTGCTCCAGCGCGTGCGGGCTGTTCAGGCCTTCGAAGAAGAACGTCTTGATCGCGCGGCGGATCGCCATGCGGGTGTCCGAACCGAGGTTCGCGCGGCGCAGGCCGATCGTGTTCGGGCCGCAAATGTAGTTCGTTTCGCGGAGCATGCAGAATGGCGGCACATCCTGGCCGATCAGGCAGGTCGGCCCGATCATCGCCAGCGCGCCGATGCGGCAGAACTGGTGGATCAGGGCGAATCCGCTCATGACCGCGCCGTCGCCGACATGCACGTGCCCGGAAAGCGAGGTGTGGTTCGCGATGGTCACATGGTCGCCGATCACCACGTCATGCGCCACATGCACGAACGCCATCAGCAGCACGTAGTTGCCGACGATGGTCTTCAGCTGTTCGAACGGGGGCCGGTGGATCGTGACGAATTCGCGGATGACCGTATGGTGCCCGATCTCGCAGAAGGAGATCAGGCCGCGGTAGAAACGGTGGTCCTGCGGCTCAGCGCCGACGAGGGCGTTGTAATAGATGCAGCAGTCCGAGCCGATGGTGGTATAGCGGCAGATCTTGACGTGGGCGTCGATATAGCAGTTGTCACCGATCTTCACGTTGTCTTCGATGACGGCATAAGGCCCGATCTCGACATTCTTGCCGATCTGGGCGTCGGGAGATACGATCGCGGTTGGGTGAATCATAACAAGTCCTTTCGGGTTCCTGAAAAAGTCGTTCCCTTAATATACCCCGCCGCACCCGGCTTATCAAGCGCGTTTCTTAATATTTAAAGCAAAAAATCTTTTTTCACGCGGCACGGATGCGGCCGGACCGCGAAAACAGCGCGGAATTCACATCCGCTTGAAACTGGACGGCGTCGCCCGGAACGCCGCCAGGAACGGAAACAGGAACGGGGGACAGACGGCAAAATACGGCAGGAATCCCAGGAACAGCGTCCACGGCAGCAGACGGCGGGATTTCAGTTTCAGCAGGGACAGCACGGGCGCCGCGGCAAACACGGCAAGCGGGGCGGCGCACCACATCATCAGACGCGTCCAGTTCGTGCAGGCCGCGGGGACGAACGGGGACCAGTCCAGCCAGCCAATGGCCGGGAGCAGGCACAGCAGCAGGACCACGGCGAAAACCACGCCCATTGCGCGGAATTTGTTTCCCCGCTGGAGCAGCAGTCCCGCCAGGGCCGGGACCATCCACCAGATGTTCAACGGCATGAGCAGCGCCGTCGCCCAGCAGAAAAAAACCGCCATCGCAAAGAACATCACGAATCCGCACGCAGCGAACTTGAGATAGAAAAACATCTGCAGGCAGAACCCGGCCAGCACAAGCGACGCCGGATCGACGTACGGGAAAAACATATCCAGCCTGAGCCCGCGGTACACCGCCAGGTTCAATCCGCCGATCATCGCCTCCGAGCTGCCCGACATGATCGTGCGGATCAGACCTTCGGACGCCGCGGGCAGGAAGAGATCGAGCATGACGGTGGTCAGCACGCTCCAGAGAAACGCCATTTTCCACGGCTGGTACAGGCGGGCAGCCAGATAGACCAGGCCGGCCGCCATGACATACCCGATGCGGGACGGATCGAATTCCCCGACCCGGACGGCCGCCAGCAGCATGGTCAGCAGGAATGCGCCCTGTGCGTATTTCACATGTCGGACATGGACCTCGTCGACGTCGGAGAGCGAGGCGACGCGTTTCTGGATCGGCCGCACGCTGCGGAACCGCCATTCATAGGCGGTCCAGATCGACAGCAGGCCATCGCGGAACCGGATCTTCTTGCCCTCCGACGGTTTGCGCGGGCAGTAGGAGATCGGCACCTCGTACGGGTGAATGCCGAGGCGCAGGAGTTTCGCCGTGATCTCCGGTTCCCACTCGAACCCGTCGCCCTCCAGGTCTTCCGCCAGCGCCCGAAGAAGGCACCCGCGGAACGTCTTGTAGCACGTGGCTTCGTCCGTGAGGTTCGCGTTGAACATCAGGTCGATCAGGAACGTCAGGCTGAGCGCGCCGAGGTAAAAACCAGGCGACGAGTAGATGCGGTTGCGGTTGCTTTCCTCGCGCGAACCGTATACCACCTCGCATTCGCCGTTGAAGATCGGGGCGGCGCAGACGGCGTAGTCGCGCGGGTCGTACTCCAGGTCGGCATCCTGGATGATGACCGCCTCGCCCGTCGTAACGGGGATCGCGCGCCTTACGGCGGACCCTTTTCCGCCGTTCTCCTTGTCGATGCAGACGGCCTGCACACCGGGATGCGCCTGAATCCACTCGTGAATGAGTTCGGGAGACGCGTCCGTGGAGCCGTCGTTCACGATCACGAGTTCCAGCTCCAGGTCCTGCGTCTGCACATCCGCCACGCGGTCGAGCATGGACACGACGGTCTTCTCTTCGTTGAAGACCGGGATCACGACGGACAGCAGTTGCGGCATGGCAGGCCTTTCAGACCGGAGACGCGCCCCGGAGAATCACATGGCGTCGGGGATGCCGATCGTCAGGGCGGCGAGGCCGTCCGCGAGGATGTCGCGTACAGCGAAGCAGAGCGCCAGGCGCATCGTGCGGACTGCGGGGTCGCCGGCGTTCAGCACCTGCTTCTCGCGGTAGAACCGGTTGAAGAGCTTCGCCAGGTCGAGCAGGTAGTTCACGAGGATGGAGCAATCCATCTTGTCGGCGGAGGACCGGATGGCATCGGCGTACCGCAGCGCGGCCACGGCGAGTGCCTTCTCCTCGGGCGAATCGGCCAGCGACCAGTCGACCGAAGCCGGGTCGAACGCGATGCCGGCCTCGCGGCATTTCCGCACGATGGAGTTGATGCGGGCGCAGACGTACTGCACATAGGGGCCCGTGTCGCCCTCGAACTTCAGCGACGCCTGCGGGTCGAACATGATCGTGGTCTTCGGGTTGAACTTCAGCAGCATGAACTTCAGCGCGCCCATGCCGATGGTCTCGCTGCGCGCCTCCAGGTCGGCGGGCGGTTCCTCGCCCTCCTTCACGCGTTCCAGCGCCGCCGCCTTCGCCAGACGGTGCATCTCGTCGAAGAGGTCGTCGGCGTCGACCACCGTGCCCTCGCGGCTCTTCATGCGGCCGGACGGCAGGTTGACCATGCCGTAGGACAGGTGGAACAGGCTGTCGGCCCAGGCGTATCCGAGGCGGCCGAGGATCGTGAAAAGCATGCGGAAATGCAGGTTCTGCTCATCGCCGACAACCCAGACCATGGTGTCGGGGTGGTGTTCGTCGTGCTTGAGGATCGTGGTGCCGATGTCCTGCGTAATGTAGACGCTGGTGCCGTCCTTGCGCAGGAGCACCTTCTCGCCGAGCTTGCCCAGGTCGACCGTGACGGCGCCGTCCGCGCGTCTGCCGAAGATGCCCTTCGCGAGGGCGTCGGCGATGACGTCCTTGCCGAGCAGATAGGTCTGGCTCTCCAGGTACGTTTTGTCGAAATGCACGCCCATGCGGCGGTACGTCTCGTTGAAGCCGTCGATCACCCATTTGTTCATGGTGGTCCACAATGCGCGAACTTCGGGGTCGCCGGCCTCCCAGTTGCGGAGCATCTCCTGCGCCTGCCTCCCGAGCTCGGTCTCGAGGAAGAGGTCGTCGGAGGACCTGTCGGCGAATTCCGGATGCGCTTCCTTCAGCTGCTTGACCTCGTCGGACAGCATCTGGTTGAACTTCACGTAGAAATTGCCCACATAATGGTCGCCTTTGATCCCGGCCTGTTCCGGCGTGACGCCGTTTCCGGTGAGCTTGTAGGCGAGCATGGATTTGCAGATATGGATGCCGCGGTCGTTGATGAGGTTGACGGGGATCACGGCATGCCCGGCGCGCGCCATCACACTGGCGAGCGTCATGCCGATGCAGTTGTTGCGCACGTGTCCGAGGTGCTGCGGCTTGTTCGTGTTCGGGGCGGAGAATTCGATGAGGATCCTGCGGCGGGACGCCTCCGGGAACGGAACGTCGGCGAGGAGCGACTTCACGTCCGCGACGGAATCGCGGAAGAGCGCGGCGGGCTTGAGCGTGATGTTCACGAACGCCTTGATCTTTTCGGCGGACATCACGTCCGGGTCCTTCATCAGGAGTTCCACGGTCTCGGCGGCCAGCGCGTCCGGCGCGCTTTTCAACGCCTTCGCGAGGCGGAAGCAGTTCACGGTCAGGTCGCCGTTCATGCCGGCGGGGCAAGGCTCCCACGGGATGTCGAACGAGGAATCAAGGGAACGCGAGGCGCGGAACGAATCCGCCAGACGGGAGAGGCATTGGATTTTCATGAAAGTCAGGGGAAGGTTGTATGGAAAAATCAATTAATGCGTTGTGCGGATCAGCGTGACCGGTTCCGTCGGCTTCACGCGGATGACATACTCCCCGAGCGAGGCGGGAAGCAGGGCGGTCATGGACCGCGGGATGGTCGTCACCGCGCCGCGGACCTCCACGTCCACCGGGCCGCTGACGGCGGTCAGCAGGTGGAAGCTGCGCGTGGAGCGGGTCGTATCCGGCCAGTCCGAGGCGAGACGGAGCTCGTCGCAATGGAATTGCGGACAGCGGTTGATGATCGCGTACTTGCGGTTGCGCGCGGCCTTGTCGCTGACGCCCGTGATGCGGGCGGGCGTACGGTCGATGAAGTCGATGCAGCGCAGCCCTTCCTCGATATGGAGTTCCCGTTCGGGATCGGGGCGTCCCCAGTCGTTCAGCAGATAGTCGGTATTGCTGTTCTGCTGGATGTCGAGCACCAGGTTTCCGCCGTCGATGCTGTGCACGCGCCCGGCATTGACGAAATATGCATCGCCGGCCACGGAGTCGAAGGACTGAAGCACCTGCTCCACGTCCGGCATGGACAGCAGCTCCAGGAAGCGGTGCCGCGTGGCGTTCGCGCGGATGCCGACCATGATCTTCGAACCGGGTTCGGCGTCCAGCACATACCACATCTTCGTCTTCGGCTCCGCGCCGTTTCCGATCCGGCGGGCGGCGTCCTCGTCGGGATTCACCTGGAGCGGGATGCGTTCGCCCGTGTCGATGATCTTCACCAGCAGGGGGAAACGTGTTTCGCGGGCCATGTCGCCGATCAGGTAGGACGGACCGAGCATCATGCAGAATTCATGCAGGGTCTTTCCCGCGAGCGGACCGTTCGAAATGACGCTCTCGGCGCCTTCGCGGTCGCAGATGTCCCACGCCTCGCCGAACGGCCCCTCCTCCGCAGGAAGTTCGCGGTTCAAAACGTTCGCGAGTTTAACGCCGCCCCACGACGTCCGGCGGTACATCGGCTCGAACAGCAGCGGGTACAGATCGTTTTTGGAAAGAGTTGTCATCGGCAGGAAATCCGTTCACGTTTTTATCTTTGTTGCTTATACAATATACAACACGAACCGGAAATAACAAACCGCCCGGCGCTTTTTTTTCAAAAAAAGCGTGGGAAGCATCGGCGGCACCTCCTCGCACCGGGTTCCCGGGACGGAAAGGAAGAGGTTTCGGACGGATCAGACGCGTTTCATGCGTCCGAAGAGATTTCCGTATTTCTTCAGGTTCAGCGACTCGACGAACGACGCGATCTTGGTCGTGGTGGAGCATGGGTCGATGGAGGCGTCCATGCAGTCGCCCTCCAGAGCCAGCATCGGCAGGCCGATCTCCTCGAGCTCCTCGCGAAGCAGCTTGGTGAACGGGCGGTCGGCAAGGCTGCACCGTCCGAATCCGTGCGTATACAGGATGCAGCCGGTGAACTTCGCCTTGGCGGAGAGGTCCTTCACGTACTTGACGCGCAGTTTCGGGTCCAGGAACCCGGTCGTAAGGAGCTTCCGGGCCAGCGACTCGAAGGGGTGCTTCGGGTCGAGCGGAGCCCAGCCGACGTAGTTGGTCTCCTCGAACACGATCGGGGCGTTGCAGACGGTCTCGATGTAGTCGAGGTGCTTGGAGTCGTAGAAGGGCGGCAGGTGCAGCCAGAGCAGGCGGTGAGTATCCTCGATGGAATAGCGCTTCTCCGCCCATTCCTTCTTCTGAAGAAGCTCCTCGTAATAGGTCTTCTGGATGTCGACGAGCTCCTGCGTGCCCCACAGCTGGCTGAAGATGGCGGCGTTGTAGACCGCCTCCGATCCGCGGACCAGCGGCGGCGACGTCCAGCGCAGTTCGTTGCATTTGCGCGAATAGTCCGCCGCGAGGTTGGAAAGCACGCAGGCTTCCTCCAGGCGCGCCGGGTCGAGCTTGTAGCCGAACGCCTCCTCCATCCGCTCCACGGACTGGCGAAGGCCGTCGGCGATCTGCCCGACCGCATTGGTGTTCGCCAGGTTGATCGGGGTGTGGAGCGAGAAGAAACGGTCCTCGAACCCGTACGTGCGCGCCAGGTCGGCGAAGATGCGTTCGCCCTGCTGGCATGGCTGGCTGGTGGAGACCGCGAAATCCGGCTTCTTCAAGGGCAGGCCCTCCAGCACGCGCAGGAATGTGCAGGTCTGCTGGTCGAAGCCCTTGCGTGCGGCGGCGTCGAGCGCGGCCTTCACGCGTTTCGTGCTTCGTCCGAAGAGCGCGGCATAAGTCTCGAGCGTCAGGGTCCGCGCCCCGAACGCGTTCAGGATCTCGGTCGGGAAGAAGAGGTTGCGCCAGACGGTCGGACGGCCGTCGTCCTTCCCGCTGAAGATGAATGCGCGCTTGTTGTTCGCCACGCGCATGGCGGTGGATTTCTGGCGGGTCGGCTCGTACTGGACGGGATCCGGATCGAGCTTGCCGCGCAGTTTGCTGTATTCCAGCGCGAGGACGGCGGCGCCGAGTGCGCCCATGACATTATGGAATTCCGGGATAATGATCTCGCACCCGGTGATTTCCTTCATGAAATACGCCACGGCATGGTTCGATGCCACGCCGCCCTGGAACAGGATCGGATGCGAGGGATCGTGGTGCATGAGCATCTGCCCGACGCCGTTCAGGATGGTCCGCGCCTGCGCCCGACAGGCGCCGGCGAGCAGGTCGCCCATCGGGATACGGTTCTTGAACTTGTTGATGGACGTGGCGGACAGCACGGCGCAGACGGAGCTGAACTCCGTTTTCGCGTCGTAGTTCACCTTGTCGGCCATTTCCTCGACCGGGATGCCGAGCTTGGCGGCCACGCTGTCGAGGTAGCTGCCGGTGCCGGCAGCACAGACGCCGGACATCATGGAGACCCACATGCCCATCTTGTGGTTGAAGACCATGCACTTGCTGTCCTGGCCGCCGCAGTCGATGATCGCGTCCACGTTCGGATAGTAGCGTTTCGCCCCGGCGACATGCGCGGAGACCTCGCTGACCTGGAAATCGTACGGGATGAAGCGTTTCGTGTCCTCCACGATCTGGCTGCCGGTCACGACTGTGCAGGCGATGTTCCCGGCTGTGATGCCCGAGTCAAGCGCGGACTTCGCCACCTCGGCTGTCGTTTCGCATGCGATGTTTCCGGCATTCAGTCCGGCCTCGGAGAAAAACGTGGCCAGGGTCTTCTTCAGCGCGCCCATGTTGCAGCGTCCGCACGAGGTGCAGCGGCCGGTGCAGGAAAGCTGGCCGGAATCCACCGGCTTCGTGCGCTGGTAGGTCGTATGCACCACGCGTCCTTTGTCGGTAATGACGACCGCCTTGAATGTCGTGGATCCGATATCAATCCCGAGGTAATATTTCATGGGTACTCCAGGAAAAAAAGTTCGATAAAAAGCTATCCATTATAATATAACACGCTTCGGCCTTTTTTTCAATCAATCCCAACAACAAATAATAATCTCATCCCTATTTTTATGATAAGGCAGAAATCCCCGCGGACGCTCGTCCGCAGGGACCGAAAAAAGACAATGCAGGAAAGAAGGATCAGTGGCGTTCGCGCAGCCAGGCCTCGACGAACTGGTCCAGGTCGCCGTCAAGCACGGCGGCGGTGTTGCCCGTCTCCACGCCCGTGCGGAGGTCCTTCACCATCTGGTACGGCTGGAGCACGTAGGAACGGATCTGGTTGCCCCAGGAATTGTCCGTCTTCTCGCCGGAGATCTGCGCGGCCTGCTGGCGGCGTTTTTCCTCTTCGAGCTCGTACAGGCGTGCCTTCAGCATCTGCATCGCCATCGCGCGGTTCTTGTGCTGGGAGCGTTCCACCTGGCAGGAGACGACCACGCCGGTCGGCAGGTGGGTGATGCGGACGGCGCTGTCCGTACGGTTCACGTACTGGCCGCCTGCGCCGGAAGCGCGGTAAGTGTCGACGCGGAGATCCTTCTCGTCGATCTCGATGTCGATCTCGTCCTCGATCTCCGGGAACGCGTCCACGGAGGCGAACGACGTGTGGCGGCGGGCGTTCGCGTCGAACGGGGAAATGCGCACGAGACGGTGCACGCCGCGTTCGGCGCGCATGTAGCCGTAGACGAATTCACCGGTCACTTTCAGGACGGCGCTCTTGATGCCGGCTTCGTCGCCGGGCTGCATATCGATGATCTCGTCCTGGAATCCGCGGCGTTCGAACCAGCGGCGGTACATGCGGAGCAGGATGCTGGCCCAGTCGCAGGACTCGGTGCCGCCGGCGCCCGCGTGGATGTACACGAAACTGTTGCAGCGGTCGAACTTGCCGGAAAGGAAGCTCACGATCTCGAGCTTGGAGAGCCCGGCCTCGAGCTTGGTCCAGGCGTCGTCGGATTCCTCCAGGAACGACGGATCCTCCTCGGCCAGTTCGGCAATCGCGAGGAAGTCGTCCGCCTCGCGTTTGAGCTTATTGAAGGGCTCCACGATGTTCTTGCAGGAGGAGAGCTTCTGCACGGTGGCCTGCGCCTTCTCCTTGTCGTCCCAGAAATCGTTCTGCGCCATAGTCTTTTCGATCTCGGCGATCTGCGCCAGGGTCTCGTCCACGTGCAGATAGTTCGACAGCTTCGACAGGCGCTCCGTCAGGTCCGCGCCGTGAGCTTTGATCTCGTCAATGGTCATTCGTTGTCTCCTGAGGGATTATGCCAGGCTGCGGACGAGCGCCACGGCGTCGGCGACGGCCTGCCCGATGGCGTCCCAGTTTCCGGCACGCATGTCGGCGGTCTTGCCGAGCCAGGTGCCGCCGACGGCCGCGATCTCCGGGACCGCCAGGTATTCGGCTGCATTCGAGCTCGTCACGCCGCCGGTGGGCATGAAGCGGATGCCGAGGTGCTTGTAGGGGGCGATCAGGGATTTCAGGAACTTCACGCCGCCAGCGGCCTCGGCCGGGAAGTATTTCAGGAACCGGCAGCCCAGCTCCATGGCCTGTTCCGCCTCGGACGGGGTGCACACGCCCGGCGCGAACGGGAATCCGCACTTCACAGCTTCCTTCACGACGGTCGGGTTGAAGCCCGGTGCAACGGCAAACTTCGCGCCGGCGTCGAACGCCCGGTGCAGGTCGCGCACGTTCAGTACGGTGCCCGCGCCCAGGTAGAGGCCGGGGAACTCCTTCGCCGCGGCGCGGATGACGCTCTCCGCCGCCTCGGTGCGGAACGTGATCTCGGCCGCCGGGAGCTGTTTCTCCTGGAGGATCGAGCACATTTTGAGTCCGTCGTCCAGGTTGTCGAGGACCAGGACCGGGACGATCCGGATCGCGCTCAGGCGGTCAAGGACGGCTTTGACGTTCTGCTGAAATTGTTCCATGGTAGTTTGCCTTTCCTGTATATGAATCAGTTTTTGTTGCGTTTTCGCCAGGCGGGTTCCCGTTCATTTCTTCTTCAGGACGAGTTGCGCGGGGGAGCCGTTCACGGTCTCCGCCGTGATGATGCACTCCTTCACGTCCTTGCGGGACGGCACGTCATACATCACGTCCAGCATGATGCTCTCCATGATGGACCGCAGGCCGCGCGCGCCGGTGCCCTTTTCATAGGCTTTCTTCGCGAGGGCGGCGAGGGCGTCGTCGGTAAAGGACAGCTTCACGCCCTCCATCTCCATGAGCGTGGAGTACTGGCGCACGATGGAGTTCTTCGGTTCGACCAGGATGCGTTTCAGGGCCTCCTCGTCGAGCGGGGTGAGCGCGGTCGTCACGGGCATGCGGCCCATGAACTCCGGGATCATGCCGAACTGCACGAAGTCCTCGGGTTCGACCGCGGAGAGCGGCGACTCCAGCAGGAGCCTGTTTTCCGCCTCGGTGCGCTTGTCCTCGTCGCTGGCGTTTTCGGTGCCCTGGGTGAAGCCGAGCACGTGGCGTCCCACGCGGCGCTGGACGATCTTGTCGAGACCGACGAACGCGCCGCCGCAGATGAAGAGGATGTTCGAGGTGTCGACCTGGAGGTATTCCTGCATCGGGTGCTTGCGGCCGCCCTTCGGGGGCACGTTGGAGACGGTGCCTTCGAGGATCTTCAGGAGTGCCTGCTGGACGCCTTCGCCGGAGACGTCGCGCGTGATGGAGACGTTCTGGCTCTTCTTGGCGATCTTGTCAATCTCGTCGACGTAGATGATGCCGACCTGGGCGCGCTCGATGTCGTAGTCCGCCGCCTGCACGAGGCGCAGGATGATGTTCTCCACGTCCTCGCCCACGTAGCCTGCCTCGGTCAGGGTCGTGGCGTCGGTGATGCAGAACGGCACGTCGAGCATTTTTGCGAGCGTGCGTGCGATGAGGGTCTTGCCGCTTCCGGTGGGGCCGATCAGCAGGACGTTGCTCTTGTCGAGGTCGACGTCGGAGGCGTCGTACAGGTTTTTCGATTTGAGGCGGTTGTAATGGTTGTGGACGGCCACGGACAGGATCTTCTTCGCCTGCTCCTGGCCGATCACGTAACGGTCGAGCTCGGCTTTGATGTCCGCGGGCGTCGGCACGTTCAGCCGGTTCACGAACGACGGCATGCGGTCCGATGCCGGGGCGGCGTCCTCTTCAGGTTCGCCGCCGGCGGGCACGGCAGACTTCTGTTTTTCGCCGGGGAAGCCGTTCCGGGTGAACAGCGTATCGCAGATCGACACGCAGTTGCGGCAGATGGAGGCGCCGCTCGGTCCGGTCAGCAGACCGCCCTTCACCTCGTCTTCCGTGCGTCCGCAGAAAGAACAACGGTCGGTTTTCTTCATGCTCAGTTCCCCTTGACCTTGAGGGCAGCCACATCCGCGCGAGGCGGCAGGACATGGTCGACAAGCCCGTATGCCACGGCCTCTTCCGCGGACATGAAGTAATCGCGCTCGGTGTCGCGTTCGATCTTCTTCAGCGTCTGGCCGGAGTGCTTCGCGAGGATGGTGTTCAGCGCGGCCTTCGTCCGGAGGATCTCCTTCGTGTGGATCTCGATGTCCGTCGCCTGGCCTTCCGCGCCGCCGAGGACCTGGTGGATCATGATCCGAGAGGACGGCAGGGCGTAGCGCTTGCCCTGCGTTCCGGCGGACAGCAGCACGGCGGCCATCGAAGCCGCCTGCCCCATGCAGAACGTGCAGACGTCGCACGGGAGCGACTGGATGGTGTCATAGATGGCGAGTCCGGCGGTCACGACGCCGCCGGGCGAATTGATGTACAGGGAGATGTCCTTCTTCGGGTCTTCGCTCTTCAGGAAGAGCAGTTCCGCCACGACCAGGTTCGCGATGGTGTCGTCGATGGGGTCGCCCAGCAGGATGATGCGGTCGCGGAGCAGACGGGAATAGATGTCGTAGGAACGTTCGCCATTGCCGGTCTGTTCGACGACGATCGGCACGAGAGTGTTGCGGGTTTTGGTCGTTTTCATGTTTTTCATCTCCTTGCTTGCTTTTTGATTCTCTGTCAAAAATGCACGGCCTTCGTGCTTCTTTCGACGCGCAAAGGCCGGTCATTCTGCTGGCGGGAATGGCCAGACTTTATGGACGCGCCGGGAGGAGCCTGCGCGCCTCCGGCGTTCCCGTTCGTTTTTACTTCGCGGCAGCTTTCATGCGGCGTTCCGCGAGCACGCCGAGGGTCTTCTCCACGAGGAGCTCGATCTCAAGTTCGTTGAGACGGCCGGTGCGCTGGAGGATCTCGGCGAGGCGGGCGGGCTCCATGCGGGTCTGCTGCGCCATGTTCTGGATGGCCTGGGCGACTTCCTGTTCGGAGAGCTTGACGTCCTCGACCCTGGCGATCTTGCGCATGATGAAGTTCTTGCGGAGCTGTTCCGTGGCTTTCTGCTTCGCCTCTTCCATGTGCTGGTCCTTCTCGGCGTTGAACCTCTCAAGGGCCTCCTTGTCCTGTCCGACGGCGTATTCGAGCAGCTTGAACTCGTTGTCGGTGGCGGTATCAAGGGACTTCTTCGGCAGTTCGAACTGCGGGGCCTTTTCGAGGATGGCTGCCTGGATGGACTCCATCGTCTTGGAACGGCTCATGATCTCGGCCTGACGGACCGCCAGGTCGTGGTAGAACTTGGTGAGCTCCTCGGCGGACTTGAACTCCATCTTCTCGGCGAGCTTCGCCATGTCTTCGATCGGCTCGCGGCGCTGCCCGTCGTGGACTTTCATCTTGTAGGTGACCTTCCGGCCGCGGAGGCCTTCCTCGCGCCAGTCGGCGGGGAATTCGGCGGTGAAGGTGCGCTCGTCGCCGACGGAGGCGCCGGTGAGGGCGGCGTTCACGCCGGGGATCATTTCCTGTCCGATCAGGTAGATCCAGGCGGAATCGTTCTTGACCGCGCGCTTCAGGGAGTCGGAGGCGTCATCGGGAAGGACGAAATCGCTCTCGTAGGAGACGTGGAGCATGTCGTCTTCCTTCGCGGCGTCGGCGATCGGCACGAAGCTGCTGTACTGGGCCTTGGCGCGTTCGACGAGGTCTTCCTCGATCTTGGCGACATCTTCCGCCGCCGCGACTTCGCCAAGGTCCTTATAGTCGGGGAGTTCGAATTCGGGCGCGATCTCGAAATCGCACTTCATCGTGAATTCCTTACCCTCTTCGAGCGTGCCTTCGGGCTGGAGCTTGCTGTAGGAGATGATGTCGAGTTCCTCGGCCTTCTTGGAGAGCAGATCGTAAGCGGCGACCTGGACCAGGCGGCCGGCCTCTTCGTCGATGTAGCCTTTATAGCGGGCCTTCACCATGGCAAGCGGGGCCTTTCCGACGCGGAAACCGGGGATCTGCGCCTTGCGGGCGACGCCCTTGGCGGCGGTCAGGAAAAGGTCGGTGGAGGCTTCCGCGGGGAGCACGAATTTCGCGTCGCGTCCGCAGACGTCGGTGTCGGTGATGGTGAGGGTGAATTGTTCTTTCCAGCTGGGATTGGACATGTTTGACTTGCCTTCGTGATTGGTTATCTGAATGTTGTGTCGGTATCGGATTCGGACTGTCCCCCGCAAAAAACGGGGGCCTTCCCAAAAAGATGTGAGTATGTAATATACACCGTTTCTTCCTGATTTTCAATCTGAATTCACGCTTTTTTCTTATTATTTCAACGCTGCGTCGCATGAGCACAGGAAAACAGCCTGTTCCCGGGCCGGACAAACGCGAAAAACACGTCCCGGACGGCTCCCGAAAAACGGAGGCATCGGAGATATCGGCACGCGAAAAAACCCGCCCCGGCGGAAACCGGAACGGGTTCGGAGTTTCGGAGAAACTGTCGGCAGGAATTACTGGCCGACGGCCCAGCGGGCGAAACGCTTGACGGTGGCCTTCGGGAAGAGCTTGCCGAAGGTGGTCTTGTTGTCAAGGATCCAGGGCTGGTTCACGAGGCAGATTTCGCCGTACCAGCTGTTGATCTTGCCGGCGACGATCTTCTCGATGATGTTCTCGGGCTTGCCGCTCTCCTTGAGCTGGGCGGTGGCGATTTCCTTTTCGTGGGCGATCGCTTCGGCCGGGACTTCGGAGGAGTTGACGTACTGCGGGCTGGAGGCGCAGATCTGGAGGCAGGTGTTCTTGATGCCGGCTTCGTCGATTTCGCCGCCGATGTCGAGGAGGACGCCGATCTTTCCGTTGAAGTGGATGTAGTAGGCGATCTTCTGGTCGGTGGTGTAGCGGAGGGCGCGGCGGATGATCATCTTCTCGCCGAACTTGGAGAACAGGGCTGCGAGCTCGGTCTCTTCGGACTTCTGCGCGGCCTCGGTGACGTCGCCGTCGCCGGTGGTGTTCGCGAGGATTTTCTTCGCGGCGCCGTTGCCGTATTCGAGGAACTTTTCGTTGTTGGCGACGAAGTCGGTCTCGCAGCAGACTTCGAGCATGAGGGCCTGGTTGCCGTCGACGGCGACGAAGATCTTGCCTTCGGCGGTGGCACGGTCGGCACGGTGTGCGCTCTTGGCGATACCGGCCTTGCGGAGGATATCGACGGCGGCTTCAATGTCGCCGTTCGCTTCGATAAGGGCCTTCTTGCATTCGCCCATGCCTGCGTCGGTCTTGTCGCGCAGTTCCTTGACCATTTGCGGAGTGATAGCAGCCATGATTATTTCTCCTCGGGTTTCACATCGGATTTCTTAAGTTCGGACAGGTCCTTGACTTCCTTGGCGGGAGCCTTGCGGCGCGGAGCAGCCTTCTTCTCGCCATCGGCGGCAGCGGCATCCTTGCGGGGGCCGGCGGGACGGCGGGAGGGACGGCGTGCGGGACGCTCGTCGGTCTTGGCCTTTTCCTCGGTGCCCTTCTTTTCGGCGCGTTCCGCATCGGCCTTGGCCTTGTCCTCGGCGACTTTCACCTTGTAAAGCGCGAGCGCATCGTTGATGGCGGAGACGAAGGTGTCCATGATGATCTTGATGGACTTGACGGCGTCGTCGTTGGCGGCGACAGGATAGGTGATGTTTTCGGGGTTGCCGTTGGTATCGACGATGGCGATGATCGGGATGTTGAGCTTCTGGGCTTCCTTCACTGCGGTCTCGTCGTGGCAGACGTCAACGACCACGACCACGTCGGGCAGACGCTTCATGTCGGCGATGCCGTCGAGGTTGCGATGGAGCTTGACGCCCTGGCGGGCGAGGCGGACGACCTCTTTCTTCTTGAGGTTGGAGTTCTCTTCGTCGTTCACGATGTCGTCGATCTCGCGCATCTTCTTGACGGACTTGCGGATCGTTTCGATGTTGGTGAGCGTGCCGCCCATCCAGCGTTCGGACATGTAGAACATTTCGGTTTCTTCCGCGGCGTTGCGGACGACCT
This sequence comes from Lentisphaeria bacterium, assembly GCA_017541665.1. GTDB lineage: Bacteria > Verrucomicrobiota > Lentisphaeria > Victivallales > UBA1829 > UBA1732. The sequence continues at coordinate 12,409 of JAFXYP010000072.1, read as the reverse complement.
GCTGCGCCTGGCGCTTCGTGCCGACGAACAGGATGCGGGAGCCCTTCATGACTTCACGCTGCAGGAAATTGCAGGCATCGCCGATCTGGCGGATGGTTTTGGTGAGGTCGATGATCGAGATACCGTTCTTCGCCCCGTAGACGTAATCTTTCATCTTGGGGTTCCAGCGCTTCGTCTGATGCCCGAAATGGCACCCGGCTTCCAACAGGTCTTTGACAGAGATGGCCATTGTTCCATCCGCCTTTCTTCGTTCCGGCTCTTTTCCTCCGCGCTTGTAAACGGTTGACGCGGAGCAAGATACCTTCTTGTTCAGTTGTGCGCATCCGCCCGCGGGGTTGGTTTTGGTGCGGGGGAACCGGCATACGGCCGGTCCGGATGCGTTGAGAAAACGTGAAATATAATATACACCGGAAGAACGAAAATGCAAGCGACTCCCCGTCATTTTATAAAAACAAGTACAAATTCAGGGGGACCACAGCCTTATCCCGAACACTCCCGAAAGGGCACAGACAAGGCTCTGCCGCATTTCCGGAACTGTTCGGAGCAAAGATTCCGGCGTTGCACCGGACAGATCAGTTGTCGTAATCCCGATACGTCCTGCCGTCGGCATCCACGGCATTCGGATCGGCGCCCGCCTTCAGCAGGGCCTGTACGACGGCGTCATTTCCGGCTTCGGCGGCATACATCAGCGCGGTCTTGTTCTTCGTGCCCTTGGAATTCGGGCTGGCTCCGAGTTTGACGAGCGCCCGGATGACCTCCGGCGAGGTCTTCGTGCCGGACGCGGCATAAAGCATGGGCGTGAGCTTGACGAGCGGGTGTTTGACTTTCAGGTCCAGCGGCGTGGAGGCATTCCCGCAGGCAAGCAGGAAGGCGACGAGTTTTTTGTCGATCAGGTGGAACACGAGCGGGATCTGCTTGTTGACCTTGATCTGATTCGGGTTGCCGCCGAGCTTGATGCACTGGGCGAAGGCGCGTTCGCGCTCCAGTCCGACGGCGGCGATCATCGCCTGCGCGACCAGGGGGGCGGTCTTGACCTTGCGCGCGACGGCCTCCTTGTACAGGCGTTCGATCTCGTCAGGACGGTCCTGTTTTGCGGCAGTCTCCATATCGGCGCAGACGGGAAGCTTCGCCCCGACCGCTTTCAGCATGGAGACGATCTCGTCCAAACGCTTCATCTCCGCATAAACGAGCGGATTGCAGGTCGTTTCGTCGGGAAGGTTCGGATCGGCTCCGGCATCCAGCACCAGGCGCACGGCGGCGGGACGCTCCAGCACGACGGTGCGGATCAGCGGGGTTTGCCTGAACGCATTGCCGTCGCCCGGCAGGGGATCGTCGACATCCTTCATCGCGCCGAGATGCTTGAGGATTTCGGAGGTGTTGCCAGTCAGGACGGCCTTGTCGAACGAGAGCGTCGGATTTCCCGCAAAGGGCGGTTTTTTCGCACTCTTCACGGCCGCAACGGCTTTTTCCGCGGCTTCGGCCTCTTGTTCGACCATGTACGCCTTCAGGATCCTGACCGCCTCGTCCTCCTTGTGCGTCCGCATATATTCCTCCAAAACCGGAGAATTGAACTCGACCTTCTTATAGGAGAGCACCATCTTCAGTTCATCGATACGGTCCTGTTCGCCCAGGATCTGGACGGGAGGCTTGCCTTCGAAACCGGGCAGATTGCAGTCGGCTCCGCTGTCGAGGAGCATCTTCATGACGGCCATCGCGTCGCGTTTCTGCGATCCGGAGATGACGGGCAGATGGCAGGCGTAGGCAAACGGCGTACAGGAACCTTTGATGGTCTGCTTGGCGTCGATCTTCCGCGCGGCGACTTTCTGGAATTTGCGGAACTGTGTGTCGGGGAGCTGGATGTCCACGATGCTGCCGTAGTGGATCAGGAGGTCGCAGTGCTCGATCTTCATCTCGGCGATCGCGTGGAAAATGACAGGCGTCTCGTAGTAGTTGAGGTGTTCGTTCAGGAAACGCGGCGAGTGGGAATAATTCTTCAGGACGCGTTCCAGCAGCGACGGCGCGCCGCGCCGGACGGCGCTGACGATCTCGACATAGGCGGCGTCTTCGGTCTTTGCGACAAACGGAATATTCGTGACGGCACCCGTGGAAAGCCCGCCAAGGGACGCGCCGTTCAGGGGTCTGCGGTTGATGATCTGGGCATGCAGGATGGGCGGCAATGCGGCGAGCGCCGCGCCGGCCAGGATGGAAAAGGTGCAGAGACAGGAACATCTGGTCATGACAAATCTCCGAAAAAAACAAATATAATATGATATGGGGATGGGAAAAAATCAAGCGGAAAAAGCGAATCTGCCGGCAAAAATGAAGATTTCTCCCCGTATCGGACGGCCCGGACTTGCAATCCGGCCGGAAACGTGTATATTAAAAGGATACATGTATTTTACTCACAATCACATATCGACGAGGACACTCAAATGGGAAAATACCCGTTGGAAACCATTCGGCACAGCGCGGCGCACGTCATGGCGGCGGCGGTGCAGGAACTCTATCCGAACGCTAAATTCGACATCGGTCCGGCGACCGAGGACGGCTTCTACTACGATTTCGACCTGGAAACCCGCCTCACCGTCGAAGATCTGGCGAAGATCGAAGAGAAAATGGAGGAGATCGCCAAAGCGCATCTCCCGTTCGAACGCAAGGTCATGACCCGCGAGGACGCCCACGCGTTCCTCGCCGGACGCGGCCAGAACTATAAGCTCGAACGCCTCGCCGACATCCCGGACGACAGCGAGATCACATTCTACATCTGCGGCAACTTCACCGACCTCTGCCGCGGCCCGCACGTGGGCAACACCAACGAAATCGGCGCATTCAAGCTGCTCTCCATCGCCGGTTCCTACTACCGCGGCGACGAGAAGAACCCGATGCTCCAGCGCATCTACGGCACCGCGTTCGCCGACAAGAAGGAACTCAAGGCGTACCTGCAGCGCATCGAGGAGGCCAAGAAGCGCGACCACCGCCGACTCGGCAAGGAGCTCGACCTCTTCAGCATCTCCGAAATGGTCGGCCCCGGCCTCGTGCTGTGGCATCCGAAAGGAGCCTATATCCGCAACGTCATCGAAACCTTCTGGCGCAAGGAGCACCTGGCACACGGCTACGACCTGCTGTACACGCCCCATATCGGACGCAGCCAGCTTTGGGAGACCAGCGGCCACCTCGGATTCTACAAGGAGAGCATGTACTCCCCGATGCAGATCGACGAGTTCGACTATTATGCAAAACCCATGAACTGCCCGTTCCACATCGAGATCTACAAGAGCCGCGTGCGCTCCTACCGGGAACTCCCCTGCCGCTGGGCCGAACTCGGCACCGTATACCGCTATGAGAAGAGCGGCGTGCTCCACGGCCTGATGCGCGTCCGCGGCTTCACGCAGGACGATGCGCACATCATCTGCACCCCGGAACAGATCGAAAGCGAGATCAAGGAAGTCCTCGAATTCTGCCTCTACATCTGGAAGACCTTCGGGTTCCCGGAGATCAAGGCGTACCTCTCCACGCGCCCCGCGAAGGCAGTCGGCGATCCCGCCCGCTGGGAACAGGCGCAGAAGTCGCTCGTCCAGGCCATCGAAGGCTGCGGACTGGAATACGAAGTGGACGAAGGCGGCGGCGCATTCTACGGCCCGAAGATCGACCTCAAGATCAAGGATGCGATCGGCCGCGAATGGCAGACCTCCACGATCCAGTTCGACTTCAACCTGCCGGAACGCTTCGGCATCACGTACGTCGGCGCGGACGGCGCCCTGCACCAGCCCTACATGGTGCACCGCGCGCTCTTCGGCTCCCTGGAACGGTTCTTCGGCATCCTGGTCGAACACTACGCCGGCGCATTCCCGCTCTGGCTCGCCCCGACCCAGGTCTGCGTGATCCCGATCACCGAAAAACAGCATGAATACGCGAAGCAGGTGGCAGACGGCCTCCGCAAGGCGGGATTCCAGGTCCTGTGCGACGTCCGTTCCGAAAGCATGGGCGCCAAGATCAAGGACGCCCGCCTGCAGCGCATCCCGTTCATGGCCGTGATCGGCGAGAAGGAACAGAACGAAGGCACGATGGCAGTCCGCTCCCGCAGAGAGGACCAGCTCGGCGCCATGGATCTGGAAACTTTCATCAAAAAATTGCAGTCGGAGCTTGAAAATAAGCTTTGATGTGCTATAGTATTAGTTCATGCGCTTTCGTCACCGTGGCGGAAGCATCGGACAGCATCTCACATGGAGGGCGTTTACTATCGCCAAGTTACTGAAAAGCAATGACCGTGCGTATTCCGACAAGCCCCTGCGCATCATCGGGGCCGACGGAGAACAGCTGGGCGTCATGAAACTCGCGGCCGCATGCCAGGCCGCGCAGGCCGCGCATCTGGACCTCGTGCTCGTGTCGGAAAACAGCAACCCGCCCGTCTGCCGCATCATGGATTTCGGGAAGCTCCTGTACGAACAGAAGAAGAAGTTGAAGGAGCAGAAGAAAAACCAGCAGGCCCAGAAGGTGAAGGAAATCAAATTCCGCCTTCACATCGACACGCATGACTACGAGGTGAAACTCAACCATGCGAAGGAGTTCCTGGGCGAAGGGAACAAGCTGCGCGTGACGATCACATTCAAGGGCCGCGAACTCTCGCACCCGGAAATGGGATTCGAACTCGTGACACGGATCACCGAAGACCTGGCGGAGGTCGCCGTCGTGGATGCGCCGGCGAAGCTGCTCGGAAAGAACATCAACATGTCCTTCAATCCGAAGGGCTGATATAAAAAACCGCCGGACACGGCTGATGGCGTCTGCCCGTCCGGTCGAGAAAAAACTCTAACATAAGGAGACCAAACGATGCCGAAAATGAAGACTCGCAAGAGTATCGCCAAACGCGTGAAACGTACCGCCTCCGGCGGCTACAAGTTCACGAAGCCTGGCCGCCGTCACCTCATGACGAACAAGTCCGGGAAGAACAAACGCCAGAAACGCAACGCCGGACTGCTCGACGCCGCCCACGCCCAGAGAATCAAAAAGGCCCTGCCCTACGGCTGAGCTTGAAAAACAGGAGAATCCATCATGAGAGTTACTTGTGCTGTTTATTCGAGAAAACGCCGCAAACGCGTCCTTGAGCGTGCAAAAGGTTTCTACGGTGCCAGCTCCAAGCGCATCCGCACAGCGTACGATGCCGTCGACAAGGCGAACGTCCATGCCTATGAAGGCCGCAAGCAGAAAAAGCGCCAGTACCGCCGCCTCTGGACGGTGCGTATCAACGCCGCCTGCCGCGCACAGGGCATGACCTACAGCAAGTTCATCGACGGACTCAAGAAGGCGAACATCGACCTGAACCGCAAGGTTCTCGCCGACCTCGCAGTCAAGGATCCCGCGGCATTTACGGCCCTGCTCGAAAAGGCAAAGGCCGCCTGCTGACGAACTCGACTGGACGCCCTGCCCTGCGCCCGGCGTCCCCCTGACAGACTATCTGTGATTCGCGGGCTGCCGCCTACCGGCAGACCCGCGTTTTTCTTTTTTCAAAGTTCCTTAAGGAGTTTTCAACATGCTGGAAGAACTGCTGCAAAAGCTTCAGGCCATCACCGCCGAGGCGAAAACCGCTCTGTCCGCAGCCTCGACTCCGGCCGACGTCGAGGCCGTCAAGAACCGCACGCTCGGACGCAACGGCGCCGTCACCGCCCTCAGCCCCATGATGGGCAAGCTGCCGGCCGAAGACAAACGCGCCGCCGGCATGGCCTTCAACGAGGCCAAACAGGGCATTCAGGCCGCCCTCAACGAGGCCAACGCCCGCATCAACGCGAAGACCGCGGAGAATGCGCCCGCCGTCGACGTCACCCTCCCCGGCCGCATGTGGCCACTCGGCCGCAAGCACCCGATCAGCCAGACCATCGACGCCTGCTGCTCCATCTTCCGCCGCATGGGCTTCATCGCCGTTACCGGCCCCGAACTCGAAACCGTGTGGTACAATTTCGACGCCCTCAACGCGCCCGCGAACCATCCTTCCCGCGACCCGCAGGACACCTTCTACCTCCCCGACGGACGCCTCCTCCGCACGCAGACCTCTCCGGTCCAGATCCGCACCATGCTCGGCGCGAAGCCGCCCGTGCGCATCGTCTCCCCGGGCCGCTGCTACCGCCGCGACACCCCGGATGCCACCCACGGCGTGCACTTCCACCAGCTCGAGGGCCTCTACATCGACAAGGACGTCTCCCTCGCCGACCTCCGCAGCACCATCCTGAAATTCGCGAAGGAATTCTTCGGCACCGACGTCAAGGTCCGCATGCGCCCCCACTTCTTCCCGTTCACGGAACCGAGCGTCGAGTGCGACTTCAGCTGCGTGATGTGCGGCGGCAAGGGCTGCCGCGTCTGCAAGAACTCCGGCTGGCTCGAGATCATGGGCGCCGGCATGGTCAACCCGGCCGTTCTCCGCAACGTCGGATACGATCCCGACGAGGTCCAGGGCTTCGCCTTCGGATTCGGCCTCGAACGCCTGACCATGCTGAAACACCGCATCAACGATCTGCGTATCTTCTCCGACAACGATCTGCGGTTCCTCAAACAGTTCTGAGAAAGGAAGACCGACATGAAACTTTCCCTGTTTAGACTGAAACACTATATCGACATCAACCTTTCCCCGGAAGAACTCGCAAACGCGCTCACGATGGCCGGACTTGAGGTCGAGGAGATCGAAACGATCGGCAAGATCCCGGACGGCGTGATCGTCGCGAAGATCCTCTCCCGCCGCAGACATGAGAACTCCGACCACCTCTCCATCTGCGAAGTCTTCACCGGCACCGAAACGCTCCAGATCGTCTGCGGCGCCCCGAACTGCGACGCCGGGAACATCGTCCCGCTCGCCACCATCGGGACCGTCTTCCCGGACGGTGAAGGCGGCACCTTCACGATCAAGAAAGGCAAGATCCGCGGCGAGGAATCCTTCGGCATGATGTGCTCCGCCAAGGAGCTCGGCCTCAGCGAGGACCACAAAGGCCTCATGCTGCTCCCCGGCACGTTCGAAATCGGCAAGCCGCTCCAGGACTACGTCCCGACCGACACGGTCTACACGCTCGAGATCACGCCGAACCGGCCCGACTGGCTCTCCTATTGGGGCGTCGCGCGCGACATCGCCGCGCTCGTCGGCGGCGAAGTGAAATTCCCCGCGCCTGAAAGCGTCCCGACCGAACTCGCCGGCGACTGGAGCAACCTGGTCACGGTCGAGGCCCCGGACCTCTGCCCTCTGTACACCGCGCGCGTCATCCGCAACGTGAAGGTCGGCGAAAGCCCGGCCTGGCTGAAGGCCTCCCTCGCCGCCATCGGCATCCGGCCCATCAACAACATCGTCGACATCACGAACTTCGTCATGATGGAGCTCGGCGAACCGCTGCACGTGTTCGACATGCGGTTCCTGAAGGGCGAACGCCTCATAATCCGCCGCGCAAAGGACAATGAGACCATCACCGCGCTCGACGGCAAGACCTACGAGCTCACCTCGAACGACCTCGTCATCGCCGACACGGAGAAGCCTGTCGCCATCGCCGGCGTCATGGGCGGCGAATACTCCGGCGTCGTGGCTGACACCACCGACGTCGTGCTGGAAAGCGCCTGGTTCGACCCGGCATCCGTCCGTGCGACCTCCCGCCGCCTCGGACTCTCCTCGGAAGCGTCCTACCGTTTCGAACGCGGCGCGGACCGCGCCATGATCGTCCCGGCCAGCATGCGCGCTGCCCAGCTCATCCGCGAACTCGGCAGCGGCGACGTGGTCTCCCCGCTGGTCTCCGTTGCGCAGCCCGAAAAGCCCGCGCGCATCATCGACCTCAAATACGACCGCGTGCGCAGCCTGCTCGGCATGGACGTCGACAACCGCCGCATCGACGACATCCTGCATTCCCTCGGTTTCGCCACCGTCCGCCAGTCCGAAAGCGGCGCGTCCTTCAAAGTGCCCTCCTGGCGCGACCTCGACGTCATGGGTCCGGCGGACCTCGCCGAGGAAGTCGCCCGCATCCACGGCCTCGACAAGCTCCCGGACGTCCCGATCAAGGCCACCCAGTCCGACATCTCCGGCGACGCCATCCTGAAGATCACGCACCTGCGCGAACAGCTCGCCGGAGTCGGCCTCTACGAAACCGTCAGCAACAGCATGATGGGCGAAGCGTCCGCCACTCGCGGCGGCGTCTTCGAACCCGGCGACCTGATCCGCCCCAATAACCCGATCAGCCTCGACCTCGCGGTCATGCGCCCCTCGCTACTCCCCTGCCTGCTGGACGCCGTCCGCTACAACATCGCCCGCAAGAACTACGACCTCGGCTTCTTCGAAATCGGCCACGTCTTCTGCGCGAACCAGGAGAAATACCCCGAGGAGCGCGACGAGCTCGGCATCGCCATTACCGGCTGCGCCCACCCCGAACGCTATTCCAAGGAACGCGGCTTGCAGTACGATTTCTTCGACCTGAAGGGCATCCTGGAGTCCGTCCTTTCCGGACGCCGCCTCGCCTCGTTCACGTTCGTCCCCGCCACCGATCCGCGCTTCCTCCCAACCTGCTGCGCCGAGCTCATCATCGACGGCAAGAAGGCCGGCGTGCTCGGACAGGCCACCGACGAGCTGACCAAGGGCATGCGCCTCACCACCCCGCTCTTCATCGCCCTGATCCAGCTCGATATGGTCTTCAACGCCTCGAAGAAGTCCGAATACTACGTCCCCGTCTCCCAGTTCCCGAGCGTCTCCCGTGACATCGCGTTCATCGCGCCCGCAAAACTCCGCAACCAGGACGTCCTCGACTTCATCCGCAAGCTCCATCTGCCGAACCTCGAATCCGTCTCCCTCTTCGACGTCTTCGAGGGCAAGGCCATCGGCGAAGGGAAGAAGAGCCTCGCCTACTCCCTCGTGTTCCGTTCCCCCGAACGCACACTTACCGACGACGAGGTCAACGTCCTCTACGAAAAGGTCCGCAAAAACCTCGCGGAAGGACTCAAGGTCGATCTCCGCTGAGCTGACTGAGCCTCCGCCCCGCTCCGGGATGATCTTCCGCTGCGGGACACAGGCTTACAGCCGCACCATCCGGCACACCGGCAATCAGATTCCGGTGTGCCGTTTTTTGTCTGTTTGTCCCGCGAAAAAAGAAGCCGAAAAATGTCAAATATTATCATCGCAAAAGAAAAAAGTTTGCAAAAAGTGCTTTTGTGATGTATATTATTGTTATATTTTATCATATTCACCCAACCCTTTTTCTTTTTTTCAGGAGCGATTCCCATGAAAAACAGTTTGTTCGATCTCGAAGACCGTGTCATCGTCGTAACCGGAGCCGCAGGCGTGCTCGCCGGCGGGACCGCCCGCTATCTGCTGGAACAGGGCGCAAAAGTCGTGATGCTGGACCTGAAGCAGGAAGTCGTGGACCAGATCGTCGCCGACGCGAAGGCCACCATCTCGCCGAAGGTGTCCGGCTACGCCTGCAACGTGCTCGACCGCGGCATGATCGAATCCGTCTACGAAAAAGTCATGGCGGAACACGGCCGCGTGGACGCGCTGGTGAACGGCGCGGGCGGCAACATGGCGGGCGCCATGGTCAACCCCGACCAGACCATCTTCGACCTCCAGTTCGACCAATATGAAAAAGTGCTCGACCTGAACCTGAAGGGCACCCTGCTGCCGACGATCGTGTTCGTGAAAGCCATGGCCGCGCAGAAGAAAGGCGCGATCGTGAACTTCTCCAGCATGGCCGCCAAGCAGGCCATCTCCCGCGGCATCGGCTATTCGAACGCCAAGGGCGCGATCGACAACCTGACCCGCTGGCTCGCCATGGAGTTCGGCATGAAGTTCGGCGAAGGCCTCCGCGTAAACGCCATCGCCCCCGGATTCTTCCTCGGCAAGCAGAACCGCGCACTCCTCGTGAACGAGGATGGTTCCTACACGGCCCGCGGCAAGCAGGTCGTCGCGAAGACCCCGATGGGCCGTTTCGGCGACCAGAGCGAAGTCTACGGCTGCATCCACTACCTGCTCTCCGACGCAGCCAGCTTCGTGACCGGCGCGATCATCCCGGTCGACGGCGGCTTCTCGTCCTTCTCCGGCATCTGAACTCACCGCAAGCGCAGGAGAACGCATCATGCTGATGGAAGAATCGTTCCGCTGGTTCGGGCCGAACGACCCGGTTTCGCTTCAGACGATCCGCCAGACCGGCGCGACCGGTGTCGTGACCTCGCTTCACCAGATCCCCTACGGCGAGGTCTGGACCGTGAAGGACATCATGGAGCGCAAGGAGATGATCGAACGCGCCGGGCTGACCTGGAGCGCGGTCGAGAGCCTCCCCGTCCATGAAAACATCAAGACGAAGTCCGGCAACTACGAGGAACTGTACGAGAATTACCGCATCTCCCTGCGCAACCTCGGGAAATGCGGCCTCTCCGTCATCACTTACAACTTCATGCCCGTGCTGGACTGGGTCCGCACCGACCTGAACTACGAGCTCCCGGACGGTTCCCGCACCCTCTTCTTCAACCGCACCAAGTTCGCCGCGTTCGAGCTCTTCATCCTTCAGCGGAAGGGAGCCGAGGCGGACTTCGCCCCGGAGATCGTGGAACGCGCGAAAAAACTCTTCGAGGGCATGTCCCGCGAGGAAGCGAAGCAGTTCGAGCTCGACATCGTGGACAATTTCCCCGGATTCAAGGGCGTTACGCTCGACGATGTCCGCGCCATGCTGTCCCGCTACGCCGAGATCGGCCGCGACGAACTCAAGGCCAACCACAAGGCATTCCTCAACGCCGTCTGCCCCGCCGCCGAGGAAGCCGGCTGCCGGCTCGTCATCCACCCCGACGACCCGCCGTTCCCGATGCTCGGACTCCCGCGCATCTTCAGCACGGCACAGGACATCACCGAGCTCCTGGCGATGGACGACAGCCCGGCAAACGGCATCTGCTTCTGCACCGGCTCCTTCAGCGGCCGCGCGGAAAACGACCTCGTACCGATGTTCAAGAGCTGCGCCGACCGCGTCGGATTCGTCCACCTGCGCAGCACCGAGCACACGCCCGAGGGCAATTTCTACGAGGCCAACCACCTGGAAGGCGTCGTGGACATGTACGGCATGGTGAAGGCCGTCGTCGAGGAGCAGATCCGCCGCATCGAATCCGGCCGCAAGGACTGGCGCATCGTGATGCGCCCCGACCACGGCCATGTGATCGCCAACGACCTCGAAGCGACCGCGCCCATCACGCCCGGCTATTCCGCGCTCGGACGCATGAAGGGCCTCGCCGAAATCCGCGGCCTCGAATTCGGCATCCTGCACGCCCTCTATCCGCAGTACCTCAAATACTGCGGCAAGCAGGCTTAATTGAGGTTATGCCGAATCGTTCAGGGCCCGGTCTCCCGAAAAGGATTCCGGGTCCGTTTTTCGGAGACGGTGTCTCCACTGCGGCAGTGCGCGGCTTCCGCTCGCGCACGCATGCAAACCGGAAGAGTTGAGGGGGAAATGACCGAATCGGAGCTGTACAAGGAGCTTGGGGCGCTGACAAAGAACAGGGACCGGTGGGAGGCGAACATCCCGTATGTCCTGTCGCTCCTGACCTCGGGCTCGGTGAAGATCCGGGCGAAAGCGCTCTGGCTTCTCGGCGAAATGGGCCTGGCGTTTCCCGCTTCACTGGGTAACGGCGCCTCCGCAGTCGCGTCTTTTCTCGGCAGCACGGAACCGATTCTGCGCGAACGCGCCGTAAACGCCCTAGGCAGGATCGGACGCGGCGATTATACCTTGGTCGAACCGTTCTGGTCCGGCCTCTTCCGGTTTGCCCGCGACGAGGAGGCAAATGTCCGGCTGAGCTTCATCTGGGCATCGGAGAACATCGCCGCGAACACGCCCGATCCGTACGGTCCCTACATGCCGGTCTTCGCGGAGCTGCTGCACGACGGCAACGAGAGAGTCCGCATGGAGGCGCCGGAAATCTTCCGCGTCCTCGGCAAACGCAGGCCGGAGTTCGTCCGTCCGTACATCGACCGGCTGCGCACGATCTCGGAGACCGACGTCAATCGAGTCGTCAGGATCCATTGTCTTGGCGCGATCCGCGCGGCAGGCGCGAATCCGGCTCCCGCCAAATAATTATGGAAAATGGGACACAGCTGTGCCAATGCGACAGATTGGCGCGACATTTTGACACACTGAGACGCGCCGGAATGCGCCGAAAACCGGACATCACAAACGACACGATCTCGCAAACGACTGTAGAATGAATTACTTTTGAGAACGCCGAAATCTTGGCATCATGTATGCTTATCCAAAAGGCGAACGCTCGAACAAAACATCAAACCTTTTACAGGAAAGGACAGTCACTATGAGCAAGATTCTCGGTATTGACCTCGGCACCACCAACAGCTGCATGGCCGTCATGGACGGCAATTCCTTCAAGATCATCCCCAACGCGGAAGGCGCCAATACGACCCCGTCCG
>JAFXYP010000071.1 GCA_017541665.1 Lentisphaeria bacterium | reverse complement strand
TCCAGCTCCACGCTCTCTCCCGAGTTCAAGGCCCTGAACCTCAAGCGCAACGTCGAAGCCGCCGCCGCTCTCGGCAAGCTCGCCGCTGAAAAGGCCATCGCCGCAGGCGTCTCCAAGGTCGTCTTCGACCGCAGCGGTTTCCAGTATCACGGCAGAATCAAAGCTCTCGCCGATGCCGCCCGCAAGGCCGGCCTCCAATTCTAAGGGGTATCAACACTATGAGTTTTGACAAATCCAGAAAAGACGCTCCGGCCAAAGAGGAACGCGAGCAGTCCGACACTGAAGAAGTCGTCATCAGCATCAATCGCTGCTCCAAGGTCGTCAAGGGCGGCCGCAACTTCTCCTTCGGCGCGCTCGTCGTCGTCGGCGACCACAAAGGCAAAGTCGGCTTCGGCTACGGCAAGGCAAACGAAGTCTCCGACGCCATCCGCAAGGGCGGCGAAGCTGCCCGCAAGAACATGATCGCCATGCCCCTCTCCGGGCACACGATCCCCCACACCGTGACCGCGAAGTTCCGCGGCTCCAAGGTCCTCCTGCGTCCGGCATCCCCCGGTACCGGTTTGATCGCCGGCGGCGCCATGCGCCCCGTCCTCAACCTCGGCGGCGTCGTCGACGTCCTCGCGAAGTCCCTCGGCTCCAGCAACCCGGCCAACGTCGTCAAGGCGACGTTCCGCGCCATCGAACTGCTGAAGACCAAGGAACAGGTCCTTGAGAAACTCGGCAAGATTTGAAGAGAAGGAGTTCATCATGAATCTGCATAGTCTCGAAACGACTCCCGGCTCCCGCAAGAACAGACACAGAGTCGGTCGCGGCGACGGCTCCGGTTGGGGCGGAACCTGCGGCCGCGGCGAAAAAGGCCAGCGTTCGCGCAGCGGCGCCGCCGTCCGCCACCACTTCGAAGGCGGCCAGACCCCGAGCTTCCGCCGCATCCCGAAGCGCGGCTTCAAGATGCACGGTGTGAAGGAGATCTTCAACGTCGTCAACGTCGGTACCCTCAACGAAGTGTTCGAGTCCGGCGCCGAAATCGACGAAGCGGTCCTCCTCAAGGCCGGTCTCGTCGCCAAGAACAAGGCCCCTCTCAAGGTCCTCGGCACCGGCGACGTCAACAAGGCCCTCAAGGTCAAGGCGCAGAAGTTCTCCGCCTCCGCCAAAGCCAAGATCGAGGCCGCCGGCGGCTCCGTCGAAGTCATCGAATAACCCTTGCGGCATCCCCGCCGGAAATTGAGGCAACATGTTCAAAGCATTCATCAACGCTTTCAAGATCAAGGATCTCCGCAACAAGATCCTGTTTTCCGCAGCGGTCATCATTGTCTGCCGGATCGCGGCCAACATCCCGTGCCCCGGAGTCAACACAGGTAACCTCAAGCTTTATTTCGACAAGCTCTCCCAGGACACGGCGGGTGCCGGCGGATTCCTGGGCATGATCGACCTCTTCAGCGGCGGCGCTCTCCAGCAGTTCGCCGTCGGAGCGCTCGGCATCATGCCCTACATCTCCGCCTCCATCATCATGCAGCTCCTGGTCCCCGTCCTCCCCGCGCTCGAACGTCTCAAGCGCGAAGGCGAGGCCGGGATGAACAAGATCAACCAGTACACCCGCTACCTCACGATCGTCATCTGCGTCATCCAGGGCGCCATGACCGCGATCGCCATGACGCATCCGGAACGCCTCGGTCTCCCCGCGGCGCTCCCCGGTCAGCCGCTCGTCAGCGGCAACCTCTCCGCGTTCGTGTTCTTCTCGGTCATCATCCTGACCTGCGGAACGATGATCCTGATGTGGCTCGGTGAAAAGATCACGGACAAAGGCATCGGAAACGGCGTGTCGATCATCATCACGATCGGCATCATCGACCGTCTTCCGAAGTCGATCGCCCAGCTGTACGACATGTGGCAGAGCGGCGGCACGGGCGACGCCCGTTTCCGCACCCCGCACGTGCTGCTCCTGATCATCATCTTCGCCGTTGTGACCGCCCTCACGATCATCCTCTGCCAGGGCGTCCGCAAAGTGCCGATCCAGATGGCGCGCAAGACCGTCGGAAACAAGGTCGCGGGCGGCAGCACCTACATGCCGCTCAAGGTCAACTTCCCCGGCGTCATGCCCATCATCTTCGCCGGCGCGATCCTGATGTTCCCGCCGATGATCCTCAGGCTCATCCCGAGCTCCCGGATCGCCGCGCTCCAGCAGTACTTCAACCACGGGTCCTACGCCTACATGCTGATGTACGGCGCGCTGATCATCGCGTTCTCCTACTTCTGGGTCTCGAACATGTTCAACCCGGTGCAGATCGCGGACAACCTGAAGAAGGAAGGCGCCTACGTGCCCGGCATCCGGCCCGGCAAGCCCACATGCGATTACCTCGACGACCTGATGACCCTCATCACGTTCGCCGGCGCGATCTTCCTGTGCGCGCTTTCCATCTTCCCGATGCTCCTCACGATGTGGCTGAAGATTCCGTATGCCGTGGCATCGTTCTTCGGCGGCACCAGCCTGCTGATCATCGTCGGTGTGACCATTGACACGCTCTCCCAGATGGAATCGCTCCTGGTGATGAAAAACTACGAGGGATTCCTCCAGCGCGGACGGCTCCGTTCCCGCAGAGGCTGACCCTGTGCGGTGCGGCGGCCGGGTTTACGCCCGCTCCTCGGCATCGCATGCGATTCATCTGCACGGTTTCGCACCCGTCTTTTGGTTCCGGCCAAAAGACGGGTCGTTTGATTTTTCCGGGAAGGACAACTATATTAATAGGACCGTTTGGTTCTCCGTCGTTCGCGCATACACGGAACAAACGAGCCATCGCGCCTGTCTATAGAAACAGTTTTGGAACGACCATCATGAAAACATCCTCTGCGCATCATAACATCCGGCATGCGCTGTTCACGGCAATCCTGGCCGGAACCGCGTTCTCATGCATTGTGTCCTGTTCCAAGCCCGCCCCGGAAACCCCGATGGAACGTTCCCGCGTCCTGCTGCGCCTTTTCGGCGACCTGGACCGCAGGGACAACGCCGAAGCGCTCAAAAGCATCGAGACCTACCGCAACCTTGAGCCGACGGATCCGTTCCTTCCCGAACTGGAGCACATCGTCCGGGCGAACAGCGTGATCGCATCGGCAAGGGGCAAGCTGGATGCCGGCGACGTAGCAGGAGCGGCAGCCGACCTCGACGCCTATTGCCTCAAGTACGGCGACGTCAATAAATCCGTCTCGGAAGCCAAGACGAAAGTCGATCTCCTGCTTGAGGCGCAGCGCCTGAATGAAAAACTGCTTGCGGCGGATTTTTCCGACGATCTCCGCACCGCCGCCGTCGACCTGGACAAGTTCGGAAAAGCCAATTCCAAGCTCTTCCCGAACCTCTCCGCCTATGCAACCGCAAAGATCAGGGAGGCCGACAAACGCGCCGTCGTGGAAAAGGACGATGCGTGCGCCGCACTTCTCCTGGACGCCATGGACGCCGCGGCAGCCGGACGGAAAGCCGAAGCCGCTGCTCTGGCCACGCTTCTGGAACTGAACGCGGATGCCGCGCAGCTCGCCGGGTTCAAAGCCTGGCTGCGCCGGCGCCCCGCGAATCCATAATCAACCAGCAATAGAAAGGTTCCCACGATGAACAGTAAATCCCTTCTTGTCCTTTTCGCGGCATGCGCCGTATCGTTTTCCGCAGCAGCCCAGAGCGCGCCGTCGCTCTCCCTGAGGGGCGCTCCTTCCATGGACGGCGGCATGGTCGCGCTCGGCAGCGACGAAGCAACGGAAGCCGCCATCCGCAGGGCGCTGCTCTCCCAGCCCGCCTCGGAGGAGGAAGTGGAGAAGGCGCTCTCCTTCATGCCGGACGTGGTCGCCGAAGTCAACGGGACCAGGATCACGAAACAGCAGATCGTCGACCTGCTCCTGTCGAAAAAGGTCTCCCAGCAGGTCCTGGCGATCACGCCCGAATCCTACCTGCGCACCGCCATGCAGCAGTACGTCGACCAGAAGATCGACACCGCGATCCTGAAGCAGAAGGCGAAGGAAGCGGGGTTCGTCCCGTCCGAGGAGCTTGTGAAGACGCATTTCGACGCCTCCATCAAGAAGCTGCCTGCCGACCAGGTCGAAGCCCTGGAGGACCAGCTCAAGGCACGCGGCCTTTCCCTGGAATCCTACCGCGACGAGATCGCGAAGGAAACCGACATCCAGGAGAACGCGTCCATCGCCGCCTACGAGGAGAAGCATTTCATCGAGAAGACCGAAAAGGCCGTCGACGACGATGCCGTCGAAAAGTTCTACCGTGAAAACCAGCAGAAGTTCGCCATCCCGGAGAACATCACCGTCGCGCACATCCTGATCCAGTGCGAACCCGTCTCCGCCCTCGACTCCAAGGAAGAGAAGGAAATCAAGACGAAAGCCGACAAGCTCGCGAAGGAGCAGATCGACGAGATCTACGCCGCGCTCGTGAAGGATCCCGGCAGCTTCGAGAAGCTCGCCCAGGAAAAGAGCAACTGCCCCTCGGGCAAGCGCGACAACGGCAGGCTGCCCGCGTTCGACAAGGACGGCGAGGTGCTCGACGGCTCCGGCATGCTCGACCCGGATTTCAAGGACGCAGCGTTCAAGATCGAAAAGGTCGGCGACTTCACCAAGCCCGTGCACACACAGTTCGGCTACCACATCATCAAGCTCCTGAAACAGGATCCGAAGGGCTATCTCCCGCTCGAAAAGGTCAAGGGCGAAATCCACGATTTCCTCGTCGACAAGACCGTCTCCGAGGAGATCCAGGCCATGGTCAAGGACGAACGCGCCAAGGGCAATATCAAGGTCTACGATTTCACGCCCGCCAGGACAGATTCGAAGAAGCAGAAGGATGCCGACGCGGCTCCGCTCCCAATCCTCTGACCGAAAAAAGCTCTCAGAAATCTCGCGGCGCGTCCGGCGATCCGGGCGCGCCGTTTTTTTCGTTGCAGGACGGCACACTTTGGCACGGCGATGGGACAGAATGTCGCATTATATAGAACATAAAACAGGCGCGCGGAGGCGGATTCGAGGCGGCGAAGCACGGTGAGGTCGAATTGGCATAAAGTATGCTCAACCTTTGTAATGCAACTATAATACAACTCCATTGACGCGAGCCGCACGGAAGAAACCGCACAGGTTCGCCGTTGAAACAAAGGACAAGCCGACATGCCCACCTACGAATACGTCTGCAGGAACTGCGGATATGAATTTGAGAAATTCCAGCAAATGACCGAGGACCACCTGAAAACATGCCCGGAATGCGGCAAGGACACCCTGAAACGCAAGATCGGCGCGGGCTCCGGCGTGATCTTCGTCGGGTCCGGATTCTACTGCAACGATTACAAGGGCGCAAACGCGAGCCTGGGCAACCCGACGTCGAAGAAGACCAAAACTTCCGTCGCGCCCGCCGCGAAACCCGCAAAAACCTCCAAGAAATAACGCTCCTCACTGCTTTTTTCCACATTCAAAACAAAGGAGACAGAACCATGTCCAAGCATATGCAATTCAAAGCCGAAGTCAAAGAACTGCTCAGCATGATGATCAATTCGATCTACTCGAACCGGGAGATCTTCCTGCGCGAGCTGATCGCGAACGCCGCCGACGCACTCGACAAACGGCGTTTCCTGGCGCTGACCCGCCCCGAACTCGCCAGCGAGGGCGAAATCCGCATCACCGCCGACGAAGCCGCCTGCACGCTGGCAATCTCCGACAACGGCATCGGCATGACGAGGGAGGAACTGGTCGAAAACCTCGGCACCATCGCACATTCCGGTTCGCGCGGGTTCCTCGCCGAACTGAAGAAGGCGCAGGAGGAGAACCCCGCCTCCGCGCCCGAGCTCATCGGGCAGTTCGGCGTCGGGTTCTACGCCGCGTTCATGGCCGCCGACAAGGTGTCCGTGCTGTCGAAGAAGGCGGGCGAAGACCAGGCGTACCAGTGGGAATCCACGGGCGTCGACACGTTCACCGTGAACGAGGCGGAAAAGGACGACGCCGGCACGACCGTGACCCTGCACCTGAAAGACGATTTCAAGAACTACCTCGAATACTGGACCGTGTCGTCCGTGGTCCGCAAATACTCCGACTTCATCGAATACCCGATCCGGATGGCGCACAAGACCAAGGACAAGGACGGCAAGGACGTCATCGAGGACGAGACGCTGAACACCATGAAGGCGATCTGGCTGCGCCCGGAATCCGAGGTCACCGAAGACGAATACAAGAGCTTCTATTCGCACCTGTCCGGCGACTACGAAGCGCCGCTGAAGCGCATCGTCTTCTCCGCCGAGGGCGCGTCCGAGTTCAAGGCGCTGCTCTTCCTCGCCGCCAAGCTCCCGTTCCAGTACCAGTTCGGCGTCCGCAGCAAAAAGACGCTGAGCCTGTACGTGAAGCGCGTCTTCATCACCGACGAATGCCCCGGCATGCTGCCGGACTACATGAACGGCTTCGTGTCCGGCGTGGTCGATTCGAGCGACCTGCCGCTGAACATCTCCCGCGAGACCCTGCAGGACAACCCGCAGATCAAGCGCATCTCCAAGGCCATCGTGAAGCGCGTCTTCTCCGAGCTCCAGACCATGATGGAGAAGGATCGCGCCGCATACGAGAAATTCTACGGCGAGTTCGGCCGCCTCATCAAGGAAGGCGCGTACAGCGACTGGGAAAACCGCGAGAAGCTCCAGAATCTGCTGCTCTTCGAGACAATGAACGGCGAACCCGGCAAGCTCGTCTCGCTGAAGGAATACTCCGATGCCATGCCGCCCACGCAGAAGGCCATCTACTTCATCACCGGCGAGTCCCGCGCCGCCGTGGACCATTCCCCGCAGCTGGAGCTCTTCCGCCAGCAGAAGCTCGACGTGCTGTACCTGCTCGACCCGGTCGACGAGTTCGTCATCAACGGCATCGGCAGATACGCGGAGAAGGACATCGTGTCCGTCTCCAAGAGCGACCTGAAGCTCGACGAACCCGTGCAGAAGGAGCTTGAGAAGAAGACCGAGGAGGCCGCAAAGCAGAACAAGTCCCTGCTGGAGTTCCTGAAGAAGACCCTCGAAAACCGGGTGAAGGACGTCCGGTTCTCCGCGCGCCTCACCGAGAGCGTCTGCTGCCTCGTCGGCGACGAGGCCGACCCGTCCGTGAACATGCAGCGCCTGATGAAGGCGATGAAGCAGGAGGCGCCGGAAGTGAAGCGCATCCTCGAACTCAACCCCGACGCCCCGCTGATCCAGGCGATGGCAAAGAAATACGAGGCGGAACCCGGCAGCTCCGTGCTGGTGGACTACGCCGCCATGCTCTACGACCAGGCCCTGCTCTGCGAAGGGTCCGAACTCCCCGACCCCGCCGCGTTCGCCCGCAGGACCGCGAAACTGATGACCGACGGTCTGAACCGGAACTGAACCGAGAACGGAAGGCACCCCCCTCATGCCCGCGCGACACACCGAACTATACGATTTGCTGGAAATCTCTCCCGACGCCGACGAGGACGCCATCAAGAAGGCGTACCGGCGCCTGGCCGTGAAATACCATCCGGACAAGAACCCCGGCAACAAGGAGGCCGAGGAGAAGTTCAAGAAAATCTCCCACGCCTACGAAATCCTCGGCAACAACGAAAAACGCCAGATCTACGACCAGTACGGCGAGGATGCCGCGAACGGAAACGGAGCGGGCGGCGGCGGGTTCTCCGGCGACCCCTTCGACATCTTCAACCAGTTCTTCGGCGGGGGAGGAGGAGGTTTCGAGTCGTTCTTCGGCGGCGGCCGCAGACGCGACCCGAACGGGCCGCAGGAAGGCGCCGACCTGCGCTACAACCTCGGCATCACGCTGGACGAGGCATTCAAGGGCGTTACGAAGAAGATCGAGTTCAACCGCCCCGGCCTGTGCACCACATGCGGCGGCACCGGATGCGCCGACGGCACGAAGCCGGAACGCTGCGACCGCTGCAAAGGCAGCGGCCAGGTCGGCGTCTCCCAGGGCTTCTTCACCATGATGCACGAATGCCCCGTCTGCCACGGCACCGGACAGAAGATCGCCCACAAGTGCGCGAAATGCAACGGCGCGGGCAAGGTCAGCGTCCACCGCGCCATCGAAATCCACATCCCCGCCGGCATCGACACCGGGAACAGGCTTCGCGTGAACGGCGAGGGCGAACCCGGCCTGCGCGGCGGCTCGGACGGCGACCTGTACATCATGATCCAGGTCCGCCCGGACAAACGCTTCCAGCGCGAGGACGAGGACATCTATGCCGAATACCACATCCCGTTCCCCGTAGCCGCGCTCGGCGGCACGGTCGTCATCCCGACCGTCCACGGCGACGCTGAACTGACGATCCCGGCGGGAACGCAGAACGGCGACGTGCTCACTCTGAAGGGAAAAGGCATGCCGGTGCGGCAGCGCCAGAGCCTCTTCGGCAACCACCATGTGAAGCTCACGATCGACGTCCCGCGCAAGCTCAACGACGCCCAGCGCGAAGCCCTGAAGGCCTATGCGGCGGCGTTCCGGCCGGACGGCGGCGGCACAACGAACAACGGCTCCGGCCCGAACTTCACCATCAACGCCGACAACGATCCGAGCTTCTTCCAGAAGTTCAAAGACAAGATCGGACTGTGATCCATGGCCGCGCGCACCCAGCAGATCCTTTGCGGTTTCGAGGACAAGGCCCTCGCACCCTACGCCGTCCATGCCGACTCGCTCCACGGGCGGCGCTACCCCGAAACGCCGCACCCGTACCGGACCGAATTCCAGCGCGACCGCGACCGCATCCTGCACAGTCAGGCGTTCCGGCGGCTGGAGTACAAGACCCAGGTCTTCCTGAGCACGTCCGGCGACCATCTGCGGAACCGCCTCACGCACACGATCGAGGTGGCGGGCATCGCACGGACGATCGCACGGAGCCTGGGGCTGAACGAAGACCTCACGGAAGCCATCGCGCTCGCGCATGACCTCGGGCACACGCCGTTCGGGCACGCCGGGGAACGCACCCTGCACAGCCTGATGGAAGGGCACGGCGGATTCGACCACAACCTCCAGGCGATCCGCGTGGTGGACCTGCTGGAGACCAAATACCCCGCCTACGACGGCATCAACCTCACATGGGAAACCCGCGCGGGCCTCATCAAGCACCGTTCGCCGCTGCATCCGACCCTGCTCGACGACAGGGAGCTCGCCCCGGCCCCGTGTCTGGAGGCGCAGGCCGCCGACCTCGCCGACGACCTCACGTACTACGGGCACGATGTCGACGACGGGCTGGACGCCGGGATCATCACGGAGGACATGCTGGACGACATCGCGATCTGGCGCATGGCCGCCGAGGAAACGAAGTCGCTCGGGCTGAAGCGCGGCGACGACAAATTCCTGACCTACACCGTGCGCGCGCTCATCAACCGCATGGTCGGCGACGCCATCGAGACCTCCGCGAAGCTGATCGAGGCATCCGGCGTGAAAGCGCCCGGCGACGCGCCCGCAAAGGGCATGACGCTGATCGCATGGAGCCAGAAATTCCAGGTGCTGACCAGCGAATTGAGGACGTTCCTGTACGAAAACCTGTATTTCTCGCAGGAACTCAAGAAGCTTAACCAGCTGTCGAAGGACCGCATGTCGTTCCTGTTCGAGACCTTCGTGAAGCACCCCGAATTCGCGGGCAGCCAGCTCCGCCGGAGACTGGAGTTCGACGGCATCCACAGGGCCGTTACGGATTACATCGCCGGCATGACCGACGTTTTCGCCATCTGCGAATACCACAGACTGAAATGACCGCCCCCGCCAGCGCGCAGGCATACGGCAGGGCGGGGATCTGATACCGGGGCAGCACGACCGGACCCGCCGCCGCCAGATAGTACAGCGCGGGAAGGACGGACACGACCAGAACCGCCCAACGTTTTTTCCTCGCGCAGATCCACGCTCCGGCGGCCGTCAGAACCCACAGCGCCGCATGGATCAGCACGAACGGCACCGCAAGGAACGCCGCGGCATAACTGCCGTCCATGTAGTGCCGGAACGCCGCCAGAACGCCGTCCTTCCGAAGGACCGCCAGCGTGCCGCGTTCTCCCGTCCGCAATCCGAGGTTCTGCAGGAAATCCGGCAGGTCGGGCAGCAGGATCCACACCTGGAAAAGATGCGTGGCAGCAGCCGACCAGGGATGCGCCAGGATCGCCTCCCGGTAGCGTTTCAGATACCATTCCTCGCGTTCCTGAAGGCTGACCTGCCGCCATTGACTGGTCGTCATGAATTCATGCTCTGCCTGATATTCCAGCCAGACGCGTACCTCGTTGGCGTCGCTGTGATGCGCATGAGCCAGGATCGCCGCCGTGTTGTGAAGAGCCGTGAGGCCGGAATTGCGGTCGACGACGAAGCCCGCCCCGACGGCACGGTTGCGGAGCATCCACGGCACGAGAATGACGGCGGAAATGAGCGGCACGAGCAGTACGGCGCATACGGTTTTCCGCCGGGTCTTCATCAGGAACGGAGCCGTGGCGATTAACAAAAACAGGACCGGGATGTTGACCGGCTTCACCAGCACGGCCGCCGCCGCGAAGACTGTTCCGAAAACGAAATCGTGCAGTCGCCCGGTCCGCATGGACTTGACGAGATACATCGCCTGGAAAGCCACGAGAAAACCGAGCAGGGTGTCCGACAGGATCAGCGGAGCCGCCGCGAGCGAAGTCAGGTTCAGTGCGTACAAGACCGCCGCCCAGAACCCCGTGCGCCGACCGGCGAGGTAACGCCCGGTCACGCCGACCGGGAAGACCCCGAGCGCGCCGATCAGGCATCCCGCCAGGGCGAACGCCACGGGAGACCGCCCGAAGATCAGCCTCAGTCCCGCGAGAAAGACGATGTAGCCCGGCGGACGCTGCACCGCCGGGCGCTGGACGACAACACAGTCTTTGACGCCCGGACCATGATGGAACCGCGCGGGATTATGCTGCGGCTTCGTGTTGATCGCGCCGTCTTCGGCCAAAGCGTATGCCGGGAGCAGATACGATTCGCTGTCCGGCCTCTGCAGGCGGTCCGGATCCCTCAGCGCCGGGACCGCGCACAGCACGCGGACGGCCAGCGCCAGTACGAAGACCGGCATCAGGCGCAGCAGGAAACGGTGTTTGGCGGAAAGATTGGAAAACATGGAAAAAGGTTCCTATTGAGGCGGGAAGGCTTTTTATAAAAGAAAAATGGTCGGGATTCTCCGAAAAGAAGTTGCATTTTCCGCATGTTGGTGTATATTATAAATTGCCGTGTTGCTTTAAAGTAGCGCGGTTTTCTCAGAAATCAAATACAATTCCAACATATATGAGGTTAAAAATGAAAGATTCCATCCATCCCGCGTATGGTCCGGCGAAGGTCATCTGCGCCTGCGGCAAAGTCTGGGACATCTACTCCACCCGCAAAGAGCAGAAAGTCGGTATCTGCGCCGAATGCCACCCGTTCATCACCGGCAAACAGAAACTGGTCGACGTCGCCGGCCGCGTTGAGAAATTCCGCCGCCGCTACCAGAAACCCGCCAAATAATTCGGTTTTCCCGATTGGACGGAACGGCGGTTTCCCGCACAGGAGACCGCCGGATCAGCCAGCCCGGACCCCGCATTTTCGAACGGAGGCCGGGCTTGTTTTTTTGAACTGAATTGAACCCGAAACGCCCCCATGCGCCCGGAAGACTTCACACGGCAGATCGAACGATTCAAGGCCCGGCGCGACAAGCTCGAAACGGAGCTGTCCGACCCCGGCGTCTACGCCGTCCCGGCACGCGCCTCCGCGCTCGCACGCGAACGGCAGCGCCTGGATGGCATCGTCGCCGCGTACGGCAAATGGACCGGGGCGCTGGACGCCGCACGGGAAAACCGCGGCCTGCTGGAAACCGAACGCGATCCTGAATTCCGCACGCTGATCGAAAGCGACCTGGCTGAACAGGAACGGACCGCGGACGAGGCGGAACAGGAACTGATGGTGCGGCTGGTCCCGCCGGACAAAGCGGACTCCCGCGACGCCATCGTGGAAATCAAGCCCGCCGCGGGCGGTGAGGAGGCGGCGCTCTTCGCGGGTGACCTCTTCCGCATGTACCTGCACTACGCGGAGAAACGCGGCTGGAAATGCGAAGTGATGGAGCAGTCGGATTCCGAGCTCGGCGGCCTGAAGGGCGTGATGTTCTCCCTCTCCGGCGAGGACATCTTCTCCCGCATGAAATACGAAAGCGGCGTCCACCGCGTCCAGCGCATCCCCGTTACGGAGTCCGGTGGCCGTATCCATACCTCGACCGTGACCGTCTCCGTGCTGCCGGAAGCAAGCGAAACCGACGACATCGCAATCCGGCCGGAGGACCTCGAAATCTCCACGTTCCGTTCCTCCGGCCCCGGCGGGCAGAACGTAAACCGGACCGATTCCGCCGTCCGCATCCGGCACATCCCGAGCGGGCTGGTCGTGGCGAGCCAGCAGGAACGCTCCCAAATCCGCAACCGCGAGATCGCCCTGCGCATCCTGAAGAGCCGCCTGCTGGAAATCCAGCGCAGCGAAGAAGTCGCGAAACAGGCCGCCAGCAAACGCCTCCAGGTCGGGACCGGCGACCGCAGCGAACGCATCCGCACCTACAATTTCCCGCAGAACCGCGTCACGGACCACCGGTTCGGCGTGGTGTCCGTCTTCAACCTCCCCGCGCTCATGGAGGGCGACCTGGACCTGCTGCTCGACCCGCTTTTCCTGGCGCACGGCAGGCTCGTGGTGGAGGATTTCCTGAAAAATCCCGGGGAAGAGTCCTGACCGCCGCTTGATTTTTCGGCACGGTTGTGGCATATTTATAGCAAAGGGGGAAACCGGCGGGGAAGCCGGTTCGAAAACAAGGAGGGAACCATGTATTACACGCACACCGGACGCGGCATCGAACCGCAGGACGTCCGCACCTACGCCCGCGTCATCCGCGAGATCGACGAGGAACGCCGCGAACTGGCGGCTTTTGCCGAGAGTCACAATGCGCTCCGGCCCGGTTTCGGAACGGAGCTCGCCCGCCACAGGGACCGCCTGCACGACCTGACCGAACAGGAGGAACTGATGATGATCCGGACGCGCTATGTCGACTTCGAGCCACACTGGCGGGCACACCGGAAATTCTGGGGATTCTTCCGCGCGGCGGACTCCCGCGAGGAACTGTTGTTCTGCTCCGACTGGCTGCGGCAGCATGAGTCCGCCGCCGATACGGAGTTCCGCCAATGGCTGCGGCACGGCTGCATGCCGGATGCGGAGGAGGACTGCAACGGCTGCCTGTACCGTACGGACCCGGAACGCATCCTGCTGACGGTGAAGATGCAGTTGATCTGAACTCCGCCCGATGTCGCGCCACCTCGAAGGCTGCATGGCCTTTTCCGGCAGAAGCTGCTTCCCGGCATAAGAAAGCAGTTGCCGCCATGTTCCGGAATGCGCCAGGCGGAACGCCTGTTTTATCCGAGGGGAAACCGCCTCGAAAAAAAAACGCAATGCAGATGGATATTTCTCTAAAAGATTTGCTTTTTCATGTTCTCGTGCTATAGTAGAATAATTACGTAAGACCCGGGTTGAAACCCGGCCCCGGATTCCGCTATGGCGAAGGAGAACAGAACATGCCGCCTGAAATCGTTGCTTTTTTCATATTTTTGGTGATTCCCCTGATCCTTTTCGCCGGGATCGCGCCTGTCATCTGCCTGATCCTTCTGGTCAAGTGCAATTCGAAACTCAAGGATGTCCTGTCCCGGCTCAAAAGGATGGAAGACCGGTTGAACGAGGCGGCATCCGGATTCCGTACCCACGAACCCGGCAGCCAGAGATCCGATTCCCGCGCGCAGCAGCCTGCCGCACCGGTCGACCGGCCGGAAGTCAGGATTCCGACCGCCGATGGAAAAGGCTCCAAAACGGTGCCCGGATTCCTGTTGTCAAATCAGACCGCCGCGAATGCGCCTCAAAAGCCGCCTGAAATCAAACCTGAAGTCAAATCCGAGGCTCCATCCGCCGCCCTCAACCCGGAAGTCAAACCGGCGCCTCAGCCGCCTGAAATCAAGCCTGAAATCAAGTCAGAGGCTCCTTCTTCGGTCAAGCCCGAGGTCAAGCCCATGCCTGTTCATGCGGAGCCTCCGGCGCAGGCGGCGTCGGCTGCCGAACCGAAACAACCTCCAATTCCGAAAGCGCCGCCCGAACAACCTCAAGTCAAGGCGCCGCCCGCTGCGTCCGCGTCTGTTTCCGAAAAGGAGGCGTTCGGCGGCACAGCCATGCGGAACGAGGCAAAAGAGAAATTGCCCGTTTCGCCTGTTCCGCCGCCCCCTGCGCCGAAACGTGCCGCCATCGAGGAACGCACGGCCGAAACGCTGTCGAAGATATGGCAATGGCTGGTCGTCGGAGAGGAATACCGCAAGGGCGGCATGTCGAAGGAATACGCGGTGGCGACGACCTGGATGCTCCGTGCGGCGATGCTGCTTCTGGTGCTGGGCCTGGCATATTTCATCAAGTACACGCATGACCGCAATCTGCTCCCGCCGGAACTCCGCCTGTCCGCCGCCTGCCTGTTCACTCTTGTGCTGCTCGGCATCGGATGCCGTCTGCTGAAGGGCGAGAAATACCGGGTTTTCGGAACGGCGCTTGCCGGGGCCGGGTTCACGGGGCTGTACCTGTGCGTGTTCGCGAGCGTGTCGGTCTATCATCTTCTGGACGCATGGATCGGGCTTGCCGGGCTGGTCGTGGTGACGGCCGCGGGCGTCGCTCTGGCGCTGCGGTTCGACTCCATCCTGCTTGCCGTGCTGGCTGTCTGCGGCGGCTACCTGGCGCCGGTCCTGATGGACACCGGTTCGCGGAACCTCGCCGGGCTGTTCGCCTACATGCTGATCCTGGTCGCCGGCTCGCTCGTCGTCGCGCGTCAGCGTTCCTGGCAGCCGGTCAACATCCTGTCGTTCCTCTTCACCTGGGGCATCTATGCCGCCTCGAAACCGTTCCCGAAATACGTCGGCATTGAAACGCCCCTGGTCAAATCCGCGGACTGGCTTCAGATCGCGGACGACGTGAACCGGGGCTATGCGATCGCACTGGGCGCCGGGGTGCTGTTCTTCCTGGCGTTCTGCGTGCAGACTGTTGCGTTCAACCTGTTTACGAAGCGGAAAGTGTCCCTGCTGGAACTTGGGTTCGCCGCGCTGAACGGCATCGTGTTCATGGCTTTGGCGATCCCGCCGACGATCGGCATCTACGGACGCGAATACGCCGCCGCGGTCACGTTCGGCGGTGCGCTTGTCTATCTGCTCCAGATCGCGCTGCTGATCCGTGCGAAACTGGAGGACCGCAACCTGCTGCTGACCCTGCTCGTGTTCGCCTGCGGCCTGATCTCCCTGACGTTCCCGCTGTTGCTGAAACAGGACCACCTGGCGGTGGCGTGGGCGGCGCAGGCGGCGGCGATGCTGTACATCGCCTGCCGGACGCGTTCCGGCATCCTCCTGCGCCTGAGCTACATCGTCTACCTAATCGCCGCGGTGCGCCTGCTCGGTTTCGACCTGTCGCGCGGGTACTGGCGCCACAGCGTCACGTTCTGGACGCGCCTGCTGAACTTCGGCTCCTACACGGCTGCGCTCGCCGGCGGGTTCTTCCTGCTGAAACGCTACGGCACGGATTTCGTGTCCGCTTCGGGCGGAAACGTTCCCGCGGACGGCGAAACCCGGCCCGTGTATTCCCGTTCGGCGAAGACCATGTTCTGGAGCGCGTTTGCCGTGAGCTTCATCCTGATCGCGGGCGAGTTCACATATCTGCCGCACCTGAGGATCAGCGGCGGCATAGCGACCGCCGCCGTGTATCTGCTGCTCCTGTCGCTGATCCCGAGGCTCTTCCGGGAGAACACCAACGCTATCATAACGGCGGGCATCGTCCTGCTCATGGTGTTCCTGATCATTGTCATTCCCTACTTTCTCGCGTGCCCCGGCGGCCATTCCGTGCATGATTCGCTCTGGCGGTTCTTCCCGAACCTCCTGGCCGTGGCGGCGCTGGTTTTCGCGGGGATGGTCTTCGGGCGCCTCGGCGACGGAAAGGACGAGAAACCGGGCGAAAAAGCCCCGGGTGTCTGGGCAGCCAATGGCTTCATCATGAACGCGTTCATTTTGTGGTTCATTTACAGCACGAAGGAAACGTCCTTCCTGGTCGGGCTGTACGGATCGCAGGGCGGCGCGCGGATCGCTGTCTCGCTGCTCTGGGGCGTCTATGCGCTGGCGCTCCTCGCGTTCGGCATCCTGCGCAAAAAGAAGTCCGTGCGCATCCTCGCGCTGGGGCTCTTCGCCGTGACCGTCCTGAAAATATTCTTCCACGATCTGGCCGGGACGCCCGCGCTGTACCGGATCGCGGGCTGCATGGTCACCGGCGCCGTGCTTGTCGCCGGGGCCTGGCTGTATGCGCGGTTTGCACAGAAAGGAGACGCATCCGATGAAACCCGTCCATAACATCAAATTCCTGAGCGCCGCGGCATACTTCCTGCTGGCTGCCGCGACCGGGCTTTCCGCGGAGAAGACCGCCCCGTTCCCATTTTTCAAGGATATCGTCATCCCGGAACACGCAAGTGACATTTCTGCGTTCACGATCGACGCCGACATCTACCGCGAGACCGGAGTGATCCCGAACGGCATCCGCATCGTCGGTCCGGACGGGGAATTCCGTCCGTTCATCGTCAGCGAGGAGAAGCAGCTTGACCGTGCCTGGCCCGTAGAATCGAATTATTCCGCGACCGTCACCGGGTTCGAGACCCTCCCGGACGGCTCCGTGCGCATCTCGGCAAGCATGAACCCGGCCGGCATCCCGGATTCCGCCGAACCGCAGGTCGTCGGCCTGCGGATCCAGACCGCCGCGAAGGATTTCGACAAGAAGGTGAAAGTCTATGACGCGAGCGGCAGGAACCTGATCGCCGAGGGCGCGTTCCTGGACTATTCCAGTCGGGTCAACCTCAGAAACGACTCCGTGCGGTTCCCCGCCCCGGTGAAGGAATTCAGCTTCGTGATCGTCATGGACAACTACACGGAGATCAAGGATTCGCCGCTCTTCCGCGTCACGGAGGGCGACACGAACATCGTGGAGCAGGAAAAATTCCGCGAGTCGCCGAAGATCAGCGGCATCTCCCTGCAAATCGTGCAGAAACGGAGAAGCCTGTACCCCGTTTCCGCCCCCACGCCCGTCGAAATCCTCTCCCGCGAGGAGAAAGGCAAAACCACGGTCGTGAGTTTTTCCAATGGCTTCGCGCCGCTCGACAGCATCACCGTTGATTGTTCCGACGCCTTTTTCTCCCGGCCATACCGCCTCTATAACGAAACAGGGAAGCTCGTTGCGTCCGGGACGGTCCGCAAACTCGAAACAGCGTCTTTCAGCACGTCCGCATCCGCCCGCGTCATTTCGATTTCCGAGACGCGCTCCCGGACCTGGAAGCTCGAGCTGGACAACGGCGAGAACGACGAGCTGAAGGACATTTCGCTTCAGGCGAGCGGCCCGGTCCATCAGGTCCGGTTCCTCTCCATGAATCCTGCCGCGTCCGCCACAGGGGAAACGTCTCCGTCCGGCTACAGGGTTTACTACGGCGCTGTCGGCCAGGCCATGCCGCCGTCGGACTTCACGGATGTCCTGCGGAGCAGGGAGGAGCCCGTCCTGTCCGGCGCCGCGGTTTCCGCGCAGCAGGAGAATCCGGTCTTCGATGCAAGCGGACCGGTCGTCCGGAACTGGGGTATGGTCTACAAGATCATGATGGGCGCAGCCGCCTTCGCGGTCCTGCTGATCCTGCTCTTCTCCGTCAAAAAGATCGACAAGGTCAACGACTGAGGCGAGTGAGCCGGAAAGGCGTCTCTGATCCGCTCCCCTGTTTGACCGCCGCTCCTCCGACCTTCGGCCGGGCGGCGCGTTACCGACTGGCAGGCGAGGGGTCCGGTTCGGTCAGGGCGTTTTCGACGGCCCGGACCGTGCACCCGGAATCGTTCCACACGAGGTATGCGTAATTGCTGTCCACGGTGAAACTCTTTTTGGCATTTTCCCTGATGGAGGTGTTTCCCGCGACGGACTCGGCATCCAGGACAACGGTGTAGGTGACCGGGACGTCTCCCTTCGTTCCGCTTTCCGTGACCGTCTCCACGGAGTCAAACATCGTGAGGATGACGTAGCGTCCGTCCGTGATGATGCCGGTGATGGTGCCGGAGAACGAAAGGTTGGTGTTGGACGGGATGGCCTTCGCGCGGATGCAGTCGGCGATCTTGCTGTTCGTTTTCCAGCGGCGCGCCGAGGCGGACCTTGTGCGGTTCGAGGTGGTGCCGAACGGGGAAGCCGTTGCGGTCGCCCGGCCTGAGGCGGGTGCGGCGGAGCCCGATTTCTTCCCGTTTTCGGACGAAGTGGCGATGTCGAAGATTCCTCTTCGGGCTGTGTCGGACGGCTTTGCGGATGTCCGGCCGGAAGATGAGGCCGGGGACGACAGGAGGCCGCCCCTTGAGCCGGAGGATGCGCCCTGCCCGGCCCGGGTCTGGGCGATGAGGGCGCAACAGGCCAGCATGCAGAAGAAAGCCGTAAGTGCGATGCGAATCCTCATTGTTCCGATCCTTTCCGGGTTGGTATGGTTTTTTGTCCGCAAGCGTGACGCGCGGACGTTTGTCTTTGATTATAAAAGTACCACGCGAACGCGGAAAAGCAAGCCGATTTTCCGAAAAAACTTGAAATCCGGGAAAAAACGTGTAGATTAAGAGGTCGAAATTTCCCGCGTCGTCCGGCGATCCGGGGCGGGAATCTGTTTTGGCATTCATTTCCAGGGAGTTTGACTTTATTATGCCGATGCTTGATCTGTTCTGCAATCTCGGGCTTGCCGTCCTCGGGGTGGCGCTGCTGTACTACGGGGCGGAGTTTCTGGTCCGCGGCGGCGTGTCCCTGGCGCTGAAGGCGCACGTCTCACGGCTTGTGATCGGGCTTACGCTCGCGGCGTTCGCCACCAGCTCGCCGGAACTGGTCGTGAGCATCGATTCGGCGTTGCGCGGCTCGGCGGACATCAGCCTCGGCAACATCGTCGGGTCGAACATCTGCAACGTGGCACTGATCCTCGGATTGTGCGCCCTGCTGCGCCCGATGCCGTTCCACGCGAACCTGAAGCGATTCGACCTGCCGGTGATGATGTTCGCCATGCTTGCGCTGACCGGTTTTTATTTCCTCAGCCACGGCATCAACCGCTGGGAAGGCGCGTTCTTCTGCCTGTGCATCCTGACCTACACCACGCTGAACGTGGTCCTGTCGAAGAAACAGGAGGCGGGAAAAGCGGCGGAGGGCGGGGCGGACAACGAGGCGGACTCCGGGGTCGATCCCGAGGTCGCGGAAAGCATGGAGAAACCGCTCGGCGTGCCGCTGGCCATGCTCGCGGTCGCGGGTGGCGTCGTCATGCTCGTGCTCGGTGCGAAGTCGTTTCTGAGCGCCGCCGTGGCGTTCGCGCAGGCGATCGGCATCAGTGACGCCGTGACCGGTCTCACGATCGTAGCGGTCGGGACCAGCCTGCCGGAGCTCGCGACGTCGTTCGTGGCGGCGCTGAAGGGCGAAAACGACATCGCCATCGGGAACATCGTGGGGTCGAACATCTTCAACGTCTTCTGCATCCTCGGCATCGTGCCGATGATCTCGCCGCTGATGGGACAGTCGATCAGCGGGCTGGATTTCGCGGTCATGCTCGGGGTCTCGGGCGCCCTTTTCCTCTTCGGGATGTTCGGCAAACGCCTCAACCGCATCCAGGGCGCGCTGCTGCTCCTGTCCTACATCGCATACACCACGTACCTGGTGATGCACGCCTCCTGATGAGGCCTGGACGAACCCGCGGCGCCGTGTGTCCGCCTCATTCCAGCGGAGGAAGTTCCTTCAGCTTCCGCGTTTTCCACATCTCAAGCAGTTCGTCCCGGTGCAGGGGCAGCCATTTGCCGATCCAGTCCTGCGCTTCCTGAGACAGATTTCCCCAGGTAAGCTTTCCGGTCTCGATCTCGATATCTCCGCCGGTATCGCCGGAAACCACCTGGATAATGGCCGGTCCGCGCTCCCCGTTCGAATACACCGCCTCGGGAACCATTTTGACCGCCAGGCCGTGGAAATGCGAAATCACATGGAAACGGATCTCTTTCTTCTTCGCGGAATCCAGCGGCGGATACATGACCGTCCCTTTTTCGAACAGCTTGTAATAGTATTCCAGCGGCTTGAAATCATCGGGATCCAGAAGACATGTCCGCTTCAGTTCCTCTTCCGTTTCGAACAGACGGATTTCCCCGGTGCTGTACTGCAGGTATCCGTACGTCCAGTCCTCTCTCCGGAAAAACGCATAGTCCTCGTGCAGATGAAGATCGATGATACGCCACTTCAAGTCCGGAATGCCGGAATACGGATCCAGGTCCGAGCCCTTGACTTGTTCCGATACCGTCAGAAACCCGTCATCACAATTGTCGATCATCTGGACCTCGTACGGGTATTTCAGCGGGAAACGGTACATGTCCCGGAAGCCCGTATTCGTGTAAAACGGGTCCTTGGGCGGCGGCTTCGGCAAACTATTTCCGTTTGACTTCTTCAGCCGTCCGCAGCCTGTGAAAAGCACGGCCAGCCCCAAAAAGACAAAGAGCAGTCTTTTTTTCATGGTTAGGCCTCCGGTTTGGGGGTTATTACGCTCAGAAGATCACGTCGTCGGCGAGGATCAGGAAGACGATCATCGTGGCGAGCTCGGCCGTCTCGCAGACGGCTCCGGCGAACTCGGGCGGCGGTGTAGACCGAAGCTTCTTCGACGCCTCGGTGTTCCAGTACAGCACGGAAAGGAACCCGCCCGCCAGGAATGCGACGGCATCCTGGATCCCGAGGCTGATGATGGCGACGAGCAGGGAAACCCCGGAAACGCCGCCACCGCCCTGGCTGTGGAAGCCGGACATCGTGAGCTTCATGGAGCGGAACGAGTAGAAACTGCCGCCGTAGATGCGTATCATTCCCAGCACGAATGCCAGAAGTGCCATTGCCACCAGAAGCCAGAAAAGCCTGACCGGTTCCCTGACTTCGGGGCGTTCCCTGCCGTTGCCCGCCGGGTAGGAGAACAGCATGGCGACCCGCCCGAAGAATGGCACGGTAACGAGCGTCAGCGCAAGCATCATGCCGTCACCGAGCAGAGCGGTCCGCGTGAAGATCAGGTACAGCACCAGCAGTTTCAGGCCGATCAGGACGGCCGTGCATGGCGTGGAGCCCGGCTGACCGGCGCGTCCGAGGCGTTCCTCCGGGGAGACGCCGGTCCCCGCGAGCATCCGGCAGGCGGCGTCGAATGCGTGGAGGTTGTCGAACCTCGTGAGCCATTCCAGCAGAAAAAGATAGATGCCGGAGGCAAAGAGAATCAGCCCCTGCAGGGCGCGGAAATTGACGCTGATGAACAGCGTCGGGACCGCGGCGATCACTCCGACCAGGAGTCCGGCCAGGGGTTGAAACGCAAGTGCGCGTGAGTACAAGGCCGGTTCGGACGGTTTCAGTGGGCCGCGGAAGCGTGTGCCGAAGCTGAGCGCTGCGGAAATGACCTGCAGGAAACGGGGCATGGTCTGCTAATGGTTGGATGAAAAAATGCGCCGGACAGGGAAGGCGCTTGCTGTCCGGCGGGTGGTTCTTCAGAAAATCACTTCATCAGGTCGAGCTGGACGACGTCGCCGGGACGGGTCTGGACGTCCGCCCAGATCTTGCGTCCGGGGTAGATCGCCGTGTGGATGCCGGTGTGGACGTTCTCGCCGATGATGGAGCCGAATTTGCGGCGGCCGGTGTCGATGAGGCAGCCCTGGACCATGGAACGGTGGTTTTTGCCGTCGTGGCGGAAATTCGAGGTGATGGTGCCGGCGCCGAAGTTGACGTTCTGGCAGACGATGGAGTCGCCGATGTAGGAGAGGTGTCCGGCGGCGACGTGCGTCATGAGGATGGAGTTCTTAATCTCGACGGCCTGCCCGATGTGGCATTTGTCGGAGATGAAGTTGTAGCCGCGCAGATAGCAGTTCGGGCCGATCTTGCAGTTCTTGCCGATGACGGCAACGCCCTCGATGTAGACGCCGGGGAGCAGCACGGAGCCTTCGCCCAGGATCACCACGCCGTCGAGCGTGACGCGTTCGCGCACGGTGCCGTTGATGACGTTTTCAGTATAGCCGGCCAGGTATTCTTCATTGATCTTCAGCAGATCCCACGGGTAGCGGATGCGGAAGGACGCCTCGTCGGCGGGGATGGCGACGGTATTCGCGCCGCAGCCGGTGCATTCGGCGGCCACGCCGTCGGCATCGGTCACGGTGAAGCCTTTTCCGTCCGCGAGCGCGGCGGACGCCTTTTCAAGCAGGGCCTTGGACGGCCAGAAGTCGGATGCGAGGCGGAGATGGGCGCCTGGGGCGGCGTTCTGGACCGCGGACCAGCGGCTCAGCAGGGTGGATTCGAGCGTGCCGGCGGCGAGTTCCAGTTCCAGCGCGGGCTTTTTGCAGGTCAGGGGTTCCAGCAGGACGGGATTGCCATGCTCGAAGATTTCAAACGCGGACGTTGCCATTATGGGATTACCTCCAGTTCGCGGGCGGCGACGCCCGCAATTTTGTCATGCCAGAGCCGGGCGGCGGATTCCGTCCGGGCTTCGGCGAGAATACGAAGTTTGTTTTCGGTGCCGGAGTATCGCACGATCACGCGTCCGGCGTCCCCGAGGTCCTGCTTGGCCTCGCGGATGCACTTGGAAAGCTCCGGCAGGTCGTCGAACGGCACGCGCTCGGCGATGCGCAGAGAGCTCTGGATCTGGGGGTACTCCTGCATGAACCCGGTAAGTTCGGCGATGGATTTCCCGGTTTCCTTCATGATGCGCATCACGTGCAGGGCGGAGATGAGGCCGTCGCCGGTCGGCGAGTGCTCCAGGAAGATCAGGTGGCCGGTCTGTTCGCCGCCCAGGTTCAGCGATTTTTCCCGCATGCGCTCGATCACGTAGCGGTCGCCGACGTTGGTGACTTCGACCTTGATGCCGGCCTGGCGCATGGCGTCGTGCAGTCCGAGGTTGCTGATGGACGTGACGGCGATCGTGTCGCCGCACAGCTGGCCGCGCGACTTGTAGTCCAGCGCGCACAGCCCGATGACGCGGTCGCAGTTGACGATGGACCCGGTATGGTCGCAGAACTGCACGCGGTCGGCGTCTCCGTCGAACGACACGCCGATGTCCGCGCCGTGTTCCTTCACCAGGCGGCACATGTTTTCCGGGTGGAGCGCGCCGCAGTTATCGTTGATGTTGAGCCCATTCGGGTGTACGCCCGTGGTGATGACCTCGGCGCCCAGTTCGCGCAAGACGATCGGCGCCACGTAGTAGGATGCGCCGTTCGCGCAGTCCAGCACCACTTTCATCCCTTTCAGAGAGGTGTATCCGATCGCCCGTTTCGCCATGTGGATGTAGCGGCCGCGGGCATCGTCCACGCGGAACGCCTTTCCGATTTCCGGCGTGCCGTCGGCGGAATGCTCCATCATCGCGAAAATAGCGCGTTCGATGTCGTCCTCCACCTCATCCGGGAGCTTGAACCCTTCGGAATTGAACAGCTTGATGCCGTTGTCCCCGGCGGGATTGTGGGAGGCGGTGATCATGACGCCGCAGTCGGCGCGCATGGATTTCGTGAGGCAGGCGACCGCGGGGGTCGGCATCGGGCCGACTTCATATGCGTCCATGCCCATGCTCACCATGCCACTGACAAGCGCGGTTTCGAGCATGTAGCCGGAGATGCGCGTGTCCTTGCCGATGATGGCGCGCGGGTTGCCCCGCTGCCCGAAGGCGTCGTTCCGGGGTGTTTTCCGGCAGAAATGCCGTGCGACGGCTTTGCCCGCCAGCAAGGCGAGCTCCGGCGTGATAGGAAACTCATTGGCTCTACCGCGGATGCCGTCGGTCCCGAATAACCGCCCCATACGCTTCTCCTTCCGGTCCGGTCATGTTCCAACATAAGCCGGACGATGTGTTTTCATGCTTCATTCTGAGCGCGATCCCATCGACAGGTGCGGCCGACGAAACCATCATGAATGATAATATACTTTTTTTCGGACATTATTTCAATATGCACACGTCATTTTTTTAAAAAAAACGCATGCGACGGATCGGAGGAACGCGGGGGGCACAGGCATTTTCCATGGCGGATTGCGGAAATGGCGCGGACCGGGCGGATCAACGTCTCAGAATCCGAGGAGTTTCCCGATGCCGTTCAGCAGGACGGAGAGGAACCGGTCAAGGCCGCTTCCGAGGACTTCCTTCTCGTGCCTTCCGACCAGGTTCTGCGTCAGGAAGGTCCCTCCGCAGAGCTTGTAGTCCAGCAGGGACGTCATGCCGCGGAAATACGCCCAGAAGGTCTGCGTGCGGCAGAGGGAATACGCCGCGCCGGGCACGTAGCCGACGAGGACGCCGTCCTCGATCTTGTGGACCGCGTGGGAGCCCGGCTCGATCCGCTGGACGTCGATGCCGCGCCCGCCGATGATGAAGATCGTGCCCGTGCCGAAGAACACGATGTGGCGCAGGCGCATGGATATGAGGTTGTGGAGCTTGAAGCTCCAGACCGTGCGGACCTCCACGTCGTCGGTCAGCCCGATCACGTGGCGCGGCGTCAGGACGAGCCCGGGTCCGCCGTTGAGTTCGATCTGCTGGATGTACACCTCGTCGTCTTTCGGAGAGGTCATCTTCACCTGGCCGGGATTTGCCGCGCCCGGTTCGCTGCGGTAGGCCAGAAGCTCCACGAGATCCGACGCGATGGACACGAGGGGCGCCTTCCAGCGCCACATGAACTTGGTCCGGCAGACCGTGTCGCGCCGTTCCTTGCCCCAGTCGCCGCCCTGCGCCCGCAGATAGAACGTCCTGCCCTCGGGGATCGAAAACGTGATGCTGCGTGCGGCGCGGTGGAACACGGGCTCGTGCAGCCCGTCGTCGTCCCTGACCTTGATGCGGATCGGGGGGAACTTCTCAATGAGCGCGGCGACGCCGTAATACATGAAGATCAGCCACAGAGGCGGCGTGAGCAGGACGAAGCAGATCGTGAAGAGGAGGATGCGGAGTCCGTGTGTGTTCCATTCCCGTGAAACGGTTTCCGTGAGGGAACGCGTCACGCCTTCGAGCTGGAAGAGCAGCACCTGGCGGTTCTTGTCGAGCCGGGCGAGGTCATCCTGATATTTGGCGACCGTGGATTCGAGCGTGTCGATCTGGAACTCCAGGCGCTTCTGTTCGGCGGTGAGCCGGACATATTCGGTCATGTGGTCGTACGGATGCCACCAGCTGGGGAGGTTGTCGAGCTGCTCCAGGCACTCTTTCCTCTGTTCGCGCCAGTGGTCCAGCATGGAGAGGCGGCTGTCGAGGGACAGATTCGTCTTTGCGATCTCGTCCTCCACCGACCGTATGCCGGCGAGGATTGCGTCCCGCTGTTCGGTCAGTTTTGCGGCGTTGTCCTTCGCCATGCGAATCCCGGGCGCCAGGAGGCAGAGGATCAGGGTGATCGCGGCGATAGTGAGGATGTTCCGCAGAATCCAGGCGATGATTTTTCCGATGAGAACCATGGGATATCCGATCCGTGGTTATGGGAAAATCAGTCGGCCGGCCGGCCGTGGGACGGCGCAGATGCCAGTGTCTGTTGCAGGAGCGACTTCGCCCGGTCCAAATCCGCCAGCATCTCCGCTCGGACGGATGCCGCGCGTTTTTTGAATTCGTCCCGGTGCGCCAGAGCATGCTCCACGGATTCGGTCAGGCGCGGCAGGTCGAGGGCGACCGTGGATCCGGCGGTCGCCAGACCGAAACGGGAGAGGAAGAATTCGATCTTGCTGCCGCGCGCGATGCCGACGCCGGGCACCAGGTTGTTCAGCCCCAGGATCAGCAGGTGCAGACGGCTGCTGACGATCACGGAGCATTCCGCAGCGACGGCCTGAACCTCCTCCGGCTCGAAGAAACGGAGCGACAGGATGCGGTCCGGGTGTTTGGATGCGCGCATGAGCTTCTCCATGATGCGGAAATCATTTTTCGGGTTCATGGGGATCGTCACGACGAGGAGGCCGGGATGCTTCTCCAGCATACCGTCCAGACAGGCGATGAACCGGTCTCTTTCTCGAATCGGGTTCTGCTCCGACACGCAGACGGCCATCCGTTCGGACGCGGACAGGAAGAGGTCCCGTTCGGAGTCTTTCCACGGGAGGTCTTCCGGCGGACATTGTTTCTGCAGGATGGCGGTGTCGGCCCCGGCAACGGCATCGGGGAACGGAGCGCACAGACGGAGCACCTCCAACGACTTCGCATCGCGGAGGACGACCAGGTCACAGCGACCGAGGACGGCCGCCAACCTCCGGCGCACGGACCGCACACGCCATTCGGTCCAGCGTTTCTCCAGGTCGAGACCGCAGCATTTTTTGAAGAGGTCCGCGATCTTCTTCTTTTTCCTGCCGAGCGCGAAAAAGATCGGGTTGAAGATGTCGTTCATGCCGACACTCCAGACGATCGTCCGGACGCCGTGCGCGTGCGCCGTCTCCAGCAGGGTGCAGGCCATTTCCGGATAATCGGACAGCCCGGTAGCGCCCGCCCAAATGAAAAAGTCGACGCCGCCGAGAGCCTCGCCCAGGCGTCCGGCGGGGACGGACGGATCGAATCCGTACAGGGGGACGGTCTCCAGACCGAACTTGCGTTCCGTCCCGGCGCGGTCTCCTGTGCTCACGAGGATCTCCGCGTCCGGGCGGATGCCGCGCAGGAGACCGATGACGGAAGCCAGGATCGCCTCGTCGCCGATATTGTCGCAGCCGAACGGCACACCGCCTAACAGGATCTTCATGATGATACCTTTTTCCTCAAGTAATGGTTCCGGGTTCCCGGCCTGATTATTTGCCTTTCCCGCGGTTCAGGCAGGACATGAGTTTCCGCCTGCCCGCACGCAGGAGCCTGCGAAGAGGCGACGGGTTGCCGTAGTTGACCTTTCGGGCGATCTCCGCCCATTCCATCCGGTAAAAAACATCGCGCATCGGGTGACGCGGGACCGGATTCCGAAGCTGTCCGTTACCCTGCCGGGCCTCTTCCGTCGTCCGTTCCTCCAGGAAGAGCCTGTCACGGACCGCATGGAGCAGTTTTGCGCCTTTTTCCGTATTGACGAGGATCAGGGAACAGCCGTTCGAGGGGTCTTTGTCGAATGGGACGGACCTGCCGAGGCCCCAGAAATCCGCAAGCGTCAGGTCCCCGGTCCTTTCCATGCAGGCGTACGGGCAGGCATAGCAGGCCTCGTTGTAGTCATATCCGGACAGGAATGACCGGAGGAATTCGTTCGTCGCGTCATCGGAACGCCACACGAGATCGTCCTGTTCCGAGACCCGGATATAGAAGTCGCCCCAGCCCTTCAGGTCGCGGAACGCGACGACGGAGCGGTCCGGGTCGGGCGACAGGCGGTGCCGTTTCAGATAGCTTCGGAATATCTTCTGGCTCGGGACACCATGGCAGACCAGGTCGCAGGCGATCAGGTTTTCATACGGGCGCCCCAAATACGTCCGCAGGCCGGCGACCTGGCACGGGACGCCGGTGAAAAGGACGGTCCTGCCGTTTGCGAGCTCGTTTTTGATCTTCCGGTAGATCCCGTCCGTAAAGCACTGAACATATTTCGAGCCGCGGAACCGGACCGTACAGCCGGGGCGGTCGCCGAGCTCATGCTTCAGGACCATATCCCCGTCGAAACGGCAGCCGCTGATCACGCCGCCGTTTTCGAGCACATGTTCCCCGAGGACGGAATAGATGCCGCCGGAAGAGCTGGTCGTGCGGACGGAATCGTCCAGAGCCCAGGCGGCAAAGGCTTTTTCCGGGTTATGCCTTTCCGGCGGATTCAACACATGGCAGGCTTTCCCGCAGGCGCCGCATTCGACACAGCGGGACTCATCGACCGACGGGAACAGGAACCCTTCTTCCGATAATGCCATGGAGATGCAGGACGGAGGGCAAGCGTCCGCACAGGCTCCGCATCCTGTACAATGATTCCGGTCGGCGATCTTCATCGGGCTTTCTCCTCGCCTTGCTTTCAAATCGGATCCGAGCCGGATTCCGGCGGAGTTTTCGGCGCATTGAGGCCCGCCGCCGGGGATTCGGCAGGAGGATCCTCGTTTTGCAAAACGCCTTCGCCGGGCGGAAGAACGGTCTGGTTTCCCGGAATATACTGGAAAGCAAACCTGGGCCTTTTCTTTTTTTCCCGTTTTTCCAGGATTTTTTTCCAGGCCCGGCTCCGCAGATAAGCCTCCTTGATATTCTTCCGGTTGACGGCGATGACGGCGATGACAGCGTACAAAATCATTTGTCCGGCGAAGTTGTTGTATTGTTTCAAGCTCCATTCGAGCGTGGAGTGCCAGTAGTTGCAGGTCAATCCGCCGAAGAGTCCGATCACGATGCCGGAACACGGCTTTTTCCTGAGGTAGAACATGCTTATGATGTCGGAAAAATAATAGTAAAGGAACCAGAGGATCAGAAGCCCCATGCCGTACCAGCCGCATTCCGCCGCAACCAGCAGATAGATGGTCTCGACAATTCCGCCGTATCTTGGGGCGTCGCTTTCCCGATAGTAACCCCGAACGTAATTGTAATACCCGCCCGAATACTCCGAATAATTGTTGGCTCCGACACCGAGACGGAAGTCGTTCGCCATTCGTTTCGAGGAAACCGCAAGCACGATTCTTGTGTTTTTCGACGCTTCCGGGGCACTGGTGAAACGCTGGATGATGCGCGGCAGCGCATATCCGACGATGCTCAGCATGACCAGCAGGCCGATAAGCATCAGGGTCAGGCGTCTGAGGGAAAAACCGTTGAAAAGGATCGAAAGCGCGCAGACGATGGCGATGCCGCCGAAAAAAATGACGAGCCCGCCTCGGGAGTACGTGAAAACGATCAGAAGCACCGACCCGCCGAATGCAAACAGGGAAAGGAAAAACAGCAGTTTGCCGATGTCTTCGTTCATCAGGACGCCGAGCGAGAGAAGCCCGAACAGCTCCAAATACAGGGAAAGCGAATTCTGATGGGGGAACGTCGATCGGATCTGGTACAACCCTTCCATGTATTTCTGCTTGACCCCATAGAGAAACAGGAAGATCAGAATGCAGCAAACAAGATAGATGAAGAACGTGAGGTTTTTGGTTTGATTCAAATAATTGAACGCGGCCAGGAACGTGATATACATCCAGAACATCTTGTAGACTTCAAAGCCCCACTGGTGCATGTGGATGGCGTTTATGCCGGACAGCAGAATAGACAGATAATAGAGAAAATAGAAAAAGGAGCCGGGCGGAAACAGCCTCACCTTATACCGCGGATTGAAGAGCATGCTCATGAACAGCGGAACGGCAAAGAGCGACACGGCCGTGAACGCATATCCTCTCGCCGTCCCGCGCCAGGACGGCATCGGGACGAAGTTGAGGGAAAACTCATTGGATGTGAAATAGACCATTCCGGCGAAACAGATGTGCTTGAAAACCGGAGACATGCAGCACAATGCCGTCATGAATGGCAGCACATACAGAAAAAGGAACAGAAACGCTATGATCTTCAGGAAAGGCATACGTCAGCCTTTTTGTTCCCCGGAATGGAAAGGCGAATGCGAATGCACGTCAGAGATTGAAATACCCGAGGACGGCCGAACCGAACGGACCGGCAAGCAGATTGACCACCTGCAGGGTCGGCAGCAGCTTCCGGACGATCCTGTTCCACTTCGAGATATCGTCCATGGGGACGTAGATGATATCACTCGCGTTAAGCTTGAAATCCTTCATCTTTCCGTTCAGGATTTTGTCGATATTGACGGTATAGACCACGGTGTTGTCCATCCCGCCGCGGATCACCCGGACATATTCGCTGTACGTATCCGATTTCAGGCCGTTCACATAGGAGAGCCCCTGAAGCAGCGTCATCCCCTCCGTAAAGCCGACATAGGTGTTCTCTCCGACCTCGCCGAGGAAGATGATGTATCCGTGCATGGTCGATGGCACGTAGATGTAATCTCCGTTCAGAATGGGGATGTTGTGCAGGTCGTCGCCTTCGTAGATGAGCTTCTTGAAGTCCACGGGCAGTTTTTTCCCGTCGCGCTTGATGAAGGCATTGTCCAGGTCGGCGAGTTCGACCGTGTCGTTATGGAACGAGCCGGTCTGGAATCCGCCGGAAAGCGCGATCGCATCAAGCATCTTTGTCTGGCCGATGGACACTGTGTAGTTGCCCGGCCTGACAACGCGTCCGGCAATCGTGAAGTAGTAGCCGCTTACCGTCACCGGGGCCAGCGTGACGACCGGGGATTTCAAATACGTCGAGAGTTTCTTTTCCGTCAGTTTCGTCGCGTCCTCCAGGTTCATTCCGGCGAGCTTCAGGATCCCGATCAGGGGAAGGCTGGCCGTCCCGTCCGGCGCGACCAGGATAGTCGTAGTCAGGTCCGGCTGGTTGTACACGGACATCTGGAACGTATCGCCGGGGTGAATCTCATACGGCGTGGGGTTCACCACATGCAGGGCTTTCAGCTCCTCCTGAATGGCATTGGTATCCCCTTCGTCTTTCGGGATCACGGAAGTCATGCCGGGAACGGCGATCCCGCCGAAGGGAGTGTTGTTGCATGCGGACAGGACAAGAGCGAGAAAAGGCAGAAAGAACAACAGGAAAAGCCGGGGGATCTTGGAAATCATAATGTCACCTTGCTGTAATGCTTGTTGTTGACGTTGTAGAGGAAACCGACGACATTTCTGACATGGAACGATTTCAGGAATTGAAGGATCCGGTAGATGCTCAGTTTCGAGGTCTGGGCGTACTTCATCGGGATGATCGTCAGGTCGGAATTGTGGGCGATTTCCGCGAAAAGCTGTCTGTGGAGTTCGAAGTCGAAAAGATCCCACACGATGATGGATACGGACTTGTAGGCCGTCTTGACCCGCTGAATCTGTTCGTCCGTCAGCGGGGAGATGAACGAAAGGTCGTCCAGCCGGAAGAAAACGGTACGGTCCTTTCCGGGCTTCGGAGCCTCGTCCGTGAACTGGTACAGGTAATCGTTGATGAGCAGGGGCATCTGCTTTGTCGAGAACTCATCCTCCTTGACAGGGGAAATGACGACGTATTTGCAGCCCAGGCGGATTTTCAATGTTTCGCAGAATTCCTCTCTCGTCTTTTCATCCAGGTCGGACCGGCTGCTCGGCGCGAACACGATCAGCAGCGGATGATCGGGCGACGCCAGAGAGAAGAACGGCTTGCCGTTGCTGGTCATCGTCTGCAGGGCGCTGTAATAGTCGGCACGGTGGTTCTGTTCCAGCACCGGGATCATACCC
Source organism: Lentisphaeria bacterium (assembly GCA_017541665.1). Taxonomy (GTDB): domain Bacteria; phylum Verrucomicrobiota; class Lentisphaeria; order Victivallales; family UBA1829; genus UBA1732. Next base: position 28,464 of record JAFXYP010000071.1, on the reverse strand, counting down.
AGCATCTTGATCCTGAGGGCCTGCTCGATGTCCACGTTGGACCGGATCGTCAAGTTGAAGAACTCGCATCCGAGGATGATGGTGAAGGCGACGAAAGAACCGAGGATGAATCCGATGATGGCCCAGACGCCGCGCTTGCGTCCGAGCGGCGTGGTGGGGGCTTTCGCAAGCTCCTGGATGGTGATGTCGGAGAAGGAGCGGTCGAGGAAGCTGTTGATCGTGGCGATCTGGAGCTTCGTGTTGTTGATCTGGTCCTTGGTCTGCTTCATGTCGGCTTCGAGCTGGCGGAGCGTCGGGTGAAGCGAGGACAGGAGTTCGCGGCGGGCGCGGAGCTGAATGGCGTTTTCGTTGTTGAGCTTGATATCGTTGGTCAGAGTCGAGATCTCGGCTTTCTTCGCGGCAATGGAAACCAGGATCTGCGTGTACGCCGGATTGCGGGAAACGATGATTTTCTTGTTGACGTCGGTTTCCCCTTCATCCTCTTCCTCTCTTGCTTTTTCCTGTTCCGCCTTCAGGCGCTTGACCAGCTCCCTCTGCTGAATCAGGAGCGGGTTGCTTCTGGCATAGACCTGCTCGTAGGCATGCAGCTGGTTCTCCGCGCGCATGAGCTCGTCCTCCGCCACGGTGCTTTTTTCCCTGTGGGTCACGACTTCCTCGGGCGTGTTGGCCAGTTCGCCCTGAAGCTCGAACAGAGCCTGTTTCGCAGAATCGAGCGTGGAAGAGGACCGGGTCAGCTGGTCTTCGACCTGAAGCAGGCGCTGGTTGTTGAACGCGATATCGTTTTCGATGGCCGTAAGGTTGTTTTCGGCGCTCATCCTCTTGAGTTTCTCGTCCTGGTCCGCCAGCTGCTTCTCCAGGTCGTTCTGGGTCCTGACATAACTGTCGTTCAGGTCCTCGAGGTTCCTGCGGATCAGCTTCTTGTACTCCTCGATGAACACGTCGGCCAGGGTGTTTGCCAGGGCGGCGGCGATCGTCGGATCCTTCGAGGACGCGGAGACGAAATAGTAGTCGGAATTCTTTTCCGACTTGATCGCGATGTTGTTGTAGAGCTGTTCAGCCGTGTAGGGCAGGCTCAGGCGCTTGATCGTCTCTTCCAGGACGGCACGGCTTTTGAACAGGTTCAGCACGATGGACCGCTGGACGTTCACATAGCCGGGCGGCAGAACGCCGTTCTTGGTGTCCGTGATTTCCTGGCGGATCAGGCCGCAGTTCGCCACATACACGTTGGTGGTCGTCATGGTCCTGATGAAGAAGGTGATGGTGGCGAACAGAAGCGGGAAAATGGCAAAAAGCCACCAGAGCTTCTGAACAGCGCTGACCCAGCACCAGATATCCCGCTTGAAAAGGCGGACAAACTGCATGATGGCGGGTTCCGATTTCTCCTGTTCCGCTTCGGGCGTAAAAATGCCGGATTCAGCCTCAAGGGCGGGATCTCCTTTGTCCGATAAGATCATTCCGTTGCTCCTCTCTGTTGCAGGGCGCGGCTTTCCAGGCTCAGATTGTGCCGCAAAATCCCTATCAGAATCTTAATGTTGAACCAGCAGTTCATGACATGTGCATAATACTGCTCGTCGAGTTCCAGTTGATATGGTTCGTTTTCATGGCCGAGATACTCGGTGTATGAAAAAATGCCGGGGGCGTAACCGGGCAAATCCCGGATGAACTGTTCATTGTGTTCGGTCGCTTCCAGCAGGCGGTTCCCGACCAGCCGCATCTTCCCGAAAGCGGCATGCGGCAGCAGATGGTATTTGGTCAGCGTCAGCTTCCTGAAGAGTTTTCCGGCGAGGCTCTTTTCCGGCAGGACATATCCGTGCATAGCCAGCGTGCGCCTCGTCCCGTGCCCTGTCAGGCATTCCACCAGCGTGGCGTGAAACTCCAGAAACGGCCTCAGAAGTGCGTAGGGCAGGGTTTGGGCCAGAAGCAGGAGGAACGCCAGAGCCCTCTGATACAGCGGGCATTTTTCATATTCGTCCTGCTCCATTTCGGAAAAGACGGACGGATTGGCGATGCTGATGCTCGTGCCGGTCTCCGGGTCGATCAAGGTGTTTCCGGAGCAGATCTTCCCGCGGATCTCCAGGTTGCGGCCGATATACGTGTTGCCGAGCACGACCGTATCCCGGATCGTCGTCTCGTTGTCGATGACGCAGTTGTCGCCGATGATGATGTTCGGACCCGCATGCACCCTGCGCCCGAACTGGATCCCGTTTCCGAGGATGACGGGCGGCCTGACGCGTGCCGAGCCGGGGATCCGGACGTCACGCCCGACAAAGCTGTTTTTTCCTTCGCTGAATCCCGGCAGGTTGTATTTCTCGATGTCGCTGTCGGCCAGGCGCATGTTGTGCCGGTAGTAATCGCGGATGTCCGTCACCGGGACACCGTCAAGCAGGGTGTCGTCATGGAATCCGCTCCAGTCGGATGGCAGATCGTTCAGCCTGTTCCGGCCGATCAGATACCAGGCGACCTCGTTCTTTCCGTAAGTACGGCCGCGAATCCCGTCCGGTCCGATGCTCAGTTCGTGAGGAGAGCGCTTGTCGTATTCGGGCAGGAAAAGCCCGGAAATGAACAGAAGATCGCAGTTCCTGCAGAACGCCATGTTCTGCTGGATGATCCGTTTGACCGAACGGGTGGAGCTCACGCTTCCGAAGCTGATGTTCATGCTCAGCATTTCGCCGTTGCGGTATTGCGCCCGCAGGACCTCGGATTCTTCGTCGGATACGATCCTGACGTCGCGGATCCCGCTCAGGAAACAATAGTCCAGGATGTACTCGATCGCGGGCTTGTTCGCAAACGGGAGCAGGAAGACCGGATGGTTCGGGAAAAATCCCTTCAACCACCGGGTCCCTCGCGTCGAGCAGAAAAGAAGCGCCTTCATCATCTCAGTACGCCCCCTTCCCCGTGATCACGGCCGGGATCGTTTTGAAAAGGATCAGGACGTCTTTCCAGAACCCCTGCCCGCGGATGTATTCCCTGTCGAGCACGACCTGCTCCCGGAACGGGATGTCGCTGCGCCCGGAGACCTGCCAGATACAGGTGATCCCGGGCAGGACCTCCAGGCGTTTCCGGTCGTCGAGCGAATACTGCGCCACCTCGGACGGAAGGGGCGGGCGCGGACCGACCAGACTCATGTCGCCCAGCAGCACATTGATAAACTGCGGCGCTTCGTCGATGCTGTATTTCCGGATAAAACGGCCGCATCTCGTAATGCGCGGATCGTTCTTCATTTTGAAAATCACGCCGTCCCTGGACTCGTTCTCCTTCTCCAGTGCAAGCCTGCGGGCCTCGGAGTCGATGTACATGGAACGGAACTTGTAAAAATAAAATGGCCGGCCATGCAGGCCGATCCGTATCTGCCGAAAAAAGAGCGGTCCGGGAGAATCGAGCTTGAGCCAGACGGCGACGACGATAAAAACAGGCATCAGCATCACGATCGCGGCGAGGCTGCCGCAGATGTCCATCCCCCGCTTGAAAATTCGGCTGCAATTCGTGGAGAAACACCTCAGGCGCTTCTTGAGGGCCGCCCGCCGGATCGCAAAGAACTTGGTACGGGGAGACAGCGTGTCGGAGAAGCTCAGGACATCTCCCAGGCGCACGAGGGACCCGTCGGCTTCTGCATCGGGCATGCCGAACCCGGGTGCCCGAGCCTCCTGCTTCCATGGCGCCTCTCTGATGTTCCGTCCTGTTGTTTCCGGGCTGTTCAGCCTCATGTTTCCAGTCTCCGGTCGGAGTTTCTTTTTCCCATCTCGGGGAAATGGTCGGCCAGGCCTGACGTTTCGTCGGCATCAGGCTTCGCGGGCAGCAGCGATCGCTTCGTCCAGCTCGTCGTAAATGTCGAAGATGCGAAATGCCTTCGTAATCTCAAAAATCATTCTTGCACGCTGCGTCAGGTTCGCCAGGATCAGCGTCCCGTTGAATTCCGTGCAGCTTTTCAGACAGAAAACCAGGGCGCCGAGGCCCGTGCTGTCCAGATTCTCCATTTCGGAAAGGTCAAACACAAATTTCCTCTGCGTGGCAAACAGCTCAAGAAATTTTGAACGGAGCATCTCCGCATTCTCTGCAGAAAGATGACCCTTGATCTGAAGGACCTCGATCCCGTCGGTTTCAAAGTTGGAAATTTCCATGAATGTTTTTCTTTCTGATTTGCAGTTTTACGCCCTCAAAGTCGGAGAAATGTTTCTCGTGCGCAATATAATATATATCATATTTCGGGAAAAATCAATTTTTTTTTTCTTTTTCAAGCATTTTTGTCAATATATTTTCATTATTTTTTTCAAAAAAACAGAACAAAAAATCCGATGGAACAAAACATAAAACAATTGCGTCGAGAACATATCAATATCAATCTCCATATCATGATGAATACAAATAAACTATCAAAACGAATCATAGCTTTTATTCTGTTTTCAAAAGACTATCCAAGCAAAGCGAAACAAAGAGAACAATAGACGATCTTTTTTCGGGGAACTGAAAAGAGTCCGGATGGCACGAAAAAAGCCGCCGGTTTGACGCGGCGGCTTCAGGCGCTGGCTTCCGGCTTCCCGGAAGCGAAGCGGATATCCATCTCAGGCGTTGACTTCTTCCTTCAGCGCAATGACAACGGAACGGTTCTCGCCGTCGCCGATGCTGTTGGTGGTCAGCGCGGGGTCGTTTTCCAGCGTGATGTGGACAATCCTGCGGTCGTGCGAGTTCATCGGGGGCAGAGTCTTCGCCGTTCCCCACTGGTGGACTTCCTTGGCCGCGTCGAGAGCCTGCTGACGCAGGACATCGTCGTGGGAGAACGATGATTTGCGTCCGCCATCGAAACGGTCCCTGCGTTCATCGCGGGAGTCTCTGTCCCTGCGGGAGGGGCGCTCTCCCCGGTCTCCGCCGCGTTCGGCGCGACGTTCCCCGCGCTCGGGGCGTTCCGCGCGCTCGGCGCGGCGTTCACGGGAGCCGTCCATGTCGATGTAGAGCTTCGGGAATTCCGAATCGGTCTTCTGCATGATGCGGTTCACGATGAGCTGGAGATTTTCGAGCGTCTTCCCATGATGCCCGATCACGCGGCCGGGTTCCTCCGTGGAAACGTACAGGTTCACCGAACGGGGCTTGTTTTCCACACGGATGTTGGCGTCGATGCCGAGGAAGTCGAACATGTGAGCGAGGACGCTTCTGGCTTCGTCCATGGATTCCCGGGAAGCGGGTTTGACCGGTGGAGGCGTTCTACGGGGGCGTTCGTTCCGGCGCGTCGATGCGCCGTTTGCTCCGGCATCCGCCTTCTGCTCGGCTTCCTCGAATCCGCCGTCATTCTTTTCGGCGGAGCTGTCCATCGGGACAGCCTTGATCTCATCTGATGTCACGGTTTCCGCTGCGGTCACTTCTGCCGCACCTGCATTTTCCATGGCCTGATTGTCGGCCGCGGCGTTTTCTTCAAGTTCCATTGATCTCTCCGGGTTTTTCGGGTGTTTTCATGCCTTTTGCGGTTTACTTGTCTGACGCGCTTCATCCCGCTTTGCGGCAATTTGCCCGTATTTCATTTGAAGGATGCTGAATATTTGGCTGACCGTCCAGTAAAGCGTCAGGCCGGACGGGAGGTTATAGAACATGAACAGCATGACGATTGGCATGATCATCATCATCTTCTGCTGCGTGGAATCCGCCGCGGAAGGCGTCATCTTCTGCTGCAGGATCATCAGCGCCGTCATCGCGATCACGAGCGGGTGGAGTCCGACCTGGCCGATGAAGGGCAGGGCGAACGGGAGCGTCGGGCCGACGAGGTCGGGGCGCGACAGGTCCGTGCACCACAGGAACGGCACATTGCGGAGTTCGACTGCGGAATCCAGCGCGGAGTACAGAGCGATGAAGACGGGAATCTGAAGAAGAATGGGGAGGCAGCCGCCGACGGGGTTGACCTTTTCGACGCGGTAGAGCTCCATCATCTTCTGGTTGAGCTCGGCTTTTTTGCGTGCCGTGTCATCCGGGGTGTCCATCGGGGTCTCTTTGTACTTTTCCTGGAGCTCCTTGATCTTCGGCTGGAGCTTCGACATGCGGCGCATGGAGCTGTTGGCTTTCTGCGTGACCGGCCAGAAGAGGATGCGTACGATGAGCGTAAGCAGGATGATGGCGATGCCGTAGGAGCCGCAGAGGCCTTTCAGCCAGTTCAGCAGCATGACCATGGGACGGGCTATGAACTCGAACCAGGCATAATACGAAATGTGCATCACGCCCATCACGGCGGGCCCGAGCGCGCGGATGCGGGAGAGTTCCTTCGGGCCGCAGTAGGTCTTCAGCATGAATTCCACCGGGGCCGGAGCGCCCGGCGCAAACGTAACGGATCCGAAACTGCCCGTCATGGAGGGAACGGCGTAAAGGTCCTTTTCGTTGGTGCTGCCGGCGGGGAAACACCAGATGCGTTCGCCGTATGTGGATGCAAACGGCCGGTTCTCATCGGCAAAGAGAAGCGAGGCAAAATACTTGTTGGTGGAGCCGACCCAGGCGACCGGGGAGTCGCAGGCAGTCTTTTTATCGAATTTTTCCTGGGATTTGACCTGCGGGTCGGAGGAAATGCACCGTCCGCCATCGACCTTGCAGAAGTCGACGTTCAGGCGTTCGCTGTAGACCTTGTCGCCGGTAAGGTCCTTCACCTGGGGCAGGCCCGCGAGGCGGATGCCGAGTCCGCTGACCGTAACGGCGGCGGAACCGGGATTGGTCCATGCATATTTGCAGTGGACCATGTAATCGTCTTCGGGCAGGGTGAATGTCTGGACGAGCTTCAGGCCGTTGGAGAACGTGCGGACGACTTCGGCGGAGAGGGGGCCGTTTTCACGGACGTCCAGGGAAACCGGGACGAGCGCCGAATCGGATTTGAGTTCAAATGTGCGGCAGGCGCCCTCGCGGAAGAGTTCGATGGCTTCGCCGGAATCCTTGAGCTTGTACCGGGGATCCAGAAGTTTGGCGCTGGAGATCGAGCCGGTCAGGCCGTCGACCGTCACGCGGAAAAGGCTGTTTTCCAGCACGACGGTCTTCGTTTCCTTCAGACCGGGAACGGTTTCGGCGGCAGTTTCCGCCGCAGACGGTTGTTCCCCGCCTGCGCTTGTGACGACGGTCGCAGGGGTGGCGGATGAGGGAGATGCGGTGGCGGATTGCGCGGCGTTCTGCTGCGTGGCCTTCAGCATTTCCTGATATTCCGCAGCACGTTTCGCCTGGTATTTCGGCATGTAGAGCATCCAGCCCGCCATAAGCAGGCAGCCGATCACCACGATGATGACAATGTCTTTGTCGAATTTGAAGTTCACTCGTTATTCCTTACCTGGAGAGTGTTTCGGGGGCACGGGGTCATATCCGCCCCGGGACCAGGGGTTGCACCGGAGAATCCGCCATGAAGTCAGCGCGATGCCGCGCAGGATTCCGTGGATCCGGATGGCTTCGATCGCGTACTGGGAGCAGGTCGGCGTGAAACGGCAGCACGGGGGAAACAGGGGGGTGATCCAGCGCCGGTATGCACGGATCGGAAGGATCACGAGTTCGCGGACCGGGCGGTCGCGCCATGCTTTTCCCGGATCAGTCCGGCTTTTTTCAGCGTGCGGAGCAGATGCTCCTGCACTTCCTGCTGTTTTGTGCCGAAGATGGCCCGGCGCGGGATGATCAGGATGCTGCATGGCAGGATGGTCTCCTTGCACAGCCGGATCGTTTCGGCGATCAGGCGTCTCGCACGGTTTCTGACTACGGCCGAGTGATGCAGCTTGCGGCTGCAGATGACGCCGTAACGGAGAATTCGGACCGGATCGTCCGGCTCCGCCGTCTGCACCAGAACCGTAAAGAACGGATCCCGGCAGGCTTTCCCGTGTTCCTTGAGCGCATCGAAATCCTTTCGGGTACGCAGTTTTTCCTGTTTCCTCAGGCTGATGCGCCCGGTTTCCACGGCGCGATCCTTTCTCAGATCACGGTCAGGCGTTTGCGGCCCTTCGCTCTTCTTCTGGCAAGGACCAGGCGGCCGCCCTTGGTGGCCATTCTGGCGCGGAATCCATATTTGCGGGCGCGTTTGACGACGGAAGGCTGATACGTTCTTTTCATGGTTTCACCTTGTTCCCGGAGCCGCACAGGGGGCGCTCCGGCTGTTCCTCATTAGGGGGTTGCGGATAGTTTTACGTTCGTTTTGTATATGGTGTAATCCATCTAATATAGCATGCATCCGGCATTTTTTCAACCCGGATACCGGCTTTTTTATCTTTTTTTCCGTTTTCTTCCCTTTTTTTCTTTTAACGGATTGTTTTAGAAAAAAAATATGCTATAGTATGTTTTTATGAATCTGCGGACGGGCGCACCAGTCCGCAAGGTTCGTTCTACACACATTAATCCTGCAATTTATCCATAACCCAACAAAAAACACAGGGATGCCGGCAGGCATTCCGGAAAGATCAGGTATGAAACACTTGTTCCTTCTTTTCGCGGCGGCCGCGGTTCTCGTCTGCACGGCCTGTTCCACGCCCAGTATCACCAATACTGCGCGCAATTCCGTGGAGGAAATGCTCCTCAGCGCGGTCATCGAACGCGGCATCTCCTCCATCGACTTCGAAGCCTATGCCGGCAAGAAAGTCTCCATGGACTATTCGAACCTGGCGCCGCAGGTCGACAAGGAATTCCTCATGGCCTACATCGAACTGCATCTCGCCCGCTACGGCATCGTCGTGGCGAAGGATGCCGCCGATGCCGACTACGTCTTCAAGGCCACCAGCAGCGTGCTTGCCACCGACATGGACAAATTCCTCCTCGGCATCCCGTCCCTCCCGATCCCGATCCCATGGGCCAACCTCTCCATCGTGATCCCCGAGATCCCGATCCTGATGCGCATCCATCGTACCGCCTGGGGCCGTTTCTTCTTCAACATCATCGATGCCAAGACCAACGAGCCCGTTCAGATCGTCGATGGTGCAAAAGCGGAATCCTCCTTCAACAACTGGGTCATCTGCTTCTTCCCGTTCAAAACGCACAGGCTCCCGATCGGCGACGACAATCCGGGCAGGCTTCATTGGCTCTGGGTCTGGAATGATTGATCCTGTCCTGACATAGATCAGATTTCCTCGTCCGGCTCCCCGTGGGCCGGACGTTTTTTGTTGGTACGCGAGGCTTCCGGCATGAGTTTGCGGAAGAGGCGTCAGAAGAAGAACGCCTGCGAACGGTCGGAGGAGACCCTTTCGAGCGCCTTCGGGTGTTTCACGGACACCTTGCCGTCCTTCACCGTCACCTCGATCGGACCGAACGGTGTCGGCTGCCGGTAAAACCCGTTTTTCAGCACGCCCAAGTCCGGTTCCGCGCAGAACTCCGTGAACCCCGGTGCGAGCGGACGGATGCCGAAAAGACGCCGCGCGACAACGTTTGCCGGGGCGGTCGACCAGGAGTGGTTCCAGTCCTGGTTCGGTTTCACGGAGTTGTCCCACGCTTCCATGGTCACGGTGGCGCCCGCACGGAGCATGTTGCGCCAGCTGCGAAGCCCGTCCGAGTTCATCAGCTCCACGGCGTGACCGCCGATCCCGAGCTCGAAACACGCATCGAGCAGATACTGCGCGCCGTACACGCTGCACGCCATGCCCTTTCCCTTCAGGAATTCCGCAACGGGCGCCTTTTCCTCTTCCCGGATGACTCCGGTGCAGACGGCGGCCATCTGGGCATGGATCGAATGATGCTTCGAGCCGGGCGAATCCACGAAGAGCGAGCCATCGAACATGACTTCGTGCAGACGGACGTTCAGCGCTTCGGCTTCCGCGCGGTATTGCGCCACCTCGTCCGCATGCCCGGTCTGCTCCGCCAGATACGCCATATCCAGCAGCGCGAGGTGCCGGAACGCGTTCGGGACGAAGTTCGCGTCCTTCATCTCGTAGCCGTCGCGTTCCTTCTCCGGCCAGTCCACGATGTCCCGGACGCCCTCCGGCAGGCGTTTTGCGGTCAGGAATCCGCGTTCGTCCAGGCTGCGGGACAGCAGAAATGGTTTCAGGCGGGCATACCAGCCGCGCACGGTCTCGAGGTCGCCGCTGTACAGGAGATAGACTTTCACGAGCTCGGGCATCAGCAGGCGCCATTCGGTCGGCCAAGTCGGGTTGTCGAGCGACCATTCGATCGACGCGCGGCAGGCGGCGTAGTTCGCATCCACGGCGAAATGGCTCAATGCCGTCACGTAGCTGTCCGCTTCGTATGGCATGCGCTCGCGATTGCCGTCGATGTACAGTCCGAACGGGATGCACGCTTTCACCGAGTATTTGCAGAAACCCCAGACCTTCATGAGATCGGGATCGTCGCACTCGAATGCCGAGGCGGCATCGTCGAACTCCGGGAAATGCGCCACGCGGACCGTTTTCACGACCTCGATCCCGCCCGGATTGCGGATTTCCACGTAGCGGAACGGCGCGATCTCCGGCGTCTGCGGGCGCGACATGCCACCGTACGGATTCCTGTGCGGGGGGAACTTCATCCGGTATTCGGCCGAGCCCGGCTTCACGGCCAGCGTCTCGCGGTAGCAGATGCGCGAGCCGCCGGGATTCTCGTCGATGCGTCCGTCGGCTTTCAGGACCTCGCCGACGAGCACTTCCAGGTGGCCTTCCTTTTCCGAGTTCAGAGTCAGGAGCAGATGGCAGTAGGCGTCCCGTCCGAAATCCAGCACGGACACGCCGCCGTCGAACGCGCGGACGGATTCCGGCGTCTGCTCCTCGAGTACGCTTTTCGCCTCGGCAGGAACGGCAGGGGGAACGGCTCTTTCCATGCCGTCTCCGTCGAGGATTCCACGGCAGCAGGCTGCGGCGGCGCAGAGAATTCCGAGCAGGGCAGCGCCCGCGAGACGGACGCTCATCGTACGGATTTGCCGGAGCATGGCCGAACCGCGGGGACGTCTCAGTCTTCGACGCCCGCGCCGTCGCCGATGGAGCAGATGAACGTGGCGGCGTCGATCCCGGTCTGGGACTTGTAGGCGGTCTTGAGGCGTTCGGCGTAGGTCTCGGCCTTGTCGATCTCGACCAGGTGGATGGAGATGCCGCCGAAGCCGCCGCCGGAGAGGCGGGCGCCGAGGCAGCCTGGGATGGACTTGGAGAGTTCGACGAGGATGTCGAGTTCGGGGCAGCTGTTTTCGAAGTTCACGCGGGAGCTTTCATGGCTTTCGTAGAGGAGCCTGCCGAAGCCGGCGATGTCGTCCTTCCCGAGGCAGTCCACGGCGCGGAAGACGCGTTCGTCTTCGCCGACCACATGCTTGGCGCGAAGGTAGTCGATGTGCGCCATGTCGCCCTTGCAGGCTTCAAGGAGCTCGCCGGAGACGTCGCGAAGCGTCTTGATCTCGGGGTGCGTCTTCCGAATGGCGGCGGCGGCGTTCTCGCAGCTCACACGGCGCTGGTTGTAGGCGGAGTCGACCAGGTTGTGCTTCACCATGGAGTTCGCCACGACGAAGACGTACCCGGACGGCATTCCGACGTTTTTCAGCACTTCGACCGTGCGGAAGTCGCAGAGGATGAAGGAGTCCTTCTTGCCGAAGAGGGAGCTGAACTGGTCGAGCAGGCCGCTGTTCAACCCGAGGAACTTGTTTTCGACCGCCTGCCCCACGCGCGCCCAGTCGGCCAGCGGGAGTTCGATGCCGTAGATGGTTTTCAGCGCGAAGGCGAAGGACATTTCGAGGGCGGCGGAACTGCTCATGCCGGCGGAGAGCGGGACTTCGCTGTCGAGGACGGCGTCAAATGCGCCGAACTTGATGCCGCGACGTTTGAGGTCGACGAGCAGCCCCTTGATGTAGTTGCGCCAGTCGCCCTTCACCGGGGTGTCGATGTCGTTCAGGTCGAGTTCCTGGTCCTTGCCGTGTTCGCAGATGTTGCACCTCGTGCCGTCCGCCGGGCTCATGGCGAAACAGGTGTGCTGGCCGACGGCGCAGCTCAGCACGAAGCCTTCGTTGTAGTCGGTGTGGTTGCCGAGGATTTCGAGGCGGCCGGGGGCGAAGGAGCAAACTGCGGGTTCCTTTCCGTAGCGGGCGATGAATTGTTCGCGGACACTGGCGCTCATGGGGGAGGTTCCTTTCGGTTGGAATGAATATGACAGATGATCGGTTTCCGCTGATACAGTATCACGTGCCGTCCGAATTGTCAAGCGCGGAATTGACTTTTCGCCGGATTTCCGTGCGGAAGGTCCGGTCACGCCGGCATGGCCGCGGTCTCAGTCGCGGTCCACGCGGACGCGCGGGTCGACCCAGGCATATGCCACATCGGTGACCAGGTTGATGACGATGAAGAGGATCGCGCCGAGCAGGACCAGTGCCTTCAGCATGGAGAGGTCGGAGCTGTTGAGGGCATTCACGCCCTCGTAGCCCAGCCCGGGAATCCCGAAGAAGCTCTCCAGCAGGAGGCTGCCCGTAAACAGGAACGGCAGCACGGTCGAGGCGCGCGTGATGATCGGCACCAGGGCATTCCGCAGGAGATGGATGCCGTACACGCGCATCGGGCAGGCGCCCTTCGCCGCGGCGGTCCGGATGTACTCGCGGCGGATCTCGTCGAGGAAAACGGTCCGGTAGAACCGCACGCCGCTGCCCGTGCCGGACACGATGCCGATGATGACGGGCAGAACCACGCATTTCGGGCTGTCCCAGCCCCACACGGGAAAGAGGTTCAGGTAGTACGCCAGAAACCATTGCCCGAGGATGATGAGCACGAGGTAGCTGATGCTCATGCCGGCGACCGAGAGCACCACGATCGCGCGGTCCAGGATGCGGTCCTGGAACGCGCAGGAGACCATCGCCAGCACGATGCCGAGCACGAGCTCGCCGAAAAAGATCGGGATCATGATCATCAGGGACGGCGCCATGCCGCGCCACAGCTTGCCGCGGATGGATTCGTGCGTGAGGAGCGTATTACCGAAATTGAAGAACGACACGTACGGGAACTGCGACGAAAACGTCACGAGCTCCTTCAGCGAGTCCAGCGCCTGCGAATCGTACCAGGCGCGGTTCGGCCGCTCGAATCCGGCGCGGACCAGCATGCAGCCGTCGTCAAGTCCGGCAACGGTGAGTTCGTCGGGCGCATCCGCCAGTTCGATCTCGGTCCCGCCGGGCGAAATCCCGACATCCTGCCCGTTCACGCGGAACCGTCCCGAACCGGAGAGGACGATGCGGTTTTTCGCTTCCTTATTGTTGAACTGGCGTTTGAAGGCGACGCTGCCGGTACGCAGATGCAGGCCGTCCTGTCCCGCGTCCTCCGGTGCGACGTCGACCAGCGTGACGCCGGGGATCTCGGTGCGCCCCCCGGTGAAGTCGGCGGCGGGATACAGCTCCGTGATGCGCCAGAGGCCGAAGAAAAGGGGTTTGTCGCAGCCCATGGAGTCACGCATGGCCTCCACGTCCGCGGCAGTCGGATTCTTTCCGAGCAGAACGGCGGTCGGATCGCCCGCGGAGACCCGAAACAGGAGGAACGTCACGACCATGATCCCGAGCAGGATCCAGACGGAGTAGAGGATGCGTTTGACGATGTAACGGCCCATTCGGACTCCTTCGCTTCAAGCTCAGCGGCGAGGCGCCGGTTTCCGCCCGAAGACCGCCATGACCGCCTGAAGGTCGGCCCAGGCGTCCTTCTTCGCCGGCGGGTTGCGCAGGAGGAACGCCGGGTGGTACGTCGGCATGACGGGAATTCCCTCGTAATCGAGCCAGTGCCCGCGGAGCCGCATGATCCCCTTGAGGTTAAAAAGATACAGGAGCGGCACGGCGCCGAGCAGGACGATTACTTTCGGATGCACCATGGCGATCTGGCGTTTCAGGTACGGCATGCACGCCGCAGCCTCGTCGTCCGCCGGATTGCGGTTTCCGGGCGGGCGGCACTTCACGATGTTCGCGATGCAGGTCTCGGTCGCACGGTCGAACGTCATGGCGGCGATCATCCTGGTCAGCAGTTGGCCGGCGCGCCCCACGAACGGCACGCCGGAGGCATCCTCGTCCGCACCGGGACCTTCCCCGATGAACATCAGTTCGGCGTGCGGGTTGCCGTCGGCGAACACCATGTTCGTGCGGGTCTTCCCGAGGCCGCATTTGCTGCAGGAGGCACATTCGGTGCGGAGAGATTCCCATTCGGGGATGTCGGGCGCGTATGCGGGCAGAGGACCCTGGACAGGCTGAATGTCCCGGACGGATTGCGCGTCTGTCTCCCCGGCAGGCTTTGGCTGTACGGCTGCTTTGCGGACGGGGCGGGCGTAAAGATCGCGCAGGATCCCTTCGTCCATGGAGGTGTCGGCTCCGGTCTGCGCGCCTGTTTTCAGACACTGGATGATCTCATCGAAGATGTCGGGTTTTCTCATGGGGAGTTGTCCTCTTCCGTCCGAACGGTCCGGGGGGTTGCATTTTGTTTTATACAATACATCCGGTGAACAGGTTTTTCAAGCCGTTTCCTTTTGGAACCCCCCCTTTCCGGTCCTTTTCCCTTCCTCCCGACAGAAAAAGAGATTGTGCCGATTCCACGGCGCTTATGAAACGGTATCCGACCCGTTCCCGGAGCGTTCTCCTTGCGCCTGGAACGAAAGATCGGTCGCGCGCCCCGCCTGCATATGCGATGCAGGAGCGAGCCGCATGCATGGTTCCGTCAAATCCTGATCCGACCGATCGGGACCTGAGGAAGAAAACGAAGAAAAGAAGGAACGGAAACCCCATAAATTCGGCGCCCGCGACAGAAACCCGGAATAACCAACCGAACTCCGCAAATCCGCGATCCTTTCCTCCAAGAAGTGTTCGCCGTTTTTCGAGAAACATCCGAACCCCTGTTCCATGTCTGTTTTTTCGTGTTTTCGGGCTTCTCCATCCGTCCGAAAAAACGGGAAACAAACTTTTTTGATGGATTTTTTTGCATTTTTTCGACTTTTCTACCTTTTTTAGCTTTTCAGCGGTTGAAAACACGGAAAAAGCGTGTATTTTCCTGTATCGGCTATTCTCTCACACGGACAGGTCACCCGAACCGCCTGCGCCATTTCCGGCCCGGCCCGCGGAGAAAAGGAACTGCAATCATGAGCGACGACACAAAGATCGAAGTGGAGATTTTCTGCGGCATGACATGCTACATGCTGGGAAACGCCCGTATCCTGAATATCGGGGCGCATCTGCCCGAGAAATGGCTCCCGCACATTGAACTGATGGTGTCGCCGTGTCCCGTGGACTGCGGATGCCTGGATCTTGCGAAAGCCCCGTTCGCCCGCATTAACGGCCAGCTCATCCAGAACGCCACGCTGGAGTCCGTCTGCGCGGCCATCACCGAAATCATGAACCGGCAGGAGGCATGACCATGGAATATTCCAACAGCCCCGAACGTCAGCGCCGCGAGCTCATGATCCGGCTGGCCTGCGAATTCCGGAATGGCACGCTCAAGGATACGATCGACAAGCTCCCCTGCTACGTCAAGCCGTCCGGCTCGAAGCCGCTTCACTGCTGCCTGGCGCACGACCGCGAGGTGATCCGCTGCCGCATCATGGCGCTTCTCGGCCTCGATGCGCAGGACGAGCAGGACGACAGCCGTTTCCCTCATGAATACCTTGACCTGGTGTCCGCCGATTCCGAGCGGCCCGAGCGGCCCCTCACGATCTCCCGCGCGGCATGCTCCAGTTGTCCCGACGCAAAGATCGAGGTCGTGCAGAGCCTCTGCCGCAACTGTTTCGCCCAGACCTGCATCCACGTCTGCCCGAACAACGCCATCAACATCATGCGCGGCAAGGCATTCATCAACCAGGAATCCTGTGCCCAGTGCGGCAAATGCCTCATCGACGTTTGCCTTTACAACGCCATCAAGCGTTTTCCGATCCCGTGCGAAGCCGCCTGCCCCGTCGGCGCGATCCGCAAAAACGAGCAGGGATTCGCCGAGATCGACTTCAAAAAATGCACGTTCTGCGGCAAGTGTTTCCGCGCCTGTCCGTACGGTGCGGTCATGCAGCGGTCCGAGCTCGTTCCCGTGCTGAAGATTCTGACCGAAGGACGTCAGGCAGTCGCGCTCGTCGCGCCCTCGACGCTGCATCAGTTCCCCGGCGGACGGGAAAAGCTGTTCAAATCCCTGCGGAAAATCGGTTTTTCGGAGATCGTCGAGGTCGCCGAAGCGGCCGAGACCGCCGCGAGCATGGCGGCAGAGGAATTCATCCGCAAAATGAAGCTCGGCGGCAAGCTCGTCGCCGACTCCAGCTGTCCTGCCTTCGTCGAACTCGTCCGGCGGCATCTTCCGGCTATGCGCCCCTATCTTTCATCCGTTCCGAGCGCCATGGCGCTCGCCGGGCAGAAGGCGCGCGAACTCTACCCCGACGCCGTCAACGTATTCATCGGCCCCTGCATCGCCAAACGCCATGAGTCGCTTTCCTGCCCCGGCGTGGACCGCGTGATCACGGTCGAGGAGCTCGGCGCCATCCTCATCGCGCTGGGCGGCGTCGAACTTGAGCCGCAGGACTACATCCCGCGCGACCCGGACGCGTCGGAACACGATTTCTCGCGCACCTGCGCCGCCACAGGCGCCATGCTCGCAGTCGCCCTCGAGTCCGAACCGGAACTCGATCTCCAGGAGAAATTCATCGACGGCATCAACGCGCAGACGCTGAAACTGCTCCACCTGTTCCTTTTCGGCAGGTCGCACGCGAACTTCATCGAAGTGCTCGGATGCAGCGGCGGCTGCCAGAACGGCCCCTGTTCCCTCGCAATTCCAAACTGATCTTTTCGGAGTTCGCCATGACACCCGGACCTTTCCGTTTCTTTCTGTTCTTTTTCGTGTGCTGCGCCGTTCTGCTTGCGCCGCCCGCCGGACTGCATGCCGCGGATCCCGCGCCGAAGACCGACGACTCCGGGTGGGTCCTCCCCGATGCAAAAAACGCCGGGACCGGCTGGCATCTCCGATTGAAGGATGCCCGCGCCGAGGCGGCGAAAGAGGACAAGCCCATTCTGATCCTGTTCATCGGCCCGGACTGGAGCCGTGCCAGCAAATCGTTCGAATCCTCTGTGCTCCGCTCCAGGGAATATTCCTCCGCCATTAAGCCCGCCGTGGTCGGGCTGTACATCCAGCACTTCGTGAATGCCGATGCACCGGAAGAGCAAGTCTCTGCAAATCAGTCCCTTCGGAAGTCGCTCAGCGTCCCGGCCGTCTATCCCTGCACCGTCATCCTGGCTTCCGACGGCAAGATGATCCTCGGGATGATCCCCGGCGCCCCGGACAAAAAGGCATACATCGAGCAGGTGTGCAAGCTCGCCGGGATCAAGCCGGCGGAATAAAGCATCCCGTCGGGCAAAACGCCGAAACGAAGCGAAGGCGGCTGTGCGGAATGGCGCACAGCCGCTCCGTGTTTTTTCCTTTCTTCTCTTGACATGGTTTTTTATCATGTTATATTATTGAAACGAACTTTTTTTCGCCAATCAGGTTCCGGACATTGCTTCCTTCTTCGGACGGACACACGGAACAACCTACAAATCAGGAGATAACGATGAAACAGCAGATCTGCTGCATCGCGCTCGCCGCCGTGGCCGGCATGTTCCTGTCGGCATGCGGTCTCTTCCGCGCAACGACGGACAGCGTGTTCGACAACGCAGAAGACGCCATCGCGACGGACGGTGCGGCGTCCGACATCGATACTGCAGAATTCTCGTATGAATTCGGGGAGGGGAAATCCGCTACCATCCGCTACCAGGCACCGAACCATGTTCGCATCGACGTGCTGGACGACGAACGCTCCACGGTGTTCTGCCTGAACGGCTCATCCGGCTGGATGTACGTGCGCGGGGACGTGTTCGACATGACGGCGGAGGACATCGGAGAAATGATCGCCTCCCTGCTCCAGACGATCCCGTTCAACGTGAACTTCCAGGACATTTTCGGCAATGCGGAGCTTCTGGAGGGGACCGAGGACGCCTGCGGCGAGGAATGCTATGTGATCACCGCGAACTTCCGCCGCCACCCGGATGCCACGGTCAAGCTCTGGTTCGGAAAGAAATCCGACCTGCTCCGCCGGTGCGAGGTCACCAGGGAAGACGGCGTCCATACGATGCAGTATTTCGAGTACCGCACTTACGGCGACGTCACCCTCCCCTCGATAATGTTCCGCTTCTCGCCGGACGGAGCCTCGAAGATCACACTGCTCTCGTTCGAAGCAAATCCCGACATTCCGCCCTACGTGTTCCGGAAACCTGAAAAACTGAGCGCCCTGGAAGGAGGCAAATGATGAAGCTTACCACCTTTGCAATGATGGCGTCGGTCGCCCTCTCTGTCGGCGCGGCGTTCGCGGCGGATACCGGAAATGACGGTAAAAAGACACAGACCGTTACGCTCAGGAGCGGCAAGGTCCTGCAGGACGCCTACATCCTGGACAAGAAACCGAACGGGATCACGCTTGCCTTCAAGGACGGATGCATGTTCATCCCCTTCTCCGACATGCCGCTCGAATACCAGCAGAAATTCGGCTATGACGCGATCAAGTCCGCGCGCTACGAAAACAAGCTGAAAGAACAGCGGAAGATCCGTGAAATAGAGGAAGCCGCGCGGAAAGGAAAGGAAACAAAGCGCAAGGCCGACGAGGACAAGCACTACAAGGACAGACGGATCAGTGCCCAGCAGCAGACGGTTCGCAAACTCGAGCTTCAGCTCGAAGAGGCGAAGAAACGCCTTGACACGGCCGAAAAAGACATCGATCAGGACCGTAGCACGCTGGGCATGTCCTCCATCGGCTCCAAGCAGGTCTGCATCGAATCTCCCTGGGGCTACGGCGAACGCATCAGGAGCGGCGAACTGAACTCGGCTGTCAGGAACAAGCTCATGAAGGAAGTGGACACCCTGGGCGGGAAGCGCGACAACCTGGCGCAGAACGTGATCGACCTGCAGCTGAAGCTGGAAGCAGCGCAGAGGACGCTCGACGCATTGCTCGAAAAACAATAACCGAGCAATCTCCTGTTCCTTTCAAAACAAACATGCCCGGTCTCGAACAAGGCCGGGCATGTTTTTCCGCGTCTCGAAAATGACTTCCGCGGGCGCCGTCACAACGACTCGCGGACGCCGGGCGCCTTGCTCATCTTCAGGACGGAGATGGACGGCGTTTCCGGAACGATCAGGGCATCCAGCTCCGATTCCTCCATGTGGACGGTCTGGAAGACAGGTTCCTCCGCCGGCTGGACGGCGCCGGAAACAACGGAGCCGGGCTCCTGTCCCGGACCCGGAACGGGTTTCGAAGTCTTGACGTGATTGACGATCACGAGGATGATCAGCCAGACGAGCGCCGCGGCGACAAGGCCGATGACGCCGAAGAAAATAAACGTGATGTTGCGGATACGTTTGTTTTCCCCCTCGTTGACGAGCGCGCCCTCGTTCACGGATTCGATGAGCTTCTCCGGGAGCTCCTCGTTGTCCTGAGGCGTTTCCCCGTGCATCTTTTCCATCAGGATACCGCTGTCCGCATCGGAGAGGTCATAGACTTCGATGAGCTTGCGGACATAGGCGGAGATGTAGACGGGCGGGAGCCTCTTCAGAAGCTCGTCCGCTTCCAGTTCGATGAGGTATTCCATGCGGATGCGTGTGGCGAGCGCGACTTCCTCCAGGGGCAGCCCGCGCGCATTGCGGATGGCCGTCAGCATCTGCCCCAGCGACTGGCCCGGCTGAAGCGGCTGCGGAAGCGGCTTGCGGGTTCGCAAATCCGCAGCGGGGGCGGACGGCGGGAACGCAGCCCGACCGGGGCGTGGAGAAACGATGCCGGGCCGCAGGGAGGCGGGCTGTTTGCGGGGCGGAGGCGGCGCGATCACCGGAGCATCCGCCGGATTTGCGTCCGCCGGAACCGGTTCCACGGTTGTTTCCTGCACGGACGTTTCCGCCGGCGATTCCTGCGCGGGCAGTTCAACCGGAGGCGTTTCCCCCGCTTCTTCCGGGACTGCGGCAGCAGGGGACTCGGGCCCGGCGGACGTCTCCCCGGGGCGGGGCGGATCGGAAAAGAGATTCAGTTCCTGTTCGTTTTTTGCTGCGGGATCTTCAGGGTCGATCATATTGCGATACCTCAGTCATTGGGCGTTTCCAGGCCGTCCGTGATCAGGATGGAACGTTTCTGCCCGCCGGGAAGCGGGGCGCTGATCACATGGCGCTGCTCAAGTTTATCAATGATATCGGCGGCCTTGTTGTAGCCGATGCCGAGTCTGCGCTGGAGATAGGACGTGCTGACCTGCTGGTCGTTGATGATGATTTCGAGGGCCTTGACCATGATGGGCGGGTCGTCGGGCTCCAGATACTTGTCCGCGGCGGCCTTGATGACGTCGGAATTCGCCATGCCGTCGTAGTCGTCGTAGTCGTCCAGTTCGTCGTCGTATCCGTCGTGGCGGGAACCGCCCCTGCCGGCCTTACCTTTGCCGTGGCGGCCCTTGGGGTCGTCGTCCTCGTCCTCCTCGTCGCCGCCCGCGAAGATGCCTTCGTTGAACACCTGCGGACGCTGCGCCGCGACCTCGTCGATGACATCGGCGATCTCGTGGTCGGAGACGTAGGCGCCCTGGATGCGTTCCAGATTGGCGCCGCCAGGCGGGTTGAACAGCATGTCGCCGTTGCCGAGCAGTTTCTCCGCGCCCATGGCATCCAGGATCACGCGGCTGTCCATGCCGTTGCTGACGCGGAACGCGATCTTGGTGGGGATGTTCGCCTTGATGAGGCCGGTGACGACCTCCTTGCGGGGCGACTGCGTGGCGATGACCAGGTGGATTCCGGCGGCGCGGCCCTTCTGGGCGATGCGGCAGATGCTCTGCTCCACATCGCTCTTCGCATCCGTCATCATGATGTCGGCGAGCTCGTCGATGATGATGATCAGGATGGGCAGTTTCGGCGGGATCACCTCGCCGTAGTCGTCGATGACGGGCTGCGGGTCCGGCGGGCGGGAGTTGAACGCGGCCAGGTTCTTCGCCTTGACCTTCGCCAGCACCAGGTAGCGGCGCTCCATTTCGTTGACGCCCCAGCGGAGCGCCAGCGGCACCTTCTTCGGATCGTTCACGACCGGAGTGATGAGGTGCGGGATCGGACGGTACATCTCCAGCTCCACGACCTTCGGGTCGACCATGATGAGCTTCAGCTCGTCCGGCGAGAACCGGAAAAGCAGGCTCATGATGAGGGTGTTCATGCAGACGGACTTGCCGGAGCCGGTGGAGCCGGCGATCAGCAGGTGCGGCGCTTTCGAAAGGTCGGTCAGGTAGACGGAGCCCGCGATGTCGCGCCCGAGCAGGATCGGGATGGCGGCGCGGGACTCGCGCCACGTGGCGGACTCCAGAAGCGGGCGTAGATAGACCGTGTTCGACACCTTGTTCGGGACTTCGATGCCGACGGCGCTCTTGCCGGGGATCGGCGCACGGATGCGGATGCTCTGCGCCGCCAGTGCCATCGAGATGTTGTTCTGGATGCCGGTGATCTTTTCGACCTTGACGCCGGGCGAAAGCGAGATTTCGAACTGCGTGACGCGCGGCCCGACGGTGATGTCGGAGATGATGCCGTCGACGTTGAAGCTCTGAAGCGTCTCCTCCAGACGGTCCGTGGCATTCTGAATATATTTCTTGTCCTCCGTGGCGATCTCGTCGCCGTGGCGTTCCAGCAGCATCGGGCTTGGCAGATGGTATTCCTCGTAGACAGGGGGCGGAGGCGCGGGCTCGTCGGCGGGGGCAGGCGGCGGGGAGGCGCGGTCGAATTTCTTCTTGTTTTCGGCGAAGGTCTGCACGGGGACCGCATGGCGTGCGGGTTTGGGCGAAGGCACGGGAGCCGGGGGTTCCTCGTCCTCGATGTCCTCCTGTTCCGGTTCTTCCGCGGGGAAAATTGCAGGCTCGTCCGGTTCATCGTACTCCTCCTGAGCCTGAGGAGCAGGGACAGGCTGAGGAGCAGGGACGGGTTTCGGGCGCGGCGTGACGACAAGCTCGTCAGGATCGCGGATGACGGATCCCGGCGCGGGCTGGACGTTTCTGCGTTTCTGCGGCGGCGCGACGACCTCGTCCGGGTCGCGGATGACAGCCGACGGCCTGTTCACGGCCTGCGCCTGAGGCCGGACCGGCGGAGCGACGATGGCATCGTCCTCGTATTCGTCCGATTCGCCCGAGGGGGTTGGCTTTGCGGGCGTCTTTGACGGCGCCCTGCGGAGACCGAGGAACGCGCCGATGAAATTCTTGAACTTGGACGGTTTGTTTTCCTGCGGACCGAAATCTTCGACTTTGCCGGATTCCGCATCTGCGTACTGATGGATCTCGGGCGCGGATGGCGCCGGATTCCAGTCTTCCCCTTCGGGATTCTCGGGCGTGTAAATGCGGCCGGTGTGTCCCGCGGGCTGTTTCTGCGGCTCCTCTTCCGCCGCGTCGTGCGGACCGGAATCGGGCTTGAACGCGATCATGAGGATCGGAAGCCAGTCGCGGATGAACAGGAAAACAACTCCGGGAAGCAGGAACGCCAGCGCAACGAGGATCGTGCCCACGTCGCCGATGTAACGGCGGACCAGTCCGGCATCCGGGAACGTACCCGCCTGCGGGGCGGCCAGGGCCGCCCCCACCACGCCGCCGGACAGCGCCAGCGAGGACTGCTCCATGCGACCGATGCCCAGATGGTCCGTCTCCGCGATGAACTGCTGCGGCCACATGGCGAACAGCATGGAGGAACCGAGCAGGATCACGGGAAGCGCCCACCACAGCGTGCCGCGCCGCGGCAGCCCGGGGACGAACCGCCGGAGCAGAAGCAGGAACACGATGAACAGGAAGGGGTACGTCGCCAGCCCGAACGTGTAGAAAAAGGCCCGGGAAACATGAGCGCCGAGGAATCCGATCCAGTTATGGTAGATCGCAGGTCCGCTGATCCCGCCCTCCAGCAGAGCCAGATCCGTTTTGTCGTGGGATAATATGGCACAGGCGAACAGCAGGAACAATGCAGTCCGGAGATAATTCCCGAAATTCCACACGCTGCGTTCTTCGTCCTGATTGATTTCCATTCTGATTCCTCTCCGTCGTTTCGTTACAACATAACAAAGTAAGATAGCACGATTCCTGATTTATGAAAGCCGGATTTGCTGTTTTTTACCGTTTTTTTTGAAAAAAAGGCCGGAGAGGACGCTTTTTCCGGCCCGCGATTCAAAAAAATTCGCCGGAACGCTTTTTTTTCGGAAAAAACAATTCGTTTTTAGCCGGAATCATGCTATATTATAGCATTGCATTATCCCTGTCCCAAAAACTTTAAGGAGTAGCTCGAAATGGGCGGTTTTTTCGGCGTTGTCTCAAACGGTGATTGCGTGGACGACCTCTTCTACGGGGTCGATTATCACTCTCACCTGGGTACGGTCCGGGGCGGCATGGCCGTCACCAATCCCTACGGTTCCATCATCCGTTCCATTCACGATATCTCCAACGAGATGTTCCGGTCCAAGTTCGGACCCGAGCTTGAGATGTTCCGAGGCGCGAAGTGCGGCATCGGCGTCATCAGCGACATGGACGACCAGCCGCTCCTGATCGCGTCCCACCTCGGCATGTACAGCATCGTGACCGTCGGCAAGCTCAACAACATCGAAGAGCTGACCCGGCAGGCCATCGAGGAACACCACATCCATTTCGCCGAACACAGCAACGGCGAGCACAACCCGACCGAGGTCGTCGCTTCGCTCATCAACACGCAGAAGACCATCCAGGACGGCATTGCCTATGCCATGCACCGCATCAAGGGCTCCTGCTCCATGCTCGTGATGTCGGACGGCAAAATCTACGCCGCGCGCGACCGCTACGGCCGCACGCCCGTCTCCGTCGCGAAAAAGCCCGGCGCCATAGCGGTCTCCATGGAGACTTCCGCCTATCCGAACCTCGACTACGAGTTCATTCGCGACCTCGGGCCCGGCGAGATCGCGCTCATCGACGCGGAATCCGTCGCGCAGCTGAAAGAACCCGAGGAGACCATGCAGATCTGCTCGTTCCTCTGGGTCTACTTCGGCTATCCCTCCTCCGACTACGAGGGGCGGAACACCGAGACCGTGCGCTACGAAAACGGCGCGCGCATCGCCGCCCACGACGACGTCGACGTCGATTCCGTCTGCGGCGTGCCCGATTCCGGCGTCGCACACGCCATCGGCTACTCCAACAAGAAGGGCCGCCCCTACCTGCGCGCCCTCGTCAAATACACGCCCACCTGGCTCCGCAGCTTCATGCCGCAGGTGCAGTCCCACCGTAACCTCATCGCGAAGATGAAGCTGCTCCCCGTGCAGGACCAGATCGAGGGAAAACGCCTGCTCTTCTGCGACGACTCCATCGTCCGCGGCACGCAGTTCCGCGACGTCACGCGCCGCCTGCTGAACCGGGGCGCGAAGGAAGTGCATCTGCGCTCCGCCTCCCCGCCGCTCGCGTTCCCCTGCCTCTTCCTCAACTTCTCGCGTTCGCGCTCCGTCATGGATCTCGCCGCGCGCCGCATCATCGCCGAACTCGAAGGCGGCGAACCCTCGCCGGAGGTCCTGCGCGAATACATCACAGCCGGCACGCCGCGTTATGAGCGCATGGTGGAACAAATCCGGCAGAAGCTCGGTCTTACCACCCTGAAATACCAGACCATCGACCAGCTCGTCGAGGCCATCGGACTCCCGAAGTGCAAGCTCTGTACGTTCTGCTTCGACGGCTGCGACCCGACCGGCTGCGCCAAGTGGATCGGCTGCGCCTGCCCCGCCCACGATGACGAGACCGCCGCCGAACCGAAGAAAGATAAATCCGGAGAATAATCTCCGCCCCTCATAGAAACCAATCGTCCGCAGACATACGCCCGCCGGCATTCAGGAAAGGAGCACCGTTATGAAATCGAAATTCTGGAACAGTCTTCTGGCCGCATTCATGATCGTTTTCGCGCTGCTTCTGGGCGCGTGCCGGAGCTCCGAGCCCGAACAGAAGACTGACGAGGCCGCGCTCGAGGAGCCCATCGGCGCCGGGCCCTGGCCGACCGCGCGCCTGATCGGCGACCTCTCCGGGCACGACCCGCTCGAAGGCTTCAACCGGAGCATGTTCGAGGTCGACTGCGTGATCATGGACTACATCGCGCGTCCGCTGGGCTGGATCTGGTCCAGCATCCTGCCGCGCCCTGTGATCCAGTGCATCGAAAACGCCTGCCACAACCTCGCGTTCCCCGGCCGCGCGATCTCCTCGCTCGGCAGCGCCGAATGGGAATGCGCGGGCGTCGAGACCGGGCGCTTCCTGCTGAACTCCACCATCGGCATCGCCGGGCTCTTCGACCCCGCCGAATACTGGTTCCACCTCTACAAGACCGACGCCGACTTCGGGCGCATGTTCGCCACCTGGGGCATCGACCCGGGCTGCCGCCTGATCATCCCCGGCAGCCGCCATATCAACGTCCGCGACGACATCGGCAGCATCTTCGACTACCTGCTGGACATCCGCACCTACCTGCCGTATTCCAGCTGGGCGTACGTCAACAACGTCGTGGCGATGCACCCGAAGTTCGTGACCGCGATCAAGGGCGCCGCCGACCCGTACCGCACCTACGTGATGCTGTCGCTCCTGAACCGCGAACTCCAGCTCGACAAGTGGTACTACGACTACGCCAAGGACGTCTACCATGACCGCCTGCCCGAACTCCCGCCCGAACAGGCCACGGCGCGCCCCCAGGGGCTGCACGGACGCTACAAGTTCCTGAAGGACTATCATTCGCTCGGACCGGTCGCCGACACGCTCCGCGCCATCTACTTCGTGCCGCAGAAGGACCATGACTGGTGGTACGCGCGCCTCTCCATCTTCAACTCCGACTTCGAGGACAAGATCCACACGCGCAAGGTGAAGGCGGGCGACGATCCCGACCGTTCCCGCCTCAGATACGGGTTCTTCGAGGCTCCGAAGCCGAAGGACAAGGACGCGGTCCCGCCTGAAAAGCTCGCCATCATCATCCCCGGCATCGGCAGCATCTACAACGGCCAGACCGCGCTCGCCACAGCCGAGGAATTCTACAACGCCGGCTACAGCGTCGTCCTGGTCGACAACGGCTTCAACTGGCGGATCATGACCGCCACCGACGGCAAGCTGCCCGGATACACCCCGCGCGACGCCGAGAAAATGCGCACCATCCTCCAGCGGATCCTCGCCGACCTCCGCGAAAACGAAAAGATCAAGGACCCGCGGATCGTCCTCGCCGGCTGGTCCATGGGCGCGCTTGAGCTCTGCCATATCGCCGCCATGGAGGAAAAGGAGAACACCCTCGGCATCAGCCGTTATCTCCCGATCAATCCGCCCGCCGATCTGCTCGTCGCGCTCAAAACCGCGGACAGCTACGCCGACGCGACGAAAAAATGGACCTTCGACGAGGCCGTGGAGAAGGTCTCCACCGGAGCCGGGCTCCAGAGCGTCCTTACCGACCATGTGATCCCGCCATTCGATCCCGAACAGCCGGAGACGTTCACGCGTCCGCCGCTCGTCTCCGACGACACCGCCAAGTTCTTCGTGGCATTCTCCTTCCAGAGCTGCATCGACGAGCTCCTGGAGAAGACCCAGCGCGAGGGCAAATATCCCCTCCCCGGCATCACGTCCCCCTGCACCATGTTCAACCGCGAGGACTTCTACCGCGAGATCGGCGACATCGGGTTCATGGAGTACATCACGCGCTTCCTCTTCCCGCAGATCGGCAAATCCGAAGCCGACCTCGACCGGCTCGCCGCCGAATCCGGGCTCCGCGCCGTCGAAAAGACGCTCCGCGAGAACAAGTCCATACGCATGATCCATTCCTGGGACGATATCCTCATCAACGACGCCGACCGCAAGTTCCTCGACGAGACGCTCGGAGACCGCATCACCTGGTTCTCCAACGGCGCGCATTGCGGCGCGTTCTACACCAAGGCCTTCCGCGAAGAACTCCTCTCCCGCGCCGAAGAGGAGTAAGCCGGACGTCCCGCCCGAGTGGTCTGTGCACGTTTTGCACGGACCACTTTCAGGGCAATAACGCCCCAACTGTTTCCAATATGGTAATTGTTTATCTGAAAGGCAGATGACGATGGATTGGAAAAGTCAGTTCAAGTTTCATGACCTCTGCTTCCGGAAGATTTGTATCATCCTCCTGATCGTGGCGCTCGCGTGGTTTCTTCTCATTGAACTCCGTCCGAGATACTATAAAGGGATGGCCATTACCGCCAAATGCACATCCCATTTGTCCATGTTGGGAGAATCCATGTACAAGACCGCCTCGAAAAAAGACCCGGAGACGTTGAAGAAACTGACGGTCCGCGATCTGGTCCGTGAGATGGTGCAACAGAGAGAGTTCCTTCAAGAGTTTCTTCTCTGCGCGGCAACCAAAGAACCGTATCATGTTTTTCCGGTGCCCGCCGAGCTCTTTTTCCGGCACATCGACGGCAGGAGTGCGACTGCGAACCCGGTCCCGGTCGCCATGTGCCGTCCCGATGTCCATCACATGATTCATGCGGGATGGTGCGGCTGGTTTAAAAAGTACGGCGTACTCGTCCTGTATTCCGATGGGACCGTCCAAGTCCTGACCGCGGAAGAGGCCGAAAAACTCGTCGCGGAACAGTCGCCTGTTCCACTTGAAATAGACTTCGAAGCTATGCCGGAAGAGGACGGGACGCAAGGAAATGACCGGCAGGAATGACGACTTATCCGTCATTTGCAATTCGTTTATTGTCATAGAACTGACAATATGACGAATGAAATGACGGACTGTTTTGACGATTGTTTTGTCAGCCGCTTTTCTCTCATTTTTCCGGCGAAAAACACAAATCATAATTCGATATGTTTTTCTCTTGTGTTTCGGAGTGCATGATGGTTTTTTTCGCGTTTCCCGGATGAAAAAAACCGCATCGAGAGGGTCTGCAGAGCACGGTAGTCAGATAAGACTATGAGCAGACTTGACGACGCTTGCGGCAACATCGGATGCCGGTTTCACGGCGTCGCTAATAAGTAAGACAACGATGAAAAAACAACGGCGCCGTGGCATCGTTTCCACAGGTTAGCCGTTTCCCGGACAGGCATCTCTCGTTCGGCTCGGAGTGGGTTATCCGGCAAACCGCGATTTTGACCCGGAAATCAGCTTTTCCGGCTTTTTTTCCGTTTCCGCCTTGACTTTGCTTCGGACGGGGGTATATTTTCTAAAATAGAAAAGCGATCCGTTTATAAAAGACATCCAGGAGGTTTGAACTATGAGAACATCTGTATTGGCCATGATCCTCGCAGGCGGCGAAGGCACACGCCTGGCCCCCCTGACCGACCAGCGCGCGAAACCCGCGGTGCCGTTCGGCGGCAAATACCGCATCATCGACTTCGTGCTGAGCAATTTCGTGAACAGCGGCATCGACAGCATCTTCGTGCTGACCCAGTTCAAATCGCAGAGCCTGATGGAGCACATCATCAACGGATGGAACCTCTCGAACGCCCAGCAGCGCGGCCACTTCATCATCCCGGTACCCGCCCAGATGCAGACCCGCGAACGCGAATGGTACCAGGGCACGGCGGACGCGATCTACCAGAACATGACCCTGATCGGGGACTTCGATCCCGACCTCGTGGCGGTGTTC